>CAMYJD010000006.1 GCA_947258655.1 uncultured Gammaproteobacteria bacterium | reverse complement strand
ATGACAATGTTTATGAATGGCTGCACCTGGCCAGCCCCTGACTGTTAAACAAACATTCCTGAAAGCCTGTTATAGGGTATGAGACCTTCATGTCCAGGCAATATTGTCAGATCACGCATAAATTTATTTTGTAATCTGTCAGATTGGGTTATAGCCACTACTACTTATCGCCAAACAAACTTTTTATTCTACCGAACAGACCCCGCCTGCGGCTATGATCATCTGCACCGCCCTGCTCATCCTCAATCTCACGAAGCTCCGCCAGTGATTGTTTGATGCGCGCCTTCTCTTCCTCACTTATCCCTGTATCAACGGGTGTCTGAACACTTGCAGCAGACTGCTCATTGCCAGTTTGCCTCTGGCTTGTGGCCATAGCCTTGGCTTTCTCGATATCCATTTTAAAACTTGTGGTACTGTCGTATTCATGCCGCTCCAGCACCTGCTCTTCAACAACGATACCATCATCAGCAGCTGACCCTAAGGAAGAGACCTCTTCGGTAGAGGATTTATTGTTGTCGTTTGATTTGTCTTTCATTTCAACGCTTATTCCCGCATCATCTTCATGCACAAAAAAGTGAATGAGCGATGATTATCCCCAATAATGACAAAACCCTATAATATGCTATATCGTTTGGAGCTATTTAACAATATATTCGTCCCGCATCAGGCATACTAGCCATACAGCTGGGAATGACCATGGTTTTCCAGTATAGACCTGATAAAGATATCGTGCTGCCCAGTAAAATACCAGGCTCAGTGGACAGATGCGGAAAATGGTAGCTAGGGGCAGATTCGAACTGCCGACCCCAGCATTATGAGTGCTGTGCTCTAACCAACTGAGCTACCTAGCCATTATGAAGAGTTGGGTAAGATACAGGATTTTCACCGGAAAGTAAAAAGACCCGTGTTATTTTTTTTATTCACCATTAAATATTTGTTTTTCATTGAATTTTATATCAGGTCACACGAATAAGTTTTAATGCATTCGTGCCGCCTTCCTCACCGGTCAGGTCGCCCTTGGTGATGATCAACTTGTCGCCGGTCTCGACAGCCCCGGCCTCTCGCAGCTCATTGATGACTTCCTGATTGAAGCTTACATGCTCGCTGGCCAATGGTGTATGCGCGATCGGATAGACGCCGCGATACAGGCTGATACGCGTGCGCGTTTCCGGGTGGGAACTGAGGGCATAGATCGGCACACCGGATGATATGCGCGACATGTACAATGCCGACGCACCGGACTCGGTCAGTGCCGCTATGCATTTGATCCCAAGGTGATTGGCAATATACATGGCCGCCATCGCGATACTCTCATCGAAGCGCTCGAAGGTCTCGCCGAGGCGGTGCTGGGAGCGCATCACGTGATGCTCGCGTTCGGCGCGGCGGCAGACCCTGTCCATGTTCTGCACGACCTTGAGCGGATACTGTCCGGCCGCGGTCTCGCCGGACAGCATGACTGCGTCAGTACCGTCGAGCACGGCATTGGCAACATCGAAGACCTCGGCGCGTGTCGGCACCGGGCTGGTGGTCATCGAATCCATCATCTGGGTTGCGACGATGACGACGCGGTCGGCACGACGCGCCTTTTTAATGATTTTCTTTTGCAAGCCCGGAAGGTCGGCGTCATCGCGTTCAACCCCGAGGTCGCCACGCGCGACCATGACACCATCCGCCGCCGCGATGATCTCGTCGAGATTGTCGATCGCCAGTGCCGTTTCTATTTTGGCAATGATATGACAATGACCACCGTCCTTTTCAATAAGATTGCGCACGCGTTCGACATCGGCGGCGGTCTTGACAAAACTGGGGGCAATATAATCGGCACGCTGACTGACGGCGAAGGCAATATCGCGCTCATCACGCTCGGTCAGTGCCGCTGCCGTGAGGCCACCGCCCTTACGGTTCAGACCTTTTTTTCCTCCCAGCGGTCCGCCGACGACGACAATACAATCTACGCGTGTTGCCGACACGGCCTCGACACGTAACTCAACCAGACCATCATCGAGCAACAGAACATCATTCACCTCAACATCCTTGGGCAGGTCCTTGTAGGTCACACTGACACTGTCCTGTGTACCCTGTTTATCACCCAATGCAGTGTCGAGGCTGAAGCGATCGCCGTCCTGCAACATAATTTTGTCGGTCTGGAATTCACCGGTGCGAATTTCCGGACCCTGCAGGTCAATCAGGATACCGACGGTCTTGTCACTTTGTTCATTGTAAGCACGAACCCGTTCGATACGTTGCAGATGTTCTTCATGGGTGCCATGGGACATGTTGCAGCGCACGGTATTGACGCCGGCATCGAGCAGGGCTTCGGTGACCCCGGGCTCATCGGTTGATGGGCCGAGAGTAGCCACGATTTTGGTACGCCGGGGCTGAGTCATTGTTTCTCCTGATATATTAGATCTATAGTGACAAAATGCTTCAAATTAAGTTCATCCATGCCATTTCATAAACAGGATGTTCGACTGTTATTACAGGAATAATACTATACGTTAAAGCGGAAATGCATCACATCGCCATCTTTGACAACATAGTCCTTGCCTTCCAGGCGCAGCTTGCCGGCCTCTTTGGCACCCTGTTCGCCGTTGCACTGGATAAAATCATCATAGGAAATGACTTCGGCACGAATAAAACCTTTCTCGAAGTCGGTATGAATGACCCCTGCGGCCTGGGGCGCCGTTGCGCCGACGCGCACGGTCCAGGCGCGCACTTCCTTGACCCCTGCAGTGAAATAGGTCTGTAGACCGAGCAGACTGAAACCGGCACGAATAACGCGGTTCAGACCCGGCTCATCGAGCCCCATTTCGGCGAGAAATTCACTGATCTCGTCCTCATCGAGCTCGATGATCTCGGATTCAATCGCCGCACATACCGGCACAACCACGGCGGCCTCGCGCTCGGCATATTCGCGCACCTGATCGAGAAACGGATTGTTCTCGAAACCGTCCTCGGCGACATTGGCGATATACATGGTCGGCTTGATCGTCAGCAGGTGCAATTCATACAGGCGCTTCAGTTCATCCTCACTCAGATCCATGGAACGCGCGCCATGCCCCTGGTCCAGGTGCGCCTGGACACGCTGTAATAATGCCGCCAGCGCGATCATGTCTTTGTCGCCCGACTTGGACTGTTTCTGCGCCCGTTGCAGACCCTTGTCGACGGTCTCCATATCGGCCAGGATCAATTCGGTATTGATAATCTCGATATCGGACAACGGATCGACCTTGCCGGCGACATGGACGACATCGGTGTCCTCGAAACAGCGCACGACATGGGCGATGGCATCGGTCTCGCGAATATTGGCAAGAAACTTGTTACCCAGGCCTTCGCCCTTCGATGCACCGGCGACCAGACCGGCGATGTCGACAAATTCCATATGTGCGTGCAGGACCTGCTGCGGGGCCACAATCGCGGCCAGATTATCCAGGCGCGCGTCAGGAACCGGCACGACACCGACGTTCGGATCGATGGTGCAGAACGGATAGTTCTCGGCCTGAATACCTGCACGCGTCAGTGCATTGAATAAGGTTGATTTTCCGACATTAGGCAAGCCGACGATGCCGCATTTAAAACCCATAATAAAAGCCTTTAACCACGGAGAACACGGAGGTCACGGAGATGATTATATCGATATCCGCTTGATTCCTTATTTCATCCTGATTGTGTTTAAAATTCAATATATAAAAACCGTTAAACCACGGAGAACACGGAGGGACACGAAGGAGATCATGCTTATTCCGTAAGTCCACATATTTTACCCCCCGTGTACTCTGCGCTAATACTTCCTATTATTTACTGTGCAAAACATTCATCGCCTTGTTCCATTCACCATTGACAATATCATCAATGACATCGATGGCATGCCGCATCGCCGATTCTATCTGCTCATGTTCTTCACGGCTGGCTGCATGCAGGACATAATCATGGACGCGGGATTTGTCACCGGGATGACCGATGCCGAGACGCAGGCGGGCAAAGTCCTTGCTTCCCGTTTTCGCGATCGTGTCACGCAGGCCATTATGTCCACCGTGACCGCCGCCGCGTTTCAACCTGGCCGTACCGGGAGGCAGGTCGAGTTCGTCATGGACCACGAGGATCTCGCTAACCTGGATTTTATAGAAACGGGCGATGGCGGCGATTGCCTGACCACTGAGATTCATGAACGTATCCGGTTTCAGCAACCAGATATCTTCACCATTGATGCACGCTTTTGCAGCCTCACCGTGAAATTTGCTTTCCGCACGCAGATTGGCATGCACTGTATGCGCAAGTTCATCTACAAACCAGAACCCGGCATTATGCCGGGTCTGCTGGTATTTGGAGCCGGGATTACCGAGACCAGCGATAAGTTTAATGGCAGTTGTACCCATACAGTCGAAGCTGCCGGCAGCGAGCGCAAATTATTCCGCGGACTCTCCACCCTCGGCTGGCGCCTCTGCTTCGGCCTCTTCTTCGCCACCACCGCGCGGCTTGTTGATGCTGACAATGGCAAGGTCATATTCCGTACCGTGTGACAACGCCACCAGCTCAACGCCTTCAGGCACCTTGATTTGCGACAGATGGATGGATTCACCCGCCTGCAGGTCTGTCAGATCTACCTCGAGGTACTCGGGTAGGTCCTTGGCCAGACAGCTAATCTCGACATCACTGGCCAGATGAGCAACCAGACCACCCTCTTGTTTGACGCCGATGGCGATATCTTCATTGATAAAGTGCAGGGGCACATTCATATGCAGACGGGTCTTGTCATCAACGCGCAGAAAATCAGCGTGCAGTAATATCGGCTTGACCGGATGACGCTGTAGATCACGCAGGATCACCTTCTCGGGCTTGCCATCAAGATTCAACGTCAGCACGTGTGAATAGAAGGCCTCGTTCTCGAGGTGATGGACCATTTCCTTGTGGGCCAGTGATATCATCTGTGGTTCGGCACCACCACCATAAATGATGGCAGGCATGGCTTCGGTTCGACGCAGGCGGCGGCTCGCACCCTTACCCATATCCGTACGAACCTCGGCATTCAGTTCGAAAGTTTCTTTCATGTTCATTCTCCTGGATTGAAACCCGTCCTTATCGCGACCAATGCAGACAGGTAAAACGAGGCGGGATTATAAGCTAAAAGGCAGGAAAAAGGTACAAGATACAAGAGAAAAGGGTTAAAACCCGGACAAATTAATCTTAGGAAACTGCGATTAAGTTAAAAAAATCTAGTCATTGCGAGGAGTGAAGCGACGAAGCAATCCAAAGTGCCATTCATAATGGAGTATATAAACGGCATGTAACTACTTGATTTTATTTGACAGATTGCCGCGCTGCGACCGCCAGATACTCCAATAAGGCATGGCCCATTGGCTCGCAATGACTCAGATTTTTTGACTTAAGAGAAGGCTCCCGAACAGACAAACTTACATGTGGCTGAGGGTATTTATACCATAATAATTATATGGTAATAGATGGGTTTACGAGACCATTCGCTTTGATCCGCCTTTAATACCTTTTATCTTGTATCTTGTATCTTGTATCTTGTATCTTGTATCTTTCCCCTGCTCTTAATCCATATATAGAGAGCTGACCGATTCCTCATTGCTGACCCGACGCATCGTTTCGCCGAGCAGTTCCGAGATGGTCAATTGGCGCACACGCGTGCAGTGGCGCGCCTCGTCGCTGAGCGGGATCGTATCGGTTACGACCAGTTCATCGAGGGCGGAATTCTCGATATTACTGATCGCAGGCCCGGACAGGACCGGATGGGTAATATAGGCCATGACCTTGCCGGCGCCGTGTTCCTTCAGGGCATTGGCGGCCTTGCACAAAGTCCCTGCCGTATCGACCAGGTCATCGATCAGGATACAACTGCGCCCTTCGACTTCACCGATGATATTCATGACCTTGGCCTCGTTGGCGCGCGGACGGCGTTTATCGATAATGGCCAGATCGGCATCATCGAGGCGTTTGGCCAGCGCGCGCGCACGTACAACACCGCCAACATCGGGTGATACCACCATCAGGTCCGGGTATTTCTGGCGCCAAATATCCCCCAGCAAAATCGGCGAGGCATAGACATTATCCACCGGTACATCGAAAAAGCCCTGGATCTGGTCAGCATGCAGATCGACGGTCAACACACGGTCAGCGCCACCCTGGGAAATCATCTTGGCAACGACCTTGGCGGTTATCGGCACACGCGCGGAACGCGGCCGGCGGTCCTGGCGCGCATAGCCAAAATACGGGATCACGGCAGTAATGCGCCATGCGGATGCACGCCTGAGTGCGTCCATCATGACCATGAGTTCCATCAGATTATCATTGGTCGGTGCACAGGTAGGCTGGACGATAAAGACATCGGCACCACGGACATTCTCCATGATTTCGAACATCACCTCGCCATCACTGAATTGCTCGATGACAGACTTGCCCAGTGACAGGTTCAGGTAACTGGCTATGGACTGCGCCAGGGCCGGATTGGCGTTACCGGAGAATACCATCATTTTTCCAGGCGACGCCTGCCTGCTATCTGTAACCACTGTGTGACCCTACCCGTGTGTTTAAAATATACTGTCTATATTATAAATATGATTGAAGTGTTATTGCGAGGATGCCTTGACCCGCAGTGGTTCTGTGGGCCACGCGACGAAGCAATCCAAAGTGCCATTCATAATGGAATATATAAACAGCATGTAAGCACATGATTCTATTTGACAGATTGCCACGCTGCGCTCGCAATGACACAAAATTTCGAATTAACCAGAGCTTCCTTAGCTATATCTTTCACCTGTCTCAGGTTATTTGTCTAGCCTAGCTACTTTTAATATGGCTGGGGTGGCAGGATTGCTCCGGGCGTCCTGCCCTCCGCCCCTTCGGGGCCAACGGCGCCGCCGTTGTCTAAATTCGCTCCCGGCGAATTTATCGAACCTTTTCGGTTCAAACCCTGCCACCTCAGTGGCTACTCTACAATTTCTAACGAACTAGTGAAATCGACTCCACCAGCTACATTTTTTATGGCTGGGGTGGCAGGATTCGAACCTGCGCATGCGGGGATCAAAACCCCGTGCCTTACCGCTTGGCGACACCCCAAAATCTTTAAGGAAGTACTAGCCTTCCTGTTGCAATCTTTGTAATAACGGCGACTGGTTCAGACCTTTGGCTACAAAGGCATTCCAGTCTGCAGGCAATTGGGCGCTGACTTCCGTAGCGTCCTGCGCTGTTTTCATCGCTGCAAATACGCAGGCGCCGGTCCCCGTCATGCGGGTCGGCAGCACACATGCAGCTGAAGGATCTGCATGCGCTTTCATCCATGCAATGACTTCAGCCACGCCCTTATGACGCCTGGCTACCAGTGCTTCACAGTCATTCCTGCCCTTGCCCTGCAGGAAGTCCGCTATTTTGATGGGACTGGTATTACGTGTCAATTCCGGATCGGAAAAAATTTCCGCCGTCGACACGTGCACGGGCGGGACAATAACACAGAACCACGGCTCATCCAATGCAATCTCCTGCAATTTCTCGCCAACACCTTCTGCCCATGCGGCATGACCATGCACAAATACAGGGACATCGGCACCCAGCTGCAACCCCAGCTCAGCGAGGTATTGCGGACTACGGTTTAACTGCCATAAACGATTCAGCGCCACCAACACCGTCGCGGCATCGGAGCTGCCGCCACCGAGGCCACCGCCCAGCGGCAGGCGCTTGTGGATCTCGATATCAACACCGACCGCAGCGGGAGCACAAGGCTGCAACAGCCTGGCCGCGCGCACCATCAGGTTGTCATCATGGGCGATGGCCGGCATTGGCGTGAGCAGGCGAACCTGGCCGTCATCACGCAGGCTGAAGTCGATCAGGTCACTGTAATCCAGAAACTGAAAAACCGTCTGTAACAAATGATAGCCATCGGGCCGCTGTCCGGTAATATGCAAAAAGCGATTGATCTTGGCTGGCGCCGGCCAGCCCTTACTACTTATACCAGCCATTCCCTGATCACAATTTTTACCGACAGGTCTTTGTGCTCCAGCAACACCTTCGTCGGCAGTTCATAGCCCGCTATCTTTTTATAGCGTTGAAAAATGATATGCCATCCGGATTGCTGCAGACTTTGCAGGCGCCCGTGCTGATCCAGGTCGAGCTTGCCTGACAGGCTGGATCGCGGACTGGGTAGACCCGTCATCCAGTAACGCAGGTCACGGATCGGCAATTTCCATCCATACTGCTTCTGGATCAGTATTTCCGGGTCCGCTGAAAAATAGGCATGCGGCTCAGCGGAATGCTCGAGCATGACGCCGCCCTCGACCGAGTAGACATGCAGGTTGCCGACACCCAGCGGCGCGATAATGCGCATGTCATAGGCTTTACCGGTCTGCTGCCAGTGAATGTCGCCCGGCCATGCTTCATCCGCTGTATACAGGCCTACCCGACCTTTTAACTTCCAGTCCTGCAGGGCCGTTAATGCCGACTGGCGGGCCTTCCATGCCTGCACGGAGCCGCTGTCCGGCACCGGCATAGGTTGTGAACAGGCGCCGAGCAACAAGGCCAGCAGGAACAGAAACGGGTAACGGCTCACTATGGATTAAATCGCTTCAGGACATTTTTCAAATGAACACTGTCGGGGTTTGCCTTAAGCGCTTTGCTCCAGATCTCGGCCGCTTCCTTTTTCAGGCCGGTAACCCACAACACTTCACCGAGATGCGCCGCGATTTCATCATCAGGCATGATTTTCAGGGCCCGGCGCAGGTATTCAGTCGCCTCGCGCGCGCGCCCCATCCGGTACAGTACCCAGCCCATGCTATCGAGGATCGCCGGTTCTTCCGGCTCCAGCGCCAGCGCCTGACTGATGTAACCGTAAGCCTCCTGCAGACGGTCGGTCCTGTCGGCCAGAGTGTAGCCCAATGCATTCAACGCATGGACATTTTTCGGATCCTGTACGAGGATCTTCTTCAGGTCGGCCTCGGCCATATCGAGACGGCCCATCTCTTCGGCGAGCAGAGAGCGTGCATATAACAGGTCAGCGTTATCCGGATTTTCGGCCAGCCCTCTGTTGGCAACTTCCATGGCCGGTTCGAACTGATTGGCCTTGGCGAGTATATCGATTTCGACCACATACAGGCGCACCGACAGGTTCGGGTCCCGGTTATGCATGCTGTGCAGATAATTTCTTGCTTCATTAATTTTTTTCTGCCGTGACAACAACTGCGCGACTCGAATACCGGCATCGATCTTGTTCTGTCCATGCTGGACCTGCCGGTACCATTTGATGGCCTTGCTATATTGCTTCAGTTCTTCAGCAATGCTGCCGAGGTAAAAATAGGATTCAAATACATGCTTGCGCTTGTCCAGCAGTGACTTGAAGTATTTTTCAGCCTCCTTGAACTTGCGCTGTTCCAGGTTCAGTAACGCGATCGCATAAATGATATCCGCATTATCCGGTGCAAGCTTGAGAACCTCCCTGAACTGCCTGAGCGCCTCATCATAGCGCTTGGCTACGGCAAGCAGGCGTGCATAGGATGCGCGATGACTAGTGGTCTGCGGATCACGCTCGACCAGTTTACGCATAATTTCCAGCGCTTCATCTGTTTCGCCTTGCATCATCTGTGTTCTTGCCAGCAAGGATAGCGCGGCATCATAATCAGGCTTCAATTCAAGCGCCGCTTCGACCTGTTGTTTGGCCTTGTCATACTGCTTGGACTGAAAGGCCAGGCGCGCATAGGCGAAGTGCGCATGGGGATTGTTGCTGTAATTGCTTACAACGCGGTCCATCAACGCCAGCACTGCCTCCTTATCGCCCTCGTTGTTGAGCAGTGCAACCAGATGTCCGAAGCCCTGGATCTTGCTCTTGGCCGTCATCTTCAGTACCAGATCGACGGCATCGACTGCCTTGTCGAGCAGTTGATTCCTTAAATACAATATAACCAATGAATGCTGGACATCGAGATTGCTAGGCTGTAATTCCGCCCAACGCTCGGCCGCCAGCATCGCTGATTTGTAGTCACGCGCAAACGAGGCCACTCGGGTGGCACGCTCGGCGATCTTGGGATCATCGCTGAGCCTGGCGGCCTTCAGATAAGCCTGCACAGACGTCGGTAACTCACCTTTCTGTGCAGCGACCTCGGCCATCAGTAACAGGTACATCAACTCGGCACTTTTGCGGTATTGCTCATCCAGAGCTGCACTCTCGGCCACACGTGTCGAATTCATCACGGCCATTTCCGGCGTTGTCGCCGGCGCAGACTTTGTGCTGATTGCACAGGCCTGCACGCCCAGCAACAAGGCAGCTGCCATGGCAGGGAACATCATTCTTACCCTGAGCCGATTAATATATAAGGTCATTTCAGCCCGAATCCTTTTGAATTATCTGGATTAACAGAAACTTGCGATTATTCATACAATAGCATTAATTTCAGCCTACGGAAATTTTTTGATTGATTGCTTGTATTGACCACATATTTACCGCAAAATTGCCGATTTATTATACAATACGCAAGCAATGTCCCTGATTACATTAGGAATTAACCACAAAACCGCACCGGTAGAGCTGCGCGAACGGGTCGTTTTCGCACCCGACAAGCTCGCCGATGCGCTACAAAAACTCGTTGAGCTGCAACCGGTCAACGAAGTGGCTATCCTGTCTACCTGTAATCGCACCGAACTGTATTGCACCCTCGAGGACTCGGATTATGACAGTGTAGTCGAGTGGTTGGGGAAATATCACAAGATTGATATCAACGAGCTGAAAAATTACCTGTATACCTACCCCGAGAACGATACCATCCGCCATATGTTTCGCGTCGCCACCGGACTGGACTCGCTGATCCTCGGTGAACCGCAAATACTCGGGCAAATGAAGGACTCCTACCACGAGGCCATGAAAGCCGGCACTCTCGGCTCGACCCTCGGGCGTCTGTTCCAGCATACCTTCACCGTGGCCAAACAGATTCGGACCGATACCGCGATTGGCTCCAGCCCGGTCTCGGTCGCGTTTGCCGCAGTACGCCTGGCCAGACAGATCTTCAGTGATATGCATAAACAAACTGCGTTGCTGATCGGCGCCGGTGAAACCATCGAACTGGCGGCCCGTCATCTGTACGATAACAATATCGGCCGCATGATCATTGCCAACCGTACAGTCGAGCGCGCCCATAACCTCGCCGGTCAGTTTGACGGCTATGGCATCGCGCTATCGGAGCTGGCGGCCCACCTCGCCGAGGCCGACATCATCATCTCATCCACAGCCAGCCAGGAACCTTTGCTGGACAAGCACATGGTCAAAAAGGCACTCAAACAGCGCAAGCATAAACCGATGTTCATGGTCGATATTGCCATCCCGCGCGATATCGAAGCGGGTGTGGGGGAACTGGAAGATATCTACCTGTATACCGTCGATGACTTGCATGATGTAATCGAGGAAGGGCAGCGCACACGCCAGGAAGCGGCCAAGCAGGCGGATGAAATCATCGATGTACAGGTCCAGCATTTTCTCGCCTGGGCCAAGTCACTGAACGCTGTCGATACGATACGAGAATACCGCAGCCGCGCGGAACATTCACGTGATGAAATACTGGCCAAGGCCAATCGACAATTGCAACAGGGCAAATCGGCAGAGGATGTACTGCAATTTCTGGCCAACTCACTGACCAATAAACTGCTGCACGAACCCAGCGCCAGCCTGCGTGATGCCGCATCCCAGGGACGCATGGAGCTGATACGCGCAGCACAGGAAATCTTCAAACTGGAAAACAAGGATTAAATCCTTTCCCTAACATAATGAAAGAATCTATTCATCAAAAACTCGAGCACATCAGTGCGCGCTTCGAGGAACTCGGACACCTGCTCTCCGATCCCGATATCATTGCCGACCAGAACCGCTTCAGGAGTATGTCGCAGGAATACGCGCAACTGAATCCTGTCGTCGACCAGTTCAATAGCTATAACCAGACCCTGGAAGACATCGACAATGCCAGTGAGATGACCGCTGACGATGACCCCGACATGCGCGCAATGGCCGAAGAAGAACTGAAAGAAGCCGAGGCCAGAAAACAGGAACAGGAACTGCAATTACAAAAACTGCTGTTGCCAAAAGACCCGCACGATGACAGCAATATTTTTCTCGAAGTGCGCGCCGGCACCGGCGGCGACGAGGCCGCGATATTTGCCGGCGACCTGTTCCGCATGTATTCGCGCTACGCCGAACTGAATCGCTGGCAGGTCGAGGTCATCAGTGAAAGCCCCGGTGAACATGGCGGCTACAAGGAGATCATTGCGCGTATTATCGGTCAGGGCGCATTTTCCCGCCTCAAGTTCGAGTCCGGCGCCCATCGCGTCCAACGTGTACCCGAAACTGAGTCCCAGGGGCGTGTGCATACCTCGGCCTGCACCGTCGCGATCATGCCGGAACTCGGCGAGGTCGAGGAAATTGACATCAACCCGGCCGATCTGAAGGTCGATACGTTTCGCGCCTCCGGCGCCGGTGGCCAGCACGTCAACAAAACCGATTCGGCCATTCGTATCACCCACCTGCCAAGCGGTGTCGTGGTCGAATGTCAGGACGAACGCTCGCAACACAAGAACCGCGCCCGCGCGATGTCGTTGTTGCAGTCACGTCTGCTGACGGCCGAACAGGAAAAACAACAGTCCGCCCAGGCGGCCAACCGTAAACTGCAGGTCGGTAGTGGCGACCGATCCGAACGTATCCGCACCTATAATTACCCACAGGGGCGCGTGACCGATCATCGTATCAACCTGACCTTGTATAAACTGGACGAAATCATGCAGGGCGAACTCGGCCAGGTCATCGATCCATTGATCAGTGAACATCAGGCCGAACTGCTGGCGGAATTGAGTAGCTAGTAGCGAGTTGCTAGTGGCCAGAAAAAGACTGCTCTATTCATTCTTTCGGCCTCGCTACTAGCTAATAGCGACTAGCAACTTTTCTAAAATGACGACGATCCAACAGACACTCACTGAAGCACAGCAAAAATTGAGTAAAACATCGGACTCTTCCAGAGCCGATGTCGAACTACTGCTCTGCCATGTCCTCCAATGCAATCGCGCCCATCTGTATACCTGGCCCGAGCAGGAGCTGTCTGCCGCGCAGGCAACACAGTTCGACGCCTTACTGCAACGACGCCTGGCCGGGGAACCGATTGCGTACCTGAGCGGGCGCCGGGCATTCTGGGAATTCGATCTTAAGGTCTCTGATGCAACGCTGATCCCGCGTCCCGAGACCGAACTGCTGGTCGAGCAAGCACTTGCGCGTATTCCATTAAAGCTACCGCAACAGGTCCTCGATCTCGGTACCGGCAGCGGCGCAATTGCGCTGGCCATTGCACGGGAAAGGCCAGCCAGCCAGGTTACAGCAATCGAGCAATCCGCGGCGGCAATGAAAATCGCACAACATAATATCCAGAGCCAGAAGCTCGACAATATCGAGCTGCTCCAGGGCGATTGGTTCGCGCCGGTACCGCAGCGCCGGTTTGATATCATTGTCTCCAATCCGCCCTACATTCCCGCCCATGACCCGCATCTGGATCAAGGCGATGTGCGCCACGAGCCGCGTCCGGCGCTGGTATCCGGGGCAGACGGACTCGATGCGATCCGCGCTATTATCAGCCACGCCGGACACTACCTGAAATCCCGCGGCTGGTTGTTGCTGGAGCATGGCCACGACCAGGCAAATGCCGTCAAGTCATTGTTTTTAAAGTACGGATTCGAGGATACCCACCACTATACCGACCTCGCCGGGCATGCCCGCGTCAGTGCCGGACGCCGCCCGGACTGATTTAATTGCTAGATTAATCCTGTCAGTACGCTAGACTCAAGGAATGGATGGCTTAAATCATGACCTGATTAAACATCGCGAACTGGCCTTTTGCAGCGTACATGCAGATCCCGAACAGGCGCGGAACGCTATGCTGTTTCTAAGCGATGTTGATGGCATCATCCACCTCGACCTGATCGATATACACAGACTCTCAGTCAGCTATGATATCCGCCACCTGACCCTGGAGCTTATCGAAGATGCGCTGATCGAACTCGGCTTTCATCTCGACAACAGCCT
Organism: uncultured Gammaproteobacteria bacterium; assembly: GCA_947258655.1. Taxonomy (GTDB): domain Bacteria; phylum Pseudomonadota; class Gammaproteobacteria; order JAADHQ01; family JAADHQ01; genus JAADHQ01. The sequence continues at coordinate 130,602 of CAMYJD010000006.1, read as the reverse complement.
GTTGTTCAAACTCAAACGCGCACTGTATTACTATACCGAAAACGTCCAATGTGAAAACATGGGCTGCCCCGATGGACCCTGTACGCGCAATATCTTCATCAACCGCTACAGCCGCCTGCAACACGGCTGCCGCGATGACCGCCCCGATTACTGGCGCAAATACCTGTAACTGGTTTACCGGCCCGTCAGGGCGCAGTAAACGTATCACTATCTAGCGCAATTCCGAGAGCTACCTCCCTGGCGACGTACTTCAGATCGAACGGCGATGTTGTACCACCCGTATCGGTATAGTTGATGATGGTATGATAATAAAGCGCGACGGCATCATTAACGCCACTGAAACGAGCCAGGCACACCTGCCCTGCCGGCTGCCCCTCGCTTGTCGTCAGATCATACAATGTGCAGGAATGACCACGGAATTTCATCGCCCCGACCTCGACACCGGTGACGGTACCGCTGCCAATCGAGATCGTACTCCCCAGTGTTGGCACATCGACTGTCAGGAACGAGAAAAAGATATCTGTTGGTGTTGAATTTTCCGGCGGTTGCAGTTTGAAAGTTGTTGCCTGTCCATCATATTGATACAGACCAGCACCATTATGGATCCATCTATTGTCGAACGGCACCCTGCCCAATGTCGGCGGGATATTAAAATCGATCGGCAACCAGGCCGTGCCATCTTCCTCCGCGCGCTTCTCGCTACCTCGCAGTATCACGGTACGGGTATAGGGCTGCAATACATCGACAGGGGCGCCAATTTCCGCCATTTGATAGCGGAACAGCCCATTATAGATGTCGTAACCGATGCGTACCGCACCGCCCAGACCACCATCACCACCGCGTAGCTGCGTACATGGAATACCCGAACGCGCACCCGAAACCGTACCGGTGCTACCATTGCCATCGGTCCATGAACCGTTAAAATTGCGGTTGATATCGATCGCACCACTAAAGGTCGCTATCTGAACACCTGACGCAGTGGAAATCATTGAAACATTACCACTACTATCGACCTGTCCCGTCAGGGTGAATGCACCGAGGGTATTACTCTGGCCACTACCACTGATCACGCCCAGCTGATCAATGGCAAAATCCAGTGTGCCCGTGTCACTACCAGCGTAATCAGCACAATTATTGCCGATCCGGCGAAACAACATACTCTGCCTGAAATTGGCCAATGCCGCCGCAGTCGGCACCAGTGATCTCGTGCCGGCGCTGGTGACCATAGTCAGATCAGCGACTACACTCTGCACATTTACATCCTGTTCGAAGGCGCTGACGCTCTGATTAAAATCGATGGAGGCATTCGCTGCCTGTGCGCGAACGGCCGCAGTTACTTCTATGCCGTTATCATGATTACCATCATCATCAATCGTCTGCAGGAAGCGCAGGATATTGGTCACGGCGGGATCCGTTTCATCGACGGCGCCGGCAACCATATCAACCGGCGTCAGCAATGATTTACCGGCCGGATCTGCAGCCCCAAGCACAATATCACCGACACTGAAGGTGATGGTTTGCTCCAGTTCATACAGATACAGACCGAGGCCATCGGTAATACCGCTCTGTTGCCCGGATACATAGCCGAGACCTGCAGTCGGGCCATCAACCAGCTGGTTTACAGAGATATCGGGCCCTGATGTGGTATTTTGTGACTGACCACCACCGCCACCCCCGCCACAGGCAGACAAAAACAGGGTTAAAACAGATAAAATCGAAACCCAGCACGAACGGCTGCGACTTGCCAATCCTTCGGTCATTACATCTTCCTCTATTTTGATAAATTATGATGCGTATTATAATGATTATCAGGTCAGACTCTGTCAGACTATTCTTACTTTGCTGTCAGAAATTCATTAAACCGTCGACGACAACGTTGCACCGAGAATATATGGGAACATTACAAACCCCTATGAATGACGAACAACTATTACGCTACAGCCGCCAGATCATGCTGACGCAAATCGGCATCGAGGGCCAGCAAAAACTGGCCGACTCAAGCATGCTGGTTATCGGTCTCGGCGGGCTCGGTTCGCCTGTGGCGATGTACCTGGCCGCCGCCGGCGTCGGTGAACTGGTCCTCGTCGATGACGATGTTGTCGATCTCAGCAACCTGCAACGTCAGATCACGCACGGCACGGCAGATATCGGCCGCGCCAAGGTCGAGTCGGCCCAGCAGGCCGTACAGGCACTGAATCCGGAATGCCGCATCACCTGCATCAATCACCGCCTTGACCACGCAGCGCTGAGCGAACAGGCCCGCAATGTCGACGTCGTCATCGACGCCAGTGATAACTTCGAAACCCGGTTCATGGTCAACAAGGCCTGTGTCCACACCCGCACCCCACTGGTATCCGGCGCCGCAATACGCCTGGAAGGACAGGTCGCCGTGTTTCGTAACGATATCGACGACAGCCCCTGCTACCACTGCCTGTATAAAGATGAAGGCGAACTCGACCAGTCCTGTAGCGCCAACGGCGTACTCGCCCCTCTGGTCGGCATCATCGGCAGTATCCAGGCCCTGGAGGCGATCAAGATCATTTGCGCTTTTGGTGAAGACCTGAACGGTCGCCTGTTGTTGCTCGATGCCAATTACATGGAGTGGCGCAGCATCAAACTGAAAAAGGACCCGGCCTGCCCGGTGTGCAATCAATAAGAAATAAAGGCAAAATAAAGCAAATAAACAAATAAAGGGGTCCAAATAAAGGGGTCGGTGACAACTGAGAAGCATTTGCATTTAGATTTCTGTATTTAGCACCAAGATGTAACCCACACATCCACCCAGCTAAACCTTAATGATTCTCATTTGTCACCGACCCCTTTTATTCTTTTATTCCGCCTCCTTTATCCCCGAGCTACTAATTTATACAGCCTAAAGATAGCCGTGTAACAAATTGTAAAATATAGCAAAACCTTCATTATAAATCAGCGCCAATATGTTATAAAAGCTGCACAATACTTACGAGGAGAACAACCATGGGACTATTTGATTTCGTCGCCAGTGCCGGCGATAAAATATTTGGGGATGATGAAAAAAAGGAAGACGTCGTAACTGTTTCACAAGAACGCATCAATGAAATACGTTCGGAAAAAATCACCCAGATGATAAAAAATTCAGGCATACAAGTAGCCAACCTGAAGGTCACTGCCGATGGCGATCTGGTGACACTGGAAGGCAATACCGACAGCCAACAGGACAATGAAAAAGCGACACTGACAGCAGGCAACCAATTTGGCATCAGCCGTGTCGACAATCGCATAGAAGTCGCATCCTCGGAGCCGGAAGCTAGTTTCTATACCGTCAAATCAGGAGATACTTTGTCAAAGATCGCCAAGGAACATCTTGGCAGTGCCAATAAATATATGGAAATCTTCGAGGCCAACCAGCCATTGCTATCCGACCCCAACAAGATCTACCCCGGGCAGACCCTGCGCATACCAAGAGCCTGAGCCATCAACCCACTCGAAATAACAAATAAAGGCAAATAAAGGGGTCGGTGACAAATGAGAATCATTAAGGTTTAGCTGGGTGGATGTGTGGGTTACATCTTGGTTTGCTAAATACAGAAATCTAAATGCAAATGCTTCTCAGTTGTCACCGACCCCTTTTCTCTCCTTTTCTCTCAGTTGTCACCGACCCCTTTTCTCTTTTCTCCTGGCAATTAACTAACAGAACTTGCGCACCTGGACACATGATGCAATGATTTATTGTCCAGTCAGAAAATATCAAAACTCATGGATCAGGAGAGAAAACATGACGGATGAAAACCCCAGTATCATTTCACATATCTCGGTCGGCACAAATGACTTTGAACGCGCCATCGCTTTTTACGACAAGGTGTTGCCCACATTAGGATGCAGAAAAATAATGGAGCACCCGGGCGCAGCAGGCTACGGCCGTGCCTTTCCGGAGTTCTGGGTACAAACACCAATAGATGGAAGACCCGCAACTGTTGGTAATGGTTCGCATGTTGGCTTTATTGCCGATACCAGGGAAGCCGTGCATGCGTTTCATGAAGCGGCATTAGCTGCCGGTGGCACTGACGATGGCGCACCCGGACCGAGACCCGATTATACGGACGCCTACTATGGTTGTTTTATTCGCGATCCGGAGGGCAACAAGATAGAGGCCACCTTCTGGGATGAATCATTAATAAAATGAAGTATTGCATTATCCAATGGCATTATTCATCAATAAGCATTTGTCGATAAGGCCTGACAAGCCAGCATGAAGAATAATTAATTGCGCGACAAGGCAATGTAATTAACGCTATGCCTTGTCGCACAGAGCCGGAATTAATACTTATCATAGTTATTAGCGGATACGATATGGTTTGCCTCCTTGCGATACGCTTCTATGCATTCCACTCTTGCTCGTCTTGCCTGCTTCCATCGCGGCGAATTCAGTTTGTTCAATAGTGCGATTTTTGATCAGATGATGATAGGGCCTGCTACTATGCCCTCTCTTTGTTCGCACTACCACCGTTTTATTGACCTGCTGTTTGTCAACGCCATTGCGATTAGTTTGTAAATGATGATACGGACGCCCCGCAGCAACCAGGGTGCTCACACCAACACCCAGGGCGGTTGTAGCATTAACGGCATAAGCGCCAGGCATAACGCCTAGCCCAAGAAGCACAACGCACATGCCAGGCAGGTGTATTTTTTTGTAACATGATTCATGTATTTGTTTTTCATAATGTCTCTCCTGTGTAAAGTACAGAGGATAGTGACGGGAGACACAGCATTGCTGTCGTTACGCACGCTGCAGTCTAATGATAATGACCGTATCGCCATTAAAAGGTTCAGGATTACTGCTAAAAAAATATTGTAATCAAACAATTTTTTTGCAGCCATTATTACCTTAAAATTGTGCAGTCTTGTTTAAACAGAAACCGCCAGATATCAATAAAATAATTTTATCGAGGTGAGAAGATTGGACTGCCTTATAAGCTGCGTTATTATTTACCCATAACCATGCCTTGCAACATTAACGCAAATGACGCAGAGCCGCCGTTTGTGTACCGCCCGTATGAATGGCCAGCACTCTGCTGCCAGCAGCTATTTGACCCGATTTAATCTGTGCATAAAGCGCATACATCATCTTACCGGTATAAATGTAATCCAGCTCTATAGCATGCCTGCCCTCAAACCATTTCATAAAGTCGATCAACGCAGCACTGGTCCTGGCATAACCACCAAAATGATAGCCAGATTCGATATCCCATTCGACATCGGTATAGACATGTTCTGCGAGCAGTTTTTGTACCGCATCCCTGATAAATGTAGCGCCTTTTAGCACCGCAAATCCACGTACCCGACCCGCGCCGGACCGATACTGATGAACACCGCTGATTAGACCCGCAAGTGTCCCACCCGTACCACAGGCGCATGCGATAACATCAAACTCATCATCGATATCCGCGACTATCTCGGCCGCACCTTTAACCGCCAGGGAATTGCTTCCACCTTCTGGAATGACGGTAAAATCGCCGTATTCGTCATGCAAACCTTGCAAGAATTCGGGTTCTGTTTTTCTGCGATAATCCATCCTGCTGACAAATGCCAGTTGCATGCCATTTCTTTGTGCAACATCGAGCACAGGATTTAATCCTGCTCCCGCTAATTCATCCCCGCGGATAATGCCTATCGTCGGGATTGTAAATATTCTGCCGGCTGCTGAAAGGGCCAGGATATGGTTGGAATAGGCGCCGCCGAAACTGAGCAATACGGGGTTATAGGATTTGCATGCATCGATGATATTGTATTTAAGCTTCCTCAGTTTATTGCCCATTATTTCAGGATGAACAAAATCCTCTCTTTTTATTGCCAGTTGCACACCATACCTGTCAGTAACTTCATCACTAAGACGATGGATGGGTGCATCTATGTTTTCGAATAATTCCATTGCATGCATTTGTTTGTGAATCTTTTCATCGATCAATCAAGATAAGTCAGTCGGAAAATCGACACAGGCCGAGCACATCAATATGCCGCGTGCTGAACAGACCCTTCAGTCGATTTATACAGATAAATAATACAGATCTCAATAAAGGCTGTCGCCGACCCGTATATAGTACGATTGCAAATTGATTAATAGTCTATTGACTACCTGAACCACTACAGTCCGTGAACGCCATGGACATGGCAATGACTATGAGTGTTGATAATTTGTTATTTCTGAATCCTCGGCCAGCCTCCCCTGATCGGGGAGGGGTATGCCTTTTTGCTGTTAATTGGGTGATCCGGCAATTGGTGTCAGTAGATATGGGAATTGCTCGTTAAAATCTGCTGCACTGACAGGCGCTCCATCCGTGAATGGAACTGTACCGACGATGGCCTGCCCCGGCTCACAGAAACCGAGCGCGGTATCCACACCATTGACCGGCACCGGGTGACATAATCGTCCCATCACCACCCGCAGGGCGATATCAACGACATCGTCACCAGGACGGCGTCCATTCGGGAAACCGGCCAGGTCATCACCGGCCACACCAAATGTACTCTGCTGGCTCGCAGGCACGGCCCCGATTGCAGTATTCAGGCGCAGCATTTCGGAGGGCACTACCGCTTTCGGCTGGTTTACACCGGCGATACCTGTCAAAAAGGCTGCAATCAAGTCATTGCGCGGAAAATTGGTCGGCGCAATATTATCTGTGCTACCAACGGCTTCCCTGAACAGAATATCAAGCAAGGCCGGCAGGGTGGGATGGGTGACATAGGTTGCGAACTGACCGTCACCCTTTGGCTCACTGACACTGAAGCGATCCTTGTCCTTCAGACCAATGACCAGTTCATTGACCAACGGGCTGCCGAGCCTGGATACCTGTGTAAATGCACCCTTATTGAACTCGGGTTTCGCGAAGCTTGCGCGCCGATTGAGAACACGCGTCTGGCGTAAACTCGCTGATGTCCAGCCGCCAATGATGCTATCAGATCCCGAGGTCAGGCAGTCCACAGGCAATTCCAGCGCGATGGTTGTGATATTCTTGTTTCTTAGATCATCATTGTCCTTACTCTGGTCTATCAATCCATCAATAGGCGCATAATTGACCAGATCAAATGTCTCACCCAGATTGACTACAAAAGACTCCTTGCGCTGCCCCACAAATACCTTGCCTTCACCGCAACCCGGCACACTGATCGGATTAATATACTGACTGGCATAGCTTTCATAGGCAGCTCCATCACCAAATGTCTTCTCACCGACATAGTCATACGGCTTGGTAAATCTTCGCGCACCCGTTTCGGCATGGGAAATTCTTCGTTTCGTTCCCTTTCTCCTGTCACCCTTCACCATGGTCACGGTATAAGTTTCCAGAAAACCGAGATTGGCTGTTCCGGCGCTGACACCGATCCCGCCGGCATGCTTTAACGGGATCGCCACAGTTTGCTTGTCGCTATCAGGCCCAATATTGAGACTGATACCATTGCCGTTATTACTCAGCCTGTTTCTGAAACTGAACTGGAAGGTCAGATCCTCCTTGGCATCGCCATCATTATCGATATGGATTTCATATAGCGCGGATGGATCCATGGAAAAATAATTGGGTCCACCCTGCGGATCCTGCAATGGCACATAATTGGCTAACAGGGTAACGAAGCCTTCACGTCCGGACTCGTAGCTATTAAACATATAAAAGTCAGTGGAGTCCACTTTCGGCATACGTGTTATGTTGGGTGCCTCACGATGACTGGATGCATAGCTCTGGGATATACTTAACATCCCTGTGCCTGCTGTCATTGCCATCGCCATAGCGCAATGTAAAATACGTTTTTTCATCCTCTTCTCCTCGAGCAATTAATCGGTTCGAGGATATATACGTGCGTGCACGCAAGGCGGATGCAAAAATTTATTATTTTTTTCGAATCAGGCAGGAGCACGGACAGGCGATCCGGCAGATACTGTTGCAGGCAAGCGCAAGTACGTGATAAGGCTAGATTTCCAATATTTTACCCTGATACAGGACCGGACCTGTAGGCAAGCCGGTAGGCGATCCACCTGCCGGTTCCACACTGACAGCCAATGCGCCCGATCGCTGCAACACGGCCAGTTTGTCTGCACTCAAGCCCAGGTGCTGCTTACCCTGTAATGGCAACAATCCCAGCGATCTCGGTGGTTCGTCCTTGGGCAGCATCCACAGCTCGAAGGCCTTGCCCTCACCCGGATCATTGATCTGCAGGGCCTGGGCAATAAGCTGTTTGTTATCATAGTCTGCGTGCACTACCCAGCCGGCACGGGAGGATTCATCGCTAAGAACAACAACAGCAGGCGCCGAGCCTTCCTCGGGCTGCAGCAACTGCAGGGTTGTGACACTGAGCACAACCAGCATGACACTGGCAGCCAGGGCCCACGCCCGCCACCAGCCAATGCGGCTCTTGTGCATATCACTTCGGGGTGCTACGCGTGCCTGGATACGTTTCCACACGCGCGCATGCGGTTTTAATGGCTCGATTCCGTCACTGAGCACAAACAATCTCGACTCCCATTCGTGTACACGTTTACGCATTTCGGCGTCTTCACGTAACAGACGCTCGAATTGCACACGCGCATTACCGCGCAATGTGCCAAGCACATACTCGGCTGCCAGATCATAGCGATTGTCATCCACACCATTGACCATTAACCGAGGCACTCCCTAATTTTATCGAGCCCGCGCCGCACCCAGCTCTTCACCGTACCCAGCGGCACGCTGAGGTAGCGCGATAACTGCTCATGGGTCAAACCTTCATAAAAAGCCATCAGTATGCTTCTACGTTGTTTCTCTTGTAGTGACTCAATGCAGTCCATCAGGGCTCGCGCATCACCGGCCATCAATGCCTGTTCGAGCGGCCCGGGATCCTCATCTTCCATAATGATATACTCGGATTTGCCATGAATGGATTCCTCCGGCTTCACTTTTCTGAGCATATCGAGGCAACGATAGCGCACAATACTCCCCATCCATGTCAGCACAGCGCCCTTTTCGCTATTATATTCGCCGGCATTATGCCAGATCCTGACATAGGCTTCCTGCAGCGCTTCTTCCGCATATTCGGTTTTTTTGAGGATTTTGAACGCGATCGCGTACAACAGAGACGATGTATGTTGATAGAGCAGGTCAAAGGCAGACTGGTCCCCGAGCGCGGTCCTGGCCAGCAGATCATCCAGTTGTTGTTTATTGTCCATGTCCATGCCGGAAACATTCTATCCATACAGTTGTCGCAAAAATATCACGAGAACACAGAAAATGGAAAAACCTGTAAACCGGCAAATAAGTATCTGATAGGAATGGCACTTACTTAAGATGATAATGTCTTTCAGAGTAACAGATTGCCATCATTGCGAGCTTACAGGCCATTCAATAAAAATAATATGGCGGTCGTAGCGCGGCAACCTGCTTCAGCAGTCATTCTCTATCAGACAATGCAATATCCCAATACGGGATTGGGGAGATTGCTTCGCTGCGACCGTTATTAGACTATTTAAAGGTATGGCCTATAAGCTCGCAATGACAGGATTTTTCGACAAAAGTAACTACCATTCGGCTCTGATTGCATAAAGCAAAACAGCCGGTCACCCGGCTGTTTTACATCCTTTTACTGATGTTTATACCTGCTCAGGCAGCCTCAGAGGCCGCGTCCTTCATGGTCGTCGATACCAGTGTATATACCGCAACCCAGGCCTCCTTGGTGTCATCGGTAAAGTCGTCTTTGAGACCTGCACCCAGGGTCCAGATCAGCGCCTCGCCGACCGTATCATAATGTTCATCCTTGACACCATAGCCGACATGACGTTTACCCATGGCCTGAATTGCCGGCACTATGGCCTCGACATTATCGAGTGAATTGACCGCTGTGTTCAGCATCGCCATCAACTTCCTGCCCTGTTCGGTCATATCGCCCTTGAACATCGGCTTGACCGATGGATCCAGTTCAAACAGCTTGCCATAAAACAGTTCCGCGGCGGTATCCGCGATCGGGGCCACCTTGGCCCATGAATCTTTTACCAGTTTCACTTGTTCCGGAGTCATACTAATTTCCTCTCTACTTGATATTTAGTCATTTCATTTAGATTGATTCGATTGTTGCCTGATATAATATGTCGCCAGCTCGACCATGTAATCCACTGCCCGTTTGACCTGCTCGTCACTGAGCTCTGGATTACCCCCCCTTTCCGGCATCATGGTGTCGTCAGGTCCGAAAAACCCGTTGATAGCATGGCCATATAATACCTGCCTATCTTTTGTCACCCGTTGCTTCCATTCATCTGCCTGCATCGGTATTGGCGCGCCTGCCACACCATAACCATGACATCCCTCGCAGTTTTCCAGCCACAGCGTACGCCCGCTCGCGAGCGCGTCTCCATCGAAGTGTATATATGCAGCATTATCCGCCACTGCAGACAGGCAACAACTGAGCATCACCGGAAATAATATTATGGCAGGCAAACGCATGACATTATGCCCGATTATCCGTCAATCGGTATACGGATAACCACACCACCCATGACATCGCCCAGCTTGAAGTCACGCTTCGGGGAGTCCTTGTGCTTGTTATGACAGGACACACAGACGGGCGCTACACCAGTATCGGCATAAACGGCAGTAAAATACTTCTTGCCGCCGAGTGTTTCCTCGGTGTAGTAGTTTTTACCCTTGTTTTCCGCGACAAACTTCAGGCCGTCTTTTTCGGCCTTGGTTTTCGGTGCATTTTGCCTGTTCACCGGCCACAGCGACTGTAGTGAATAACTGAAATTCACATCCGGTAATTTTTCCGAGCGCTTTTGTACAAGCTCGGCGCCGAAGCGGAACATTTGTGCGGGTAGTACCAGCGCCTTGTCATCTTCAAAATGCTCACTGGCCTTGATGACCTTGTCTTTCTTGACCAGACGATTGACAATCTTGCGTGTATAGATTGTACGGTCAGAGTCCATTACCAGATGCAATGCATCCGCCATGGCCTTGACCGGCACCATGTCACCTGCTGCATTTAGTGTTGTCGTCGCAGAGGCTATCGCGATTGCCGTGCCCATGCTTACTGCCAGTTTGGTTTTGTTCATTTCAAGTCTCCTTGTTTAGTCATGTGTAAATTATGTTGTATTCATGTTACGGCTCTGTCAGCCATGTCAGTTCTAGAATGTTTCACCTCCGGTTTCCTCCAAATGCCTTTTATTATCCTGTTCCGCCATATCGATACTGTTAATATGTTTGGATGGCTTGCCCTTGAAATTACGCTGCACCAGGTCTTCATCTGCGAGCGCATCAATCGAGAAGCCAAGGCCGTGACAGTTCAGACAGACCGGTCGAATCATCTTCTCGTTCGGCACAAGCGTCGCGTTCTGGTTATGTTGCACGACCACGCGTCGCAACCAGTCACTGACATCGATGGATGTGCGCGGCATATGGCAGGTGGCACACGAAACGCCACTGCCTTCAGGCAATTCACCTTTGCTTTCCTTTTGCCAGAGTTCATAATGCGAGGAATTCTTATAAGCTATGCTATGCTTGTCATCATGACAACCGAGGCATGCCTCAACCGCTGCAGTCTCGAGTTTGTAGGCGTGTGTCTGGTGACATGTATTACAGGTCAGTTCTGTATCATGTGAATCTGCCTTCATCGGCAAGCGGGCCTGAGCGGGCGTCATCGGCGAAAGACCTGACTTCAGACGCATGCCATGCTTGCCCTGCATAAACTGGTTCACTTCAATATCATGACATGTCTGACAGGCACGATGATCGGGGTGGTCATCCCATACCTTTTTATCATCTTCCCCGCTGACCATATGACAGGCAGTACAATTTACACCCGAACCGGCATGTGCCGTCGTGACCCAGTCATGCACAATATCATCCGCGACCTGCATGCCTTCAGGGGCATCCATATCTTTCACTTCCAGCTTGCCAACCGGATAACGGTCATGCGGATAGGTCGCGATATCTTCAAGCACACTGGCAAATTCCCGTGCCGGCATTTTCTGTTTGTCGAGCATATCCGCTTCATGCATATGCTTGACCAGGAAGTCTGTATACAGGGCACGATTATTATGAAAGTTGTGACAACCCGCACTGGCACAGGTCTCGAAGCCCATACCCGCATGGCTCGGGCGCTCTTCGGCTATATCCTGATGACAATGCACACAAAAATCGACAGGCTGTGTCAGGCCGGTCTTTTGCGTTATTTCCGGTTTGTGTTCGACGTGGCAGGTGATGCAATGCAACGCATCAATATTTTCCAACCGGTCCGCATTACGAGGATCGGTAAATTTCGCGCGCGGATGCGAATCAAACGGTTTCTTGCGCTGCTCGCCATGACAGCTTTCACATGCCTTCTGCATATCTTCCTTATCCGTGAATGAATCCGTATGACAGGCTTCACAGGCAACACCTATCTGATGATGCCCACCTGTCATGGCACCGGGCATGAACATGGTTTTATCCTCACCATCAATAAGCAGGTATGTTAAATATGCGCCTGATATCACGATTATTGTCAGCCATAGCAGCCAGAGTTTTGAATGCTTCATTAAAAGTAATACGTTTTCAGAATATGAAAGCCCAACAAGGCCGGCAGCGGCCATAATAAAATGATATGCGACCACAGAGCGATTGAACGTACATGTTTTGCCAGCCTTCTCGGCAAGCTGTGCTCATAGGCAATCGCGACACCCGCAATTGCGCCCACCAGCAACAAGCTGCTGAATGTCAACATCAAGGCAAAATTGAGATTATTGCCCATACGAAAACCGGTATGTAAAAACAGAATACCCAGCACCAACAGACCGAGCACGACATGCACGATCCGCCAGGAAGTAAATTCCCATAACTTGAAAAGCTTCTGCACCCGCTTACGGATTGAGATGACGGAGATAAAGGCGGCGACGCCGAGTACCGTAAATCCGCTCACCTGCTTGAAAAAGCTGTCCCGCCACAACATATCAATGGACCAGCCTGCCTGCGAGGTGCTCGTATAGTCGACAACAGGAAACAGAAAAAACAACAATGCAGCGAGCGTTGCTAGCAACGAGGCTATAAACAGCATCCGGAAGCCCTTTACCGGTTCTGGCGCAGCACTGCTACCAAGATAATCGCCAATCAGGTTTTTACAGGAACCGCAAACGGTAGATGCACATGTCATCGTCGCGATTTGCGCTACTGTCGTTGCCCCTTTACTTTGCGCCAGATCCAGCTGCCCACGTGTTACACCGGTGCAGTTGCATACCGTCGCAGATGCCGGCCAGTCGATAACATTTTCCGCCAGCACATCATTCCACATAATGCCTTCATCGATAAATCTGCCCGACTGCCATGGCCACACGCGGCGCTTTTTCGCAATTGCTTCCTGAAACCGATGTATGCCAGGCCATTCGCCTACACCTACGACACCTCGAAGACGCCCGTTTCTGACAATAAGCTTACGATAAATATTTTTCTCTTGATCCTGATAGACATACTTATCAACATGGCTCTCCCCCTGCTCGACTTCCCCGGCGCTAAATACCGGCAAGCCTACCACCTTCAATTTTGCCGCAGAGACAGAACCCTTATAAACACTCTTCCTGCCTTCAATATGATGCGCCAGAACCGCAGCCTGCTCATAGCCAGGCCCGACCAGGCCATACACCTTTTCATCGTGCTCTGCGCATTCACCAATAGCATAGATATCATTGTCATTGGTTTGCAGATTATCGTTTACCCTTATGCCTTTACCGATGTGCAAACCAGAGTCGAGTGCCAGTTGCACATTGGCTACAATACCTGTAGCAAGGATGACCGTATCGCATTCGATGGTCTCATTATTTGCCAGTTGTACACCCGTCACTCTGTCGTCACCGATGATTTTCTTAACATGCTGACTGGTATGCACCTTGATCCCGGTAGTCTCTATATGCTCCTGCAAACAAGCGCCCGCTGTGTCATCCAGTTGTTTGAACATCAACCACATATCGTGTTCAACGACATGCACATCGGTATTGAAACGCTGCATGGACCTGGCTGCTTCCAGGCCGAGCAGGCCGCCGCCGATAACGACGGTTGTACGCGTCATCACGCTTCTACCCATCAGCGACATTACGTCATGAAGGTCACGGAAGCGGAATACATTGTTCAGCTGCACACCCTCTATAACCGGTATATGCGCACTCGAACCTGTCGCCAGCACAAGCTTGCCATATGCATATCTCTGGCCCTGACTGTCTACGACCTCATGGGCATAACGATCGATTGATACAATCCGGTTATTATAAAAAGGATATACGGACGCATTATCCAGAATCGCATTGGCTTCGTATAAGGATTCTTCCCTGATATCTCCTGATAACAATGAAGACAGTTTTACCCGGTTGTAGGGTTGCCACGGCTCGTCACCGAAGACCGCGATACCGAGCGCGGCATCCATACCCATCAGTTTCTGGAGAAAATGCAGCCCGACAGGGCCCATGCCAACGACGATAATATCGAAGGACTTGCGTGCATACTGTTGCTCTTGCTTCAATACTTCGGCAGTCATGTACCTGTACTCATAAAAAAACGCCCTCTCATGAACCAATAAATTGACTCACAATGGGCGCCTTTGCCTCGATCGGGATCAATGTCCCGAAGTTTTAAAATTACCGTGACCGCCTTTGGTCACGGGTAACATTTAGCATGTTTCATGCCAGACCGATAAATCAATGTTTTAGCAGGACCGCTATAGATTAGAGACCTCAAGCTGCACAATCGTTGTGCATAATGCACACATTTGATGATTCACGCACTCCAACTTTACGTTGGCCGCGCTTAGAATCAGATTCAGGTGAAACGATAGCCTTTAGGAATCACCGTTATACCCTTATCCGATACACTGAAGCGCTGACGGTCCTGCTCAATATCATAGCCAATCACTTCATCATCAGGGACATGCACATGCTTTTCAATAATACAGTTATTGATTCTTGTGTTTTTTCCGATACGCACGCCATCAAACAACAATGAGTTTTCAACAAATGCATCATCGTCAACGAATACATTCTTGAATATAATCGAATGCGAGATATTCCCGCCCGCGATAATCGTTCCACCTGCGACTATAGAATTAATAAAAATACCTTCGGTCCCTGATTCGCCTGGCACTGTTCTTGCCGGTGGCGTCTGTGATTGATAGGTGCGGATTTGCCAGTCATCCTGATACAGGTTCAGTGGTGGCACGGCCTTTAACAGGTCCATATTCGCCTCATAATAGGAATCGATCGTACCCACGTCTTTCCAGTAGTTATCCTGCGAAACACGCCCCGCATGGCCACCGAAGCTATAGGCATATACCGGCTGTTGCCTGATAAGCCCCGGGAGGATGTCCCGACCAAAATCATGCGTGGATTTGTCATCACTGGAATCCTTTTCCAGCAGCTCCTTCAACATATCCATGGAAAAGACATAGATACCCATCGATACCAACGCCTGCTCTGCCTGATCGGACAGCGGTGCAGGATTCGGCGGTTTTTCCTGGAAATCGACAATGCGATTATTGGTATCGATCTCCATCACCCCAAATGCGGATGCCTGTTCAAGATCGACATTCATGCAGGCGATAGTCGCTGCTGCACCGGAGTCCACATGCGCCTTGATCAGTGGTGCATAGTCCATACGGTATATATGGTCACCGGACAGGATCAGGACATATTTTGCCCCACTGCGTTCTATCAGATACAGGTTCTGATAAATCGCATCCGCCGTACCATCATACCAGCCCAGGCCTCTGCGCATCTGGGCAGGGATGGTAGTGATATATTCGCCCAGCTCAGGGTTGAATACCGACCAGCCGTCTCGCAGATGTTTCTGTAATGAATGCGATTTGTACTGTGTCAGCACGAGAATACGCCGCAGTTCGGAGTGCAAGCAGTTGGCCAGGGTAAAATCGATAATGCGATATTTTCCACCGAAGGGTACAGCAGGCTTGGCGCGATCCGACGTCAGTGGTTGCAGTCTTGATCCGGCGCCACCCGCAAGAATAAATGTCAGGGTTTCTTCAAGCATAAACAGGTTTCCATTAGTTATCTATGTTCTGCCAATGCAATAAGCTTGCCTACTTTTCAATGGAGATAGACCATAGGCTTATGCTTATCTGATGGACATAGCCGCACCAAATTCGTCCGCGCATATATTATTATGCCAGATACTGCACAGATACAGTGCGCACGCGGCATTGTTGGATCGCCTCATTCTTGACCGTGTCAAACAATATCCGTTTGCGATCCGTGAAACAGCTATAGGCATATCAAATTACCGGCCCGGATCGTATTGGCATAATAGTTGCCTAACTTATTGCTTATCTCCTGACAAGCAAGTAGCTGACATGACTGGAATTAAAGAAATTTTGCTCGTTTTGCAGGAAGTTGATCCTGCGGATGAACTCAAGGCAACATTGACGAGTATCGGTGTCGACAAGATAGAGACCATGACCAACGACCAGGATATTCATGCCCATCTAGACAACAACGTACCTGATGCCATTATTATCGAAGTCGAGCAACTGGACGGTAGCCTGTTGCAACAAATCAGGAGCATCAACCAGGGCTTTTCGGTGCCGGTCATACTGTTTACCGGGTCCAATGAAGACGAGATCATAGAGCAAGCCATCAAGAACGGTGTTGCAACCTATATCGTCGGCACGCTTGAGGCCCAGCGGATCAAGTCTATATTACAGGTAGCGGTAACGCGTTTTGCCGAGGTGCAGAAGCTTAAACTGGACCTGGTCAAGACGCGCACACAACTCGAAGAACGCAAGGTCATCGACAAGGCCAAGGGCTTACTGATGCAGCACAAGCAATATTCAGAGGACGAGGCCTACCAGGCATTGCGTAAAATGGCCATGGACAAGAACAAACGCATTGCGGAAATCGCCGAAGGGATTATCGCCACATTTGACCTGCTTTCCTGAAATCCATTGCACTATTGAGGTGCAGCAGCCCTATTATTGTGCAATATATTGACATCAGCGCCACGACAATATCGCGCACATTTCTATATATTAATACAAAACAACAAGATAAATCACAGGCCATATCTGGCATAATTACTGCAATATAAGCAAGCAGCAATATACTACCTCCGGGTACTATATACATGAGGCCAACGGCGGTCTCGCTGACACAGGATAACGAGGTCCAATCATGCATGTCTTTGCGGAGATGCATGACTGGGCCTTTTTTTTGACCTTAATAATCAATTACTCCAAACAGAGGAGATATCAATGACGAAGTTTAAACCGGACAACTCAAGGCCCTTGAGTCTGGGTAAGAGCCTGGCGAAAACTGCCATGGCCGCAGCCATCGGATTTGGCATGATGACCAGTGCATCCCACGCCGCTGTGGGAGAGCCAGAAAAGGAAGATCTGAAATTTGGCTTTATCAAATTAACCGATATGGCGCCGCTCGCGATCGCCTATGAAAAAGGCTATTTCGAAGACGAAGGCCTGTACGTGAAGCTGGAAGCCCAGGCGAACTGGAAGGTATTGCTGGACCGCGTCATCGATGGCGAACTGGATGGTGCCCATATGCTCGCCGGTCAACCGCTCGGTGCTACGATCGGTTTCGGTACCCAGGACCACATTATTACTGCATTCAGTATGGATCTGAACGGTAACGGCATTACCGTTTCCAACAAGATCTGGAAAGAAATGAAAAAGCACGTCCCGCACAAGGGCGGCAAGCCGGTTCATCCGATCAAGGCCGATTACCTGAAGCCGGTCGTGGATCAGTACAAGGCGGACGGCAAACCCTTCAAGATGGGCATGGTTTTCCCGGTATCCACACATAACTATGAACTGCGTTACTGGCTGGCTGCCGGCGGCATCAATCCCGGCTACTATGCCCCGCACAAGGGTGACATCAAGGGACAAATCAAGGCCGATGTTTTGCTGTCGGTTACACCTCCCCCACAAATGCCTTCTACCATGGAAGCGGGAACCATCTACGGTTATTGCGTAGGTGAGCCCTGGAACCAGCAGGCCGTATTCAAGGGCATTGGTGTTCCGGTCATCACCGACTACGAAATCTGGAAAAACAACCCTGAAAAGGTATTCGGCGTCAGTAAGAAATGGGCAGACAAGAACCCGAACACCCATATCCGCGTGGTCAAGGCGATGATTCGTGCAGCCAAGTGGCTGGATGACAAAAACAATGCCAATCGTCCTGAAGCGGTCAAGATCCTGGCCAAGTCCGAGTATGTCGGCGCTGATTATGATGTTATCGCCAACAGTATGACCGGTACATTCGAATACGAAAAAGGCGACAAACGTGCAGTACCTGACTTCAATGTGTTCTTCCGTTATTTCGCTACCTACCCGTATTACAGTGATGCTATCTGGTATCTGACCCAGATGCGTCGTTGGGGTCAGATCTCGGAACAGAAACCGGACAGCTGGTACATGGATATTGCCAAGAAGGTCTATCGTCCGGACATCTATGCAACGGCGGCGAAAGAGCTGATTGCGGAAGGTAAACTGAAGGCCTCTGAATTCCCAGACTTTGCCAAGGAAGACGGATTCCGTGCTCCGCAAACGCATTTCATCGACAACATTACCTATGATGGTAAAAAGCCGAATGATTATCTGAAGAAGTTCAAGATAGGATTGAAAGGTAAGGAGAAAATCTAGTAAGACTATATACCTCCCCGATTATTAGGGGAGGTAATAATAAATCAAAATCTATCCCATTGGTATATTGTTATGACTACATTATTTATGAAAAATTTTTCTGCCCTACATAACATGCTGATTGAGCCCTTTTTACGTATATTTACCGGGCCCAACAAGGCAGAGGAAATAAACAAGTTATTGAAAGCAATTGTCACACCATTAGTGGCACTCGGCATTTTCCTGTTACTGTGGTCCGCAGGCGCCAGCCAGATAAAAACATCGCTTGGCGCCGTACCTGGACCCACCCAGGTCTGGGAACAGGCAGTCAATCTGCTGGATGAACACAAAGAGGAACGGCAAAAAGAAGCTGCTTTTTACGAAAGGCAGGAAAAACGAAACGCAAAAAAACTGGCCCAGAACCCTGATGCAGAAATTAAAATCAGGCCCTATACAGGCAAAGCAACCTATCTGGATCAAATATGGACCAGTATTTACACAGTAATGACCGGCTTCTTGATCGCATCATTAATCGCCATTCCCATCGGTATAATGTGCGGCCTGAGTCCGTTGATATACACGGCATTAAATCCCCTGATACAAATATTCAAACCTGTGTCTCCATTGGCCTGGTTGCCGATAGTAATGATGATTGTCAGTGCCGTGTATGTCAGTGATGACCCGATGTTCGACAAGTCATATCTGAATTCGGCCATTACAGTTACCCTATGTTGCCTGTGGCCAACCATTATCAATACAACTGTCGGTGTATCGTCAATCGACAAGGACCTGATCAATGTCAGCAAGGTCCTCAGGCTGACATGGCTAACCAAGGTATTCAAGATTGTCATCCCGTCATCAATCCCGATGATGTTTGCTGGTCTGCGCGTATCGCTGGGTATCGGCTGGATGGTACTGATTGCTGCGGAAATGCTCGCTCAGAACCCGGGCCTGGGAAAATTTGTCTGGGACGAATTCCAGAATGGGAGTTCCAACTCACTGGCCAGAATCATGGTCGCGGTATTTACCATAGGACTTGTCGGCTTCCTGCTGGACAGGCTGATGCTAATGTTGCAGAAGTCTATCAGTTGGGACAAGAGTGCTGTGATTCGCTAATCTGAGGAGAAACTAATATGGATTCATATCTGGAACTTTCACATGTCACGATTGACTTCCCGACACCCAACGGGCCTTTCAGGGCACTGGACAAGGTAAAACTGAGCATCGAAAAAGGCGAGTTCATCTCCCTGATCGGCCACTCCGGCTGCGGTAAATCCACAGTGCTGAATATTATCGCCGGATTACACCAGGCCACCGAAGGCGGTGTAATACTCAATGGCAAGGAAGTCAGCGAACCCGGACCGGACCGCGCGGTCGTTTTCCAGAACCACTCCCTGTTACCCTGGATGACAGCCTATGAAAACGTAGAACTGGCCGTCAAGCAGGTTTTCAAGAACCAGAAAAGCAAGGAAGAAATGAAGGAATGGATCGAACATAATCTGGAACTGGTGCATATGTCACATGCCATGGATAAACGCCCTGATGAATTATCAGGCGGCATGAAGCAGCGTGTCGGTATTGCCCGTGCATTGTCTATGGAGCCGAAGGTCATGCTGATGGATGAACCTTTTGGAGCTCTGGATGCACTGACGCGCGCGCACATGCAGGACTCGCTAATGGAAATTCAGGCGGAACTCAATAACACCGTCATCATGATTACTCATGATGTCGATGAAGCCGTTTTATTGTCAGACCGCATCGTCATGATGACCAATGGCCCGGCGGCCACGGTCGGTGAGATCCTCAAGGTCGACCTCGAGCGCCCCAGGGATCGACTGGCACTGGCAGAAGTCCCTGAATATAACCACTACCGCGCCGAAGTCGTGCGCTTCCTGCATGAGCGTTACAAAAACCCGGAAGCCGAGGAAGAAGCGGACTCCGGTTCTGACGTTGACGCAGAAACGGCAATGGCCAGCGAAGAAAAAGCGGAGGTACAAGACAAACAAAAAAAGGAGGATGACGCTCCCGTCTTGTACGCCGTTAATGATTAAATATTAATTTTTTTACAGTTCGTCAATGGGTTTGTGCCTGTGTATCCTTTGTGGTCACAGGCACCTTTTTATGCCCTACTTCCCTATCAGTCTACGCATGTCCCCCTACCTCATACTCGTAACACTACAGTGTCTGGCCCTGACATTTAATGCTGCATAATGGGTCAAATCTTCGTATAATCGCTGACTTGTTCATCCACAATTGTATCTGGAATGCAGATGGAAGCACCCGACACGCTATATCAGTCAAACATACAATCCTTACCGCTGATACATCGCGGCAAGGTGCGTGATATCTACGCTGTGGGAGATAAGCACCTACTGATCGTTACCACCGATCGCCTGTCAGCATTCGATGTGGTTTTGCCTGATCCGATACCGGGCAAGGGCATCATCCTGAACGCGACCTCCAACTTCTGGTTTGATTTCATGAAAGATGTTGTCCCGAACCAGGTCGCCGATATCAGCCTCGAACAAGCCCTGCCGAATGAGCACGAGCGCGCCCAGGTAGTTGGACGCGCCATTATCGTCAAAAAGTTGAAGGCCCTCCCGGTTGAGGCCATCGTGCGTGGATACCTGATCGGTTCCGGCTGGAAGGATTATCAGCACAGTGGCAGCGTGTGCGGCATTCCACTGCCAGCGGGCCTGCAAATGGCTGACAAGCTACCTGAGGCCATCTATACACCATCGACCAAGGCCGCGGTCGGTGATCATGATGAAAATGTGGATTTTGCCTATACACAGGAATTACTGGGTAACGACCTTGCCCAGCAGGTAAAAGACGTCAGCATCAAACTGTATACCCTGGCGGCTGAATATGCATTGCAACGCGGTATTATTATTGCCGATACCAAATTCGAATTCGGCATCGATGACAGCGGCTGCCTGACCCTGATTGACGAGGCCCTGACGCCAGACTCGTCCCGCTTCTGGCCTGCTGACCAGTACCGGCCCGGCATCAGCCCACCCAGTTTCGACAAGCAGTTTGTACGTGATTATCTGGAAACACTGGACTGGGACAAGCAGGCGCCGGCACCGCATCTGCCGCAGGAGATCGCCGACAAGACGGCAGAAAAATACCGTGAGGCGCTGGCGCGACTAACGCAATAGCTGCTCGCGCTGTGCCTCATCGAATGCGTTAAAATAACGATCTGTTCGTGGCAGAAAATAGTTACCCGGATCCAGGGATACAATCACAGCCCTGGCCCTGCCAAGTACCTCGTCTCTGGGAACAAAACCGTAGTAACGTGAATCGGCACTGAAATCACGATTGTCACCCATGACAAACAGATGTCCCTCAGGGACCTGCACCGGGCCAAAGAATGAATCTGTCCGAGCTATTGCCACCTCATGCAGCCTGTTGCCGATCTTTTCATTGAGGATGACAGGCTCGCCTCTTTGGTCTGACCAGTCGATGGCGAATCCACCCTGATCGCTACGCGTATATTGTAGTGCTTGACCGTTGACGAACAGGCGATTTTCCTTGAGCATTATGATGTCACCCGGGACACCGATGACGCGTTTGACCAGGCGCTGGGCAGCTATCCCTGATTCGATAATGACAATCTCTCCTCTTTGCGGATCGGCCCATTTTAGCAATGATTGTGTCGTAAACGGCACCCGTAGACCATAGGCCATTTTGTTGACAAAGATCCTGTCGCCTTCAAGAATAGTGGGCTTCATCGAGCCGGTGGGAACGGTATACCAGTCGGCCACTGCCGAGCGGAACAACGACATCAATAGTAAAAATAAAATCAAAAAACGCCATTCCTTATACAGCTTGCCTACCTTGTCCATATCAATTCCCGCTTTTAGTTACATTACAAATAAAATAGTATCTCTATCAGCACATTTCAATATGGTAGCCAATCAATACCGCACGCTAATTAATAAAATATTTTATATAGTAATGCGTTATGGGTCTTACAATTATCCTGCCAATGCATGATATGATTTTAATCTTAAGCGCTGTCTATGTAAAAAAAGAAACCGATCCACATGTATTGTTAAATAGATTTCACCATGCACACATTAATTTTTCATGACCAGCCTCTTTCACCTGGGCATCCTGGAACTACCATGAAAACTGTGTTTCAGGCTTTTATATTTTTTCTGCTGACACTGGTCATCGCTGTGAGCAGTCCTGCCCATGCGTCCACCAATGGTGACGACAAAACACCTGCTAGCATTGTAAAAATTCTGGATACTATAGAGCATGAACTTCAACGAAAGCCTGTAGATATCACGAAACTTGAAGGCTATCTGAAACAACTACCCGAATATAGAAACTGGGCAAGCCAGTGTCTGCAGACTCGTGATAATGAACTGCAGGACCTGCAAAAGAGCCTGGAATCCCTTGGTGATTACATCAAGGGAGAAGCTGTTGATGTCAGTAAAAAACGTAAATCGATCAAGAGCAGTCTGGCCACCAGTGAAAAACTAAAGGCCACATGCAAGCTGATCCTGCTAAGAAGTGAGGAGTCGCTACAACGCATCACTAAAATAAAACAGTCAAATCTGGCTGAAAAGTATGTCTTTAAAGGACCGAGTTTCGTCAAGCTGGCCAAAGAAAACTGGGAAAATCCCGGCGTCTGGTTGAGCGCCAGTAAGGAATTTATCCTGAAAAACAGTGGACTCGACAAAATCGGCCCAAGCGAGTTCTTTGTGCTGCTGGCACTGCTCATTGCCGCTGTTGTTAGCGGCCTGCAGATCAGGAGAAAACTGCGCTTATGGCTGGACAGGCGCCCGCCTACGGATAATCGCTCCTCTTATTTGGCCAATGCTTTTACACAAACCAGCATTCGTTATGCACCCTATTTACTACCCAGCATACTAGCCGCCGTATTCTTCTATGTAACGACAAGTGATATCAAGCCGATCCCCTTCATCAGCATCGTCGCCTACGGATTGCCTATAGTCAGCATACTACTGGCACTGATACATATTTTCCTGTATTCATCACTAGAACTAAAAGTGATTAAGGACGATCAGGTCACCATCGCCCGCAGGCTTGGTCATCGCCTGAAGACCCTTGTATTAATAATATTTTTTGGCTACCTACTGTTTTCAACCATACTCGCACAAAGCCTGCCGGAGTCAGCATTACTACTGACCCGCGGTATTTATGGTGCCATTATTATCGTCAACCTGATCATGGTCATCTGGCTGGTCGGGCGTTTCAACAAGGCTCGCAGCAACCAGTTATTCAGGATGGCAATTGTTCTGTTGCTGTTCGGAGCCCTGGTGGCGGAATTCTATGGTTACCGCAACCTTTCTTTGTACATTTTACGCACCGTATTGGGCACACTTATTTTAATTGATATCTACAAGCTGCTGGATCTATTGACTTCAGAAGCGATTGACAATCTTGAGAGTGGCAAGGGCAGCTGGCCACAGAAAATACATGCCTCCATGGGACTAAAGCCGGAACAGGCCATGCCCGGTATTATCTGGATACGGATTATCATCAACCTGCTGTTATGGGCCGGATTGTTTGGTAGCCTGCTATATATCTGGAGGGTTCCTGACACCTATGTGCAGACACTGATCAGTTATATTACCACTGGTTTTAGCATTGGTTCTATTGAGATCCTGCCATCACGCATTCTACAGGCCATCCTGGTATTACCTGTCTTGTTAACAATCAATGCATGGTTTCGCAAGGGACTGGAACAGCGCTGGTTAAAGCGTACACACATGGAGCGTGGAGCACGCGAATCAATGGCGACGATCAGCGGATATGTAGGAGCCAGTATCGCAATCATTATATCCCTGGGTATCGCGGGTATGGACTTCTCCAAGCTGGCCCTGATTGCCGGCGCCCTGTCGGTAGGCATTGGTTTTGGCTTGCAGAATATCGTCAACAACTTTGTCTCAGGCCTGATCCTGTTGTTTGAGCGACCAATAAAAACCGGTGACTGGATTCAGGTGGGTACTGTTGAAGGTTACGTACGCAAAATTAGTATTCGCTCCACCCAGATCCAGACCTTTGACCGATCCGATGTCATCGTACCCAACTCTGACCTGATATCCGGCACCGTGACCAACTGGATGTTATACGATCAACGCGGCAGGATCCGTGTACCTGTCGGTGTGGCCTACGGCTCGGATACCCAATTGGTCAAGGAACTGTTATTACAGGTGGCTAGCGAACATGAGCAGGTCATCGACAGTCCGATGATGGCTCCACTACCTATTGTGCTTTTCCTGGGTTTTGGTGACAGCTCACTGGACTTTGAACTGCGTTGCCATATCAAGAACATTGACATGCGTCGAACAACGATCAGTGAAATCAATTTTGCAATTGATGATATTTTTCGCCAAAACGGTATTGAAATCCCGTTTCCACAGCGCGACCTGCATGTACGTGATATATCTAATAGCGCGAAAGATGACCATATTCTGCCAGACAAACAAAACAAGGATGCTGATAACTAGCGCTCTAGTCATGCATCATTGAACACATAAATCCTGTAATACACGCGCCCAATTGTGCAAGCGTGAAAGTGCCCGGGCCATGTAAGCTATTGCAAAACCAATGCTTAACCTACAATCCTGCGCCAGTATGTATCGCGCCAGTAATACAGACGCGTCGAGTCCTGCGGGTAGGATGTCGCATAATCAATGCCGGACCTGGGCTCTTCGATATTGTCCTTATGCGGATCAACAGGCCTCCATTGATCATCACGAGGATCATCCGTGAAGGGATTACGCACATCGGGGATGCTTCTTCTTTCGGAGGCACCATATTCGATGTAATTGATTTGCGCCTTGCGTAACGACACGTGGTTGGAACTACCGGGCATATCGACGAAGCGCAGCTGGGTCAAATCATCTTCCCAACCACATATCGGACATTTTTCATGATAGCCAGGCGGCATGGCATTTACCCGGTATCCGCAGCATGGACACGGAAACTTGTTGCCTGAATCATGAAATAACAAGGTACTGTCCTTATGGTATTTTCAGGTTGCGCCTGTTTCAAGAATAGCAGCTGTAAGCCTGCTCAACCATGCCTGTCGTCCTGAACCTGATCGGTGTAAAGCCGAGGTCAAAAAAAGGGAGAAGTGAGTAGTCACTTCTCCCTTTTTCAGATGGAGCCAATTCGCTTAGTTAACGCGCGGATCCAGCTCACCACTCAGGTAGCGACCGACCATGTCATCCAGACTGATTGGCTTGATCTTGTCTGCCTGACCGGCACAACCGAAGGCTTCATAACGTGCCTTACAAATATCCTTCATGGCTGCTGTGGAAGCCTTGAGGAATTTGCGTGGGTCGAAGTTGGACGGATTTTCCGCCAGGTGCTTGCGGATCGCACCGGTAGAGGCCATGCGCAGGTCGGTATCGATATTGACCTTGCGTACACCGTTCTTGATACCTTCCTGAATTTCTTCAACCGGCACACCATAGGTTTCACCCATGTCTCCGCCGTGGTTGTTAATGATTTCCAGCCAGTCCTGCGGTACTGATGAAGAACCGTGCATAACCAGGTGAGTATTCGGAATACGCGCATGGATTTCCTTGATACGCTCGATCGCGAGGATATCACCTGTAGGCGGACGCGTGAACTTGTAGGCGCCATGGCTGGTACCGATAGCGATAGCCAGTGCATCCACACCTGTCTTCTTGACGAAGTCAGCCGCCTCTTCCGGGTCGGTCAGCAACTGGTCCATGGACAACTTGCCTTCAGCGCCATGGCCATCTTCCTCACCCATTTCACCCGTTTCCAGTGAACCCAGACAACCGAGTTCGCCCTCTACAGAAACACCACCGGCATGGGCAATATCAACAACGGTCTTGGTCACATCTACATTGTATTCATAGCTTGACGGAGTC
The DNA here is from genome assembly GCA_947258655.1 of uncultured Gammaproteobacteria bacterium. Taxonomy (GTDB): domain Bacteria; phylum Pseudomonadota; class Gammaproteobacteria; order JAADHQ01; family JAADHQ01; genus JAADHQ01. The sequence goes on along the minus strand of CAMYJD010000006.1, from coordinate 104,128 downwards.
TTCATGTCGGCCATCAATGAGCCATCCATCATCACAGAGGAGAAACCTGACTGGATAGATCGCAGGCACACAGCCGGCTCTGAACCATGGTCCTGATGCATAACGACCGGAATATGCGGATACTGCTCGATAGCGGCAATAATCAGATGACGCAGGAACGGTTCGCCTGCATAGGAACGTGCACCGGCAGAACCCTGCATGATGACCGGACTGTTGGATTCGTCTGCAGCCTGCATGATGGCATGCACCTGCTCCATGTTGTTGACATTGAATGCTGGCATGCCATAGCCGTTTTCGGCAGCATGATCCAGAAGCTGACGCATGGAAATTAGAGCCATGTTTCTCTCCTCTCTCGTGTGGTTTTCAAAATTTAAAAAAAATAAAAAATACTTGCAGAATATTTATCTACTTGGCGTTACTAGGAGTCCGGATTCACCAGTTCCCCTACGCGCACAATCTTCATGGCGTTGGTACCACCCAGCACGCCCATTAAATCGCCTTTGGTCAATACTACCAGATCACCATCTCTGACTGTACCGCGCCTGACCAGTTCATCGATGGCTTCCTGATTGACCTCGGCATGATTGGTACTGACCGGTTCGAAACTGACCGGGTACACCCCCCGGTAGAGAGTTACCTTTCTACGCGTCTCGACATGACTCGTCAAGGCGTAAATAGGTATACCGGAACTGATGCGTGACATCCATAAAGCCGTTGCTCCCGATTCTGTCAGGGCCGCGATGGCCTTGGCACCGAGATGATTGGCTGCATACATCGCAGACATAGCGATAGCCTCGTCTATCTCATTGAATTCTGTATTAATCCTGTGATCGGAGATACGCGCTACACGTTGTTTTTCGGCGTGGCGACAGACCCGGTCCATCGCGGCCACGGCCAGTGCCGGGTATTTGCCAGCGGCTGTTTCCGCTGACAGCATGACTGCATCAGTACCATCCAGTACCGCATTGGCCACGTCAAAGACCTCGGCGCGCGTCGGTATCTGGTTCTCGATCATCGATTCCATCATTTGTGTTGCGGTAATTACGACGCGATTGGCATAGCGGGCCTGGCGGATCAATCTTTTCTGGATCGCCGGTAATTCAGCATCGCCAATTTCGACGCCCAGATCACCACGTGCGATCATGATGGAGTCAGATGCCTCGATGATTTCATCAATAGCATCGATAGCCTCGGCACGTTCGATCTTGGCAACAATGGCGCCGTTACCGCCGGCAGCGCGCAATAACTCGCGCGCGTGCTTGATATCTTCTGCATGCCGCGGAAACGACACCGCCAGATAATCCGCCTGCATTTGTGCAGCCAGCTTGATGTCTTCCTTGTCCTTGTCGGTCAACGCAGCGGCCGACAGGCCACCGCCTTTACGATTAATGCCCTTGTTATTGGACAGGATACCGCCGACTTTAACCGTGCATTGAATTTCACTGCCCTCTACATCCTGAACCCACAGCACGATGCGGCCGTCATCAAGAAGCAGGGTATCTCCACGACTGAGGTCATTGGGCAGATCGGGATAGGTAATTCCGACACGTTCCTGCGTACCGGCCCCTGCTTCCAGGCCCGCATCGAGTACAAAGCGCGCGCCCTCTTCGAGGTCGACCTTGCCGAGCTTGAATTTTGCTATCCTGATTTTTGGCCCTTGCAGGTCACATAAAACCCCGACCTGCCTGCCATGCGCCCTGGCGCGATTACGTACCGCCTCAACGCGTTGCAGATGTTCTTCATGGCTACCATGGGAAAAATTGACGCGCACAACATCGACACCCGCCTGAATGATCTCATCCATAACCTCGTAATCGGAACTGTCGCCATTACGCGGATCGGTTGCCGGGCCCAGTGTTGCCAGTATTTTTGTTCTTCTTAGCATGATCCAAGACTTCTTGTAGTCGTTTACAGGTTACTACAGCCGTTTAGTTTTTTGCCCTTTCTTCCAGCATCGCAACAGCAGGCAGGGTCTTGCCTTCCAGGTATTCCAGGAAAGCGCCTCCCGCAGTCGAGATATAGGATACCTTGTCATAGATATCATATTTCTGGATAGCGGCAATCGTATCACCGCCACCTGCGAGACTGAATCCGTCTGCATTGGCGATGGCCATCGATACCGTTTTCGTACCTTCACCAAACTGGTCAAATTCGAACACACCGACCGGACCGTTCCAGACAATGGTACCCGCTTTGGAAATAATGTCCGCCAGTTCTTTAGCGCTATCAGGACCGATATCAAAAATCATGTCATCATCTTCAACATCACTCGCCGCTTTTAATACTGCCGGTTCATTTTCGTCAAAATTCTTACCACAAACGACGTCCGTTGCGATCGGAATACTTGCGCCACGTGCTTTCATTTTTTCGACCAGCGCCTGGGCCGTATCAACCAGATCATTTTCACATAAGGACTTACCGACATTATGACCCATTGCCTTCAGGAAGGTGTTGGCAATACCACCGCCAACAACCAGCTGATCGACTTTTTCTGACAGCGCTTCCAACACGGTCAATTTGGTAGAGACCTTGGAGCCGCCAACAATGGCCACCATCGGACGCGCCGGTTCAGCCAGGGCCTTGGCCAGGTTATCCAGTTCATCAGCGAGCAACAATCCGGCACAGGCGGTCGGCGCAAATTTACCGGCACCATGTGTAGAGGCCTGCGCGCGATGCGCCGTACCAAATGCATCCATGACAAATACATCACAAAGCGCAGCATATTTTTTTGCCAGTTCTTCATTGTCCTTCTTCTCGCCTGCATTGAAGCGTACATTTTCCAGCAGCACGACTTCACCGGCAGCGACTTCAGGGGAATTATCGAGGTATTCCTTGACCAGGCGCACCTCTTTACCAAGCTTGGCTGACATATCCTCGGCTATCGGCTGCATCGAGTTTTCCTCGTCGGCCTTACCTTCTTCCGGACGCCCGCGGTGGGACATAACCATGACCGAAGCTCCGGCCTTCATACAATGTTCAATAGTCGGCATGGATGCAGTAATACGTGCATCGGAGGTTACTTTGCCATCTTTGACAGGTACGTTAAGGTCGGCGCGAATCAGGACGCGCTTGCCAGCAAGATCAAGATCAGTCAATTTGATAAAGGACATGTTTTTCTCCTTAAACTAAAAGATATTTGGCAAACCCTTGGCTTGGCGAATACCTCTTGAAAACAGTAGTGAGTGGCTAGTAGCTTGGATCAAGGATATCAGGAGGCAATCACCTCCTGACACCAACCCCTCGCTACTAGCTACTCGCTACCAGCAACTTAATTAGCCGCCACGTGCTCAACGAAACGCATCATGTTACAGGTGTAACCATACTCGTTGTCGTACCATGAAACGACCTTGACGAAGGTGCCATCCAGGGCGATACCGGCACCGGCATCAAAAATGGATGAATAGCCAACACCACGGAAGTCTGTAGAGACCACTTTATCTTCTGTGTAAGCCAGGGTCTTGCTGATATCGCCAGACTCGGAAGCCGCTTTCATTGCCGCACAGATGTCGTCATAGGACGCTTCCTTGCTCAGTTCACATGTCAGGTCGACAACAGACACGTCAGAAGCAGGAATACGGAACGCCATACCAGTCAGCTTGCCATTCAGCTCAGGCAGTACAACACCCACGGCCTTGGCGGCACCGGTTGAAGACGGAATGATGTTTTCCAGAATTCCGCGACCACCGCGCCAGTCTTTGGCAGAAGGTCCGTCTACAGTCTTCTGGGTAGCAGTTGCTGCATGCACAGTAGTCATCAGACCACGCTTGATACCCCAGTTGTCATTCAGGACCTTGGCAACAGGCGCCAGACAGTTAGTAGTACAGGAAGCAGCGGAAACTATCGCCTGTCCTGTATATGTGTCATGGTTTACACCGTAAACAAACATAGGCGTACCATCTTTGGAAGGAGCAGACATGACCACTTTCTTCGCGCCCGCTTCGATGTGCTTCTGACAGCCTTCTTCGGTCAGGAAGAAACCAGTACAGTCGATAACGATATCAGCACCAACATCACCCCATTTCAGGTCGGCAGGATCACGCTCGGCTGTCAGACGGATTTTTTTGCCATCCACAATCATCGCGCCTGGCTCTGAAGAAACATCACCGCCAAAGCGGCCATGAACCGAGTCATACTTGAGCATGTAGGCCAGGTAATCTGCGTCCAGCAGGTCGTTGATACCCACAATCTCGATATCCTGGAAATCCTTGTACACAGCACGGAACACCATACGACCAATACGGCCGAAACCATTAATACCGACTTTTATCGTCATTATTTATCTCCTCAAACGTATAAACTAGAATTACAAAACTTCTTCGACGGCCTTGACAACGTTATCAACGGTAAAGCCAAAGTATTCGAATAATTCCGGTGCGGGTGCCGACTCACCAAATCTGTCGATACCGACGACCTTACCATTCAGCCCCACATATTTGTACCAACCACCTGTAACCGCGGCCTCTACTGCAACACGGGCAGTCACTGCTGCCGGCAGCACGGACTCTTTGTAGGCATCATCCTGGGCTTCGAAGACATTGGTCGATGGCATCGACACAACACGAACCTTCTTGCCACTGAGCTTATCTGCTGCACCCACGGCCAACTCGACTTCAGAACCGGTGGCGATAATAATCGCATCCGGCGTACCGTCGCAGTCTTTCAGGATGTAGCCACCCTTCTTGATTGATTCGATCTGATCGGCAGTACGTGGCATATGGGGCAGACCCTGGCGCGAGAAGATCAGGCACGAAGGACCGTCCTTACGCTCTATCGCCTGCTGCCAGCTTACGGCCGACTCAACTGCATCACAGGCACGCCAGACATGCATATTCGGAATCATGCGTAAGGTCGGGATCTGCTCGATGGCCTGGTGGGTTGGGCCATCTTCACCCAGTCCGATCGAGTCGTGGGTAAATACGAACAGGCTACGGATCTTCATCAATGCCGCCATACGGATCGCGTTACGCGCATATTCCGAGAACATCAGGAAAGTCGCGCCAAATGGAATCAGACCACCGTGCAGAGCGATACCGTTCATGATCGCCGACATACCGAATTCGCGGACACCATAGTTCACATAGTTGGCTTCTTCGTGATTTACGATGGGCTTGTAACCGGACCATTCTGTCAGGTTGGAACAACCGAGGTCGGCAGATCCACCAAACAGTTCAGGCAACAACGGTGAATAGGCTTCAATAGAAGCCAGGGATGCCTGGCGCGTCGCCGGGCTTTTCGCTTCGGCATCGACGCTGGCGATATATTCGGCGGATTTCGCCGCCCAGTCTGCGGGCAGATCGCCGCCCATACGACGCTCATATTCTGCCGCCAGTTCCGGATAGGCTGCCTTATAGGCCGCGAATTTTTCATTCCATGCCTTTTCAGCTTCTGTACCTTTCTCCTTCGCATCCCAACCGTGATAAATGTCATTAGGAACCTCAAAGGCCTCGTGGTCCCAACCCAGGGCTGCCTTGGTCAGGTTGATTTCCTCTTCACCCAGGGGCGCACCGTGACAGGCATGGCTGCCGGCCTTGTTCGGGGAACCGAAACCGATCGTGGTCTTGCAGCATATCATCGTTGGCTTGTCGGTCATCGACTTGGCCAGCTCAATGGCCTTTTGTACTGCTTCCGGATCATGGCCATCAACACCAGGGATCACATGCCAGCCGTAGGATTCGAAACGCTTCGGCGTATCATCCGAGAACCAGCCTTCTACATGACCATCGATAGAGATGCCATTGTCGTCCCAGAATGCAATCAATTTACCCAGATTCAGGGTGCCGGCCAGCGAACAGGCCTCATGCGAGATACCTTCCATCAAGCAACCGTCACCAAGAAACACATAGGTGTGATGGTCGACAATATTGTGGTCTTTCTGGTTGAAATGTCCTGCCATGGCCTTCTCGGCAATGGCCATGCCCACGGCGTTGGTAATACCCTGACCCAACGGGCCGGTGGTGGTTTCAACACCGGGTGCATAGCCATATTCAGGGTGACCCGGAGTTTTTGAATGTAATTGACGGAAGTTCTTCAGGTCATCCATATTAATGTCATAACCTGTAAGATGTAGCAGGGAGTATATCAACATGGAGCCATGGCCATTTGACAGTACAAACCGATCGCGATTACTCCAGTCTGGATTGGCAGGATTGTGGGTCATATGGTCGTTCCACAATACTTCAGCAATATCGGCCATACCCATCGGGGCACCCGGATGACCGGACTTGGCCTTTTGTACTGCATCCATACTCAACGCTCGAACGGCATTGGCTAAATCTCTACGTGAGGGCATAGTTCTCTCCTCTGTTCCCAAAGTTTTAATTGAAACCTGTCACGGTCCCGGTAATCGCACTATCGCTTTGAAATTATGCATTTACCAAGACGATAAATTCTTTCCGGCTCTGTTGACGCATTGATAACCTGCCGGACCTGAAGCGCGCCTGTACTATCTGGATTACTAGCAAATGAATAAGGCAGCTTGCGCTACCCTGATTCAGAAGAAGCGGTATTCTCCCCTACTTGAAGGCATTCGGCAATAGTGAGACTGGTTATGTAACGATAAAACTTACTTGGGATAACGATAATATTAATCTATATTATTATTAAGGTAATCATATAGTATTGATTATTAAGCAATTTATTCGCCTTCCTCAATCCACTTTATTGAACATCCCATGCTTGGGATCTGTTCCCGCGGTCCCCGCCCGCTGCGAGCGACCTCCGCCATCGCCTCAAACAGGTCCCTGCGCGCATCTGCAGAGGCACTTTCCTTGCGACTGGCATCCAGTCTGCCGCGATACTGTAATTGCAGATCATGGTTATAGCCGAAGAAATCCGGTGTGCACACTGCCCCATAGGCCTTGGCTACTTGCTGGCTTTCGTCGAGTAGATAGGGGAACGGGAAATCATACTCCCTGGCAATTTTCCCCATATTTTCAAAAGAATCCTCTTCGTATTGCGTCGAATCATTGGACATGATGGCAACACTGTTGATGCCCATCTCGCGTAATTCACGCGTATCCCTGACGATACGTTCGCGGATGGCCTTAACGTAAGGGCAATGATTGCAAATAAACATAACCAACAGACCCTTTTCGCCCCGACAATCCTCCAGGGTCCAGTGCTTACCATCAATACCGGGTAATTCAAACTCAATGGCGGGCGCGCCAAAATCACAAATGGGGGTTTCCAGACTGACCATGCTATATCCTCTTTCTCTTTATGGTTTAATGCAATTGATATTGCCAGGGTACGTATAATATATACCTAAATAATAAATCAAAAGTACCGCCTGTATTTTTCAACACTTATGGCTGCGTACATGAATACAATAAATCCCCGTAGACTTTGACATATATAATCAGTTAATTATAATAATTGCTCAATAGCGCTGATTTGAATTCAGATTGCGGGCGCTTAATAAATACGGCTAAAGCGAGGTCACAACCGAACCCCTGAAAAACCGCTTTAGTCCATGACAAAGCGGTTTTTTATTGGTTTTAATAAGGGAAACAAGATAATGAGCAAACATCTATTTACATCCGAATCTGTTTCAGAAGGCCATCCGGACAAGGTCGCCGATCAGATATCCGACTCTGTTCTGGATGCGATCCTGGAACAGGACCCGTCAGCACGCGTGGCCTGCGAAACCATGGTCAATACCGGCATGGTGGTGCTGTCAGGTGAAATCACAACATCGGCCTGGGTCGACATGAACGAAGTGGTCCGCGGACGCATCCAGGAAATCGGCTATAACAGCTCAGAAATAGGCTTCGATTACGAATCCTGCGCCATCCTGACATCGATAGACAAACAGTCTGCCGATATTGCCATGGGCGTCGATGAAGACGAAAAACACGAACAGGGTGCTGGTGACCAGGGTTTGATGTTCGGCTTTGCCTGTAATGAAACCGATGTACTGATGCCGGCGCCGATAACCTATGCACACCGGCTGGTAAAGCGCCAGGCTGAAGTGCGCAAGAATGGCACACTGCCGTGGCTACGTCCCGACGCCAAGAGCCAGGTCACTTTCCGCTATGATGGCACCACTCCGATTGGCATCGATGCCGTTGTATTGTCGACACAACACAGTCCTGACATGGAGCAAAAAGCCATCGAGGAAGCGGTCATGGATGAGATACTGACACCGGTATTACCCAAGGAGTGGATCGATGAAAATACCAAATTCTTCATCAATCCGACCGGACGTTTCGTTATCGGTGGTCCGGTTGGTGACTGCGGCCTGACCGGACGCAAGATCATTGTCGATACATATGGTGGTATGGCCCGCCATGGTGGTGGTGCCTTCTCCGGCAAGGATCCATCCAAGGTGGACCGTTCCGCGGCCTATGCCGGTCGCTATGTCGCCAAGAACATTGTCGCCGCCGGCCTCGCTGACCGTTGCGAGATCCAGGTCTCCTATGCAATCGGTGTTTCACAGCCGACCTCTATCAGTGTAGAGACCTTCGGCACCGGAAAGGTCGATGACGCTCGCATCGTCGAGCTGATTGATGAACATTTTGACCTACGCGCCGGCGGACTCGTCAAAATGCTCGACCTGCTACGCCCAATCTATGCAAAAACAGCAGCTTATGGTCACTTCGGTCGCGAGGAAGATGAATTCACCTGGGAAAAAACCGACAAGGCCGATGCATTGAGAGATGCGGCCGGCATCTGATCGGCGCAGTTATTGCGTTAACGATTTTTTCGACTACAATATACAACACTGTCACTCCCGAGGGGCGCTGCAGCGGTACAATCCGTCAGGCTCGGGAGCGGGCAGATCCCCTAAACTGGATCAACGGCGCTCATTCAACTTTTAATTAAGGAGAATGAAGATGAGCGCTGCCTCAGGTTCTGTATTCACTAACTATAAAGTCGCCGACATGTCTCTGGCCGAATGGGGCCACAAGGAAATCCGTATCGCCGAAGTGGAAATGCCTGGCCTGATGGCCATCCGCGAGGAATACAAAGGTCAGAAGCCGCTCAAAGGCGCACGTATATCAGGCAGCCTGCACATGACTATCCAGACAGCCGTACTGATAGAAACACTGGTCGATCTGGGTGCCGAAGTACGCTGGGCATCGTGTAATATTTTCTCAACCCAGGACCATGCCGCCGCCGCTATCGCCAATCAGGGTATCCCGGTATTTGCATGGAAAGGTGAAACCATCGAGGAATATTGGTGGTGTACTGAACAAATGATCACCTGGCCGGATGGTGGCGCACCCAACATGATCCTCGACGATGGCGGCGATGCGACCCTGCTAGTACATAAGGGCGCTGAGTTTGAAAAGGCCGGTGCCATACCCGAAACCAAAGCCGATGACAATGAAGAATGGGCCGCCATTCTGAACGTATTGCGTAACACGGCAGAAAAAGACAAATGGCAGAAGATTGTCGACAGTGTCAAGGGCGTAACCGAAGAAACCACCACCGGTGTTCATCGCCTGTACCAGATGCAGGAAGCCGGCGAATTGATGTTCCCGGCCATGAACGTCAATGACTCGGTCACGAAGAGCAAGTTCGATAACCTCTACGGTTGCCGTGAATCATTACTCGACGGGATCAAGCGCGCGACGGATGTCATGGTCGCCGGAAAGATCTGCGTCGTACTCGGTTATGGTGATGTCGGCAAGGGTTGCGCACAGGCCTTCCGTGGCATGGGCGCTACCGTATGGGTCACGGAAATCGACCCAATCTGTGCATTACAGGCAGCCATGGAAGGTTACCGCGTTGTGGAAATGAATGACATCGCCGACCAGGGTGATATCTTCGTTACCACAACAGGTAACGTCAATGTCATTAATCATGACCATATGGCAGCGATGAAAAATGAAGCCATTGTCTGCAACATCGGACACTTCGATTCCGAGATAGAGATTGCGTCTCTGGAAAAATACCAGTGGGAAGAAATCAAGCCACAGGTTGATCATGTCATATTTCCCGATGGCAAACGCATCATTGTTCTGGCCAAAGGCCGTCTGGTCAACCTCGGTTGTGCCACAGGCCATCCAAGTTTTGTCATGTCCGCATCGTTCACAAACCAGGTCATGGCACAGATCGAGTTATTCAATCATAGCGATAAATATAATAACGAAGTCTATGTCCTGCCCAAGATTCTGGACGAGAAGGTAGCGCGACTGCATCTGGACAAGATCGGCGCCAACCTGACGCCTTTAAGCCAGGATCAGGCCGACTACATCAATGTTCCGGTTGATGGTCCATACAAACCCGAACACTATCGATATTAAAGACAGGGGAAAGGGAAAAGATACAAGATACAAGGGAAGGTGTGAGTGCACCGACCCTTGTATCTTTATCCTTGTATCTTGTACCTGAATTAATATGATTAGCCAAAAAAAATATACTCCCCAGTACAGCTTCGAGTTTTTCCCGCCAAAAACAGAACAGGGCCTGGATAAGCTTCGTGCTACACGCACTGAACTGGCCAAACTGAAACCAAAATACTTTTCCGTTACATTTGGCGCCGGCGGCAGCACCCAGCAGGGAACTATCGATACCGTACTCGAAATCCAGCAATCGGGACTGTCCGCAGCACCGCATCTGTCCTGCGTCGGCTCTACACTGGAAAGCATTACTCACATTCTCAATACCTATAAGGAAAACGGCGTCAATCGTGTCGTTGCATTACGCGGCGACATGCCATCCGGCATGCAAGAGGCCGGCGCCTTCCGTTACGCCAACGAACTGGTGGAATTCATTCGCAGGGAATACGGCGATTATTTTCATATTGAGGTTGCTGCTTACCCTGAAGTGCATCCCCAGGCCAGTGACGCGCAGACTGATCTGATCAATTTCAAGCGCAAGGTCGATGCAGGCGCCAATGCCGCTATCACACAGTATTTTTATAATTGCGATGCCTACTTCCGCTTCGTGGATGATTGCGAAAAGGCCGGCATTGATCTTCCCATTGTCCCGGGTATCATGCCGATTACCAATTATACGCAATTAGCGCGCTTCTCGGATATGTGCGGTGCAGAAATTCCACGCTGGATAAAGAAGCGTTTACAGGGATTCGGCGATGATCGCGACAGCATCATGGCCTTCGGTGAAGACGTCGTTACGCAAATGTGCACAAGACTACAGCAGGAAGGTGTCCCCGGTTTTCATTTTTATACCATGAACCAGGCCGGCCCCAGTATGGCGATCTGGCAGAATCTAGGCCTTAAGGCCTAGATTAGTAGCTAGTAGCGAGCGGCGAGTAGCCAGGAAATTCAAGCTACTATTCAGTCATCGCTACCAGCCACTAGCAACTCGCTACTGCTCGCCACTCCAGTTCAGATAGACGACTTATGGAAAATAAAAAATACATAGAACGCGATTTGCGCACCCTCTGGCACCCCTGTACGCAGATGAAAGATCATGAGTCGTTACCACTAATCCCTATCAAGCGCGGCGAAGGGGTGTGGCTGCATGACTTCGATGACAATCGCTACCTCGATGCAATCAGTTCGTGGTGGGTCAACCTGTTCGGGCACGCCAACCCACGTATCAACCAGGCATTAAAAAAACAACTGGATGAACTGGAACATGTCATCCTTGCCGGCTTTACCCATGAGCCCATCATTGAGCTCTCAGAGCGCCTGACCGAGATCACGCCCGCAGGCCTGTCACGATGTTTCTATGCAGACAATGGTTCATCAGCCATCGAGGTGGCCCTGAAGATGAGCTTTCATTACTGGCAAAACACCGGCCAGACTGCGCGGACACGGTTTATTAACCTGAGCAACAGCTATCATGGTGAAACACTCGGCGCACTCGCAGTAGGTGATGTCGAACTGTACAAGGACACCTATGCACCATTACTGATGCAGCCCATTACCGTACCATCACCCGATTGCTATCATCGCGAGTCAGGAGAGAGCTGCCATGATTTTTCTGTACGCATGTTCAAATACATGGAGCAGATACTGGAACGGCATGCGCATGAAACATGCGCCGTCATCGTAGAACCCCTGGTGCAATGCGCCGGCAATATGCGTATGTATGAGCCAGTATACCTGGAACTGTTGCGCAAGGCCTGCGACAGATATAACGTCCATCTCATTGCCGATGAAATCGCTGTTGGCTTTGGACGTAGCGGCACCCTGTTTGCCTGCGAGCAGGCCAATATCAGCCCTGACTTTATGTGTCTGTCCAAAGGCCTGACCGGAGGCTACCTGCCACTATCAGTAGTCCTGACCCATGACAACATATACCAGGCCTTCTATGACGACTATGAAAGACTGACTGCCTTCCTGCACTCACACAGCTACACGGGTAATGCCCTCGGTTGTCGTGCTGCACTGGCGACTCTGGATATCTTCAAACAGGATGATGTCATAAACAACAACACCGTTCTGTCCCGACTCATGTCTGAGTCCGTTCAGGAACTGCGGGATCATCCGCATGTTGCCGAGGTCCGCCAGACGGGCATGATTCTCGCCATAGAAATGATCAAGGACAAACACAACAGGGAGGCCTATCCGTGGCAGGAGCGCAGAGGGCTCAAGGTATACCAGAACGGCCTGGCCAATGGTGTCTTGCTCAGACCGCTGGGCAATGTTGTCTACTTTATGCCGCCCTATATCATCACCCCCGAGCAGATCACCCATATGGCAAAAATCGCAATTGAAGGTATCCACCTTGCTACCTCTGACTAGCCGACTTTCCCCTTCCGGACTTATGAAAATCAATATTTACCACGAAGACACGAAGGCACAAAGAAATATATTTTTGTTTCCATATCATTGAATGATCAGCATGGCACATGGTCCTGACATCCATATCCTTTCATCTTGTATCTTTTCCCTTGTATCTGGCGCCCAGTATCTTGTATCTTCAAGACCATGAGAACCATCCGCATCTACCATTCCGGACCATTGACAGCAGGCACGGAAATCGAACTTGAGGCACAGGCAGCGACACACCTGACCCGAGTGCTGCGCGTTCAGCATGGAACTGAACTGATGTTATTCAATGGTGATGGGCATGAATACAGGGCCGTCATATCACGCATCCAGCGCAATCATGCATGGGCCACTATTGAGGATGCACAAATCATCGATCGCGAATCGCCCTTGAACATTACCCTGTGCCAGGGAGTCTCCAGAGGGGAACGCATGGATTATACAATTCAGAAGGCGGTTGAACTGGGTGTGACTGCTATTCTCCCCATTTTCACCGAACGTGGTGCCGTACAGCTAAAGGAGGACAGGCTCGAAAAAAGAATCAGACACTGGCGGGGTATCGTCTCCAGTGCATGTGAACAATGTGGACGTAATCGTATACCGGTTATTGAATCACCGACAAGCTTCGACACATGGATCAGCAGCCAGGATATGCCGGCCTTGAAACTGACGCTTGATCCGAATGCCAGCAGTACTTTGGGATCATTGCAGCCCGGACACAAGCAGATACTACTGTTGACGGGACCGGAAGGCGGTTTAAGCCCACGTGAAATTGAACTTTCATATCAGCACGGCTTTCACGGTATGCGTATGGGGCCGCGAATATTGCGCACCGAAACAGCGGCCGTGACGGCCCTGAGCATTATCCAGAATTTATACGGCGACCTTGGCTAGCAGAATATTAGTCAGAACAGAAAATATCACACTTGGTTGAACAGCGATTTTTCTGCCAGAATCGCTGACTCGATCCTGTCGAGATCCGGAATAATGGCCGGTTCGGCCTCAATGAGAACATGCGCCAGCACAGCTTCCTGATCGTCCGTATCTTCGGCCACGGCGGTGACGACACTTTGATTTGCCATGAGCAGATGAGGTATACCCTGCACAACGACAGCAAAAAAAGGTAAATCAGGATTTCCGCTCAGCGTATTAAAGATTGCAATACGACTGCGCTTACCGGTCTCGGCCGGTTGGCCACCCTGCAGTGCCTCGAATGATATCAATGGCACATCCAGCCCTCTCCAGGGAAACATACCAAGCAACCATTCAGGGCTATTTTCAATTACACCCGCCTCGGAAAAGGCTACAATTTCAGCCAGGGATGCATTGGGTAACAATATTTGTTCGCGCATCATAGGGATCAACAGGCTGCGCACGGATACATTCAGATTACTCATCAGTTGGTTTCACCTTCAAGATACTCGACAAGATTATCAGCCAGCTCCTCGGGGGTTCCACTGAGGCTGACGATATTGGCGTAACGGACAGAATCGGCCATGCTGCTTATCACGCAACTCTTGGGCTCCTGCGCCCAAATCATGCCACCCTTTTGTGCAATCAAGTGACAACCCGCTGTACCATCATTACCCATACCACTGAATATAATTGCATTGGCATCGGCACCATAGTGTTTGGCGACGACAGTCATGACATCATCTATCGAAGGACTGTAGATACTACGCTGTTTGATATCCTCCATGGATATCACTCCACGCTCACTGAAATTGATACGCTTGTCTACTGGCGCGACAACAAGATGACCTTTTTCAAGCACCATACCTTCTTCAGGGGCGGTTACTCTAAGACTGGTTATGCGACTTAATTGCTCAGCCAGCAGATTGACGAAACCAACGCCGATATGCTGCGCCAGTATAAAACAGACCGGTAGATCCTTCGGCAAGCGCGCAAGAAACTGCTTTACTGCCTGCGGTCCTCCTATAGACGCACCCAGAACCCAGATGCGGCGCGCCCGGTTAACAATATTGTCCAGGCTGCCATCCTTGTTCATTGCAACTATTTCAGCTGTTGGCATATCCTTGTACGGTACAGATGCTTCCTGCGTATTAATCATGAGCGTGACATCCTTGCTGTCCTCATACGGTTCGGTCAGCGCACTATCGACAGGCTGCAGCCCGGGAGTTTGATGCTGGGTCTCGGCCACTGTATAGGCGCTTTCAGGCTCTTCAACCTCTTCTGATTGAACGCTGAATTTCTCACCCGCAGCCTCGATAAGCTTCTCCGCCAAACGTCGGCCCCATGCACGCCCTCCTGCAGTAACCTGCTTGCGGATCGATGCACTATCATTAAATAACATTGGAAGCTCGGCATGATCAAGGAGCATATCGAGCTCCGCATCATCGCTATCATCCAGATTCACCAGAATGACATCGGCCACACCCTGGTCGTTTCCTGCGCTCAGATTTTGCCTGAAAAGCTCATCATCGACTACCTGAAGGCCATTGGCTTCCAGTATCTCACCCAGACAGTCCCGCTCACGCACAGAACGTGACAATATCGCAACGCGCAGACTATTATTTACAGGATTAAGCAATCCCATGCTTTTCCTCTATCACTGAATTGATGTTCTCAAGTAAATCGTGCTCCTGGTACGGTTTACCCAAGTAACGTTGGACACCTATTTCCTCGGCACGACGACGATGCTTGTCACCGGTCCTAGAAGTGATCATTATAATTGGTATATCCTGCAAACGTGGCTCATTACGCATATAGGTCGCAAGTTCAAAGCCATCCATACGCGGCATCTCGATATCCAGCAGCATGATATCCGGTATATGTTCATGCAGGGTGGCGACAGCATCGACACCATCTTTCGCAGTAATTACGTGCATATCATTACGTTCCAGCAATCGGGTCGTTACTTTCCTGACCGTTATCGAGTCATCGACTACCATAACATTAAGCTTGCGTTCTTCCTGCGCGTATTCTTCAACAGCTGTGGCCTCGGTAACACGCATCGCTGCGCTCAACCTGATAATCGAGCCCATATCGAGGATCAATACGACACGACCATCACCCAGAATGGTTGCACCCGACACTCCTCTCAAGGTACTCAGCTGCGGACCAACAGATTTTACTACAATTTCGCGACTGCCTTGTAACTCATCAACCTGCAGGGCCATCTGATGATCGCCCGAACGGACCAGCAATACCGGTAATAATTTTTCCGCAGAGGTGAAACCGGAGTATTGCGCATGCAAGATGGAGCCGAGGCCCTGCACCTGGTAATCGCTGCCCGCATAATGATACATATTGTCCGGATTTGCCTGATAGCGTTCGAGTTCCTCCCGGCTCATACGGACTATACCTTCAATACTGGTCAACGGAATAGCATAGCTCTCATCGCTAACCTTGACCAGCAATGCATGATTCATGGCCAGCGTCAGTGGCAAGCGAATAACAAACTTCGTACCTTTACCTGGTACTGACGTGATATTCAGCGAGCCACCCAATTGCTTGATTTCACTATTCACCACGTCCATGCCGACACCACGGCCTGAAATCTGGGTAACCTGCTCGGCAGTACTGAAACCGGACTCCAGAATAAACTGCATGATGTCATTGTCAGTAAGATGGCTCGAGTCTTCTATAAGACCGCGCTCCTGGGCCTTTTTACGAATGGCGTCAAGGTTCATACCGGCGCCATCATCCTGCAGAGACAGCAGTATTTCAGAACCTTCACGTGAAACCGTCAGATCGATAACGCCAATTTCGTCCTTGCCAGCTGCTGCGCGTTGTTGCGGTGTCTCCAAACCATGAGAAAGCGCATTACGGATCATATGCTCCAGTGGCGCGGTAATTCTTTCGAGAACGTTTCTGTCAAGCTCACCTGCTTCACCCGAAACATTTAATCTGGCCTTCTTGCCCAGCTCCTGGTTTGTCTGACGCAAGATACGCTGCAATCGTGGAATAACACCGGAGAATGACACCATGCGTGTACGCATCAGACCTTCCTGCAGGTCGGTATTGACGCGCGCCTGTTGAACCATCAGTGTTTCCGATTCCCTGACCAGGCCGTCCATAAGATCCTGAATACTGGCTATATCAGCTGTTGTTTCCATCAGGGCGCGCGATAACTGCTGCATGGTTGAATAGCGATCGAGCTCAAGCGGATCAAATTTCTCGTCACTGTCAATCTCCTGTTCGTAACGGAACAGGATTTGCGCTTCAGTTTCTATTTCCAGATTACGCAATTGCTCACGCAATCGATCAACAGTTTGATCCATTTCAACGAGGTTATAACGGAAAGCACCGATCTGCTGTTCGAGCCGCGACCTGAATATACTGACTTCGCCTGCATAATTAACCAGGTTATCCAGTAGGTCCGAGCGTACTCTGACCATCTCGCCCGCCGCCGTTTGTGCTGCCTTCTCTATTACCTGTGGAATCGGCGCCGGTATAGGGGGTGGAATTTCCGCAGGTGTAACCCGCGCAAGCATTTCAGCAGCTTCCATATCCTGCTGCTCACCCGGCTTCTCTGTTTCCAGTTCGATTGGTTCTGCTGTTGTGGCGGCCTCGGCTAGTTCAAGCTGGCCTGCATCTTCAAGCCCGCTCTCAGCAGGTGACATATCCTCGGCACCGACGGCCTCTGCGCTATCAAGCTCCTCAGCTCCAAGCTGTTCGATCTCGACTGCTTCGACTTCGACCTGCTCCTCTTCCGTAACTGGAAATTCTATTATCTCTGCAGTTCCTTCAAGCTCCTCTGGCTCTACTACTGTCTCTGCCGCAACCACTTCATGTTCTTCAGCAGGCAATTCCGCGCTGGCCACTGCCTCGCCCTTGAGAATGCCTTCCAGCTCGGCAATGAGTTCCGTTTCCATAGTCAGACTTTGCTGTTTGCCTGCCATTTCCAGCATCCTGATCAATCGATCCAGCGAACGCTGCAGAGCATCGACCATATGCTCAGTTACCGGCAAGCCTTCTTCTACAACCGCTGTCAGAACAGACTCCACTGCATGGCTCAGGTCGCCCATCGCCGTAATGCCTGACATCCTTGCGCCACCTTTCAGCGTATGCAATTCACGTTGCAATTCTGCAATGGCATCTTTGTCATCAGGAGATTCATATAATCTCTGCAGAATAACCTCGCTTGAGTCCAGAATTTCTGCACCTTCCTCCAGAAAGACCTCAACAATTTCCTGATCAAGCTCATCTTCCTCTGCAGTTTCCAGATATTGCTCTTCCTGTTGCTGCAATACCTGTTCCTGTTGCTGACGTGCATGCTCTTCCTGCTTTTCAACTTCGAATTCATGCAGGGTTGAAACCTTGTCCACGATGGACCTGGCATTAACACTGGGTTCACCGGCCTTGTTAATCATCGCCAGCATTTCATTGATGGCATCAACACCGAGTTTTAGCAGCGACTGACTCTCTTCACTGACTGTTGTCTCGTTTTCAAGCAGGACTTTCGCATATTTTTCAAAAGTACCGGCAACTTCCGCTATATCTTCGGCACCGGCCATACGTGCACTACCGTGCAAGGTATGCAGGGCCCTGACCAGATCATCATTCACCAGTCTGTGCTCCTGATCCCTGCTGGCAATAGTTTGCAGGTACTCATTGATCGTGTTTATGTGGCCTGCGGATTCCTTGCTGAAAATTTCATGCAGTACAGGATCCATAACCTGAATAATCTCGGCCGCTTCTTCCCTTTGCTGCTCATCCCTGTTTGCTGCCTGCCTGGCCTCTTCTATCAATAGTGCTTCCGGTTGTTGCTCTACAGCCGCTGGTTTCTGGATTTCATTCTCGGCCCTATTGATTAACGCCTCGACATCGACACCGGAAGGACCTTCACCCTTGAGCTCACTTATCAAACCCGGAAGCGCATCAACTGCATCATCAAGCAAATCCACCTTGCCGGGGCTGACGGCAATCGTACCGTCCAGAACACGGTTCAGCATATTTTCGATCGACCAGGCGAACTCACCGATGGCCGTCGCTCCGACCAGACGCCCACTGCCTTTCAATGTATGAAATGATCGACGGACGTCACCCAGGGAATCAAGATCGTTATAATCTCCTTTCCAGCGTGGCAGGGATTCCCTGATAGAATCCAGAACCTCTTCTGCCTCTTCAATAAATATCTCGGCAATGTCCTCGTCAATATCATCCGGGAAACTACTGCTCAACGCAGGCCCTGCTTTCGTCGGCTGCACTTCGGCAACTTCACTAACATCTGCAACTTTTTCTGCTGCACTGTCAATTTCAGGCGCAGGAGTTTCAGTGAAGCTATCCATTGGAATTTCTGTAATTATCGCGGTATCTGCCGCAGCCGCAGCTGTCTCGACGGCCGCCTCCTCACTCTCATTACCGCCTGCAGAAGTTTCTGCAAAGCTGTCAGCGGGGATATCAGCAAGTATTGCCGTTTCTTCCTCAGCCGCAGCCGTGTCGACAGACGCATGGCTTTCAACTGTAGCCTCGTCAGCCAGTGGCGCCGTTTCAGCAATGACGCTATCAGCCTTGTAGCCCAGATTACGGAGACTTTGCTCGGTAACGGCAAGAATTGCATCCGTATTTGTTCTGTTCTCGCGAACTGCCTCGAGATAATACTCGATGCTGGAGATTACATCGGCGAGATTATCCAGATCCTGTGGGCCTGGTGGATCATTGCGTGCCAATAAGTCATTACTGATATAATGACCAGCGGACTCCATCAGCCTTGAGGCGTGCTCAAGCCCCATAATTTGCATACCACCCTTGGCTGTTTCAAACAGGCCCGGGACAACCTGTAACTGGTCAAAGTCCATCGGCGCATCGAGGAATGCCACGATAGCATCTTTCGATTTTGAAATTTCGACTGAAATTTCCTTCAGCACAACATCCTGGATCTGGCGCATCTCACCCGTTGCCAACTTGGCATCTGCACCACCGCCTGCTGCTTCTCCCGCCCGATCTTCCTGTGCATGACTGCTTTCGACCAGACCAACCAGGCTGGACTCAACGAACAATAACGAACCGGCAATTTCCATCAGGCGTGATTCATCAGGGACAAGCTCTCCCTTGACGATTGCAGCAATGATACCGGCCTGCTCCTGAATGACCTTGCGGGGCACTCCCATGCCCAGCATGCCGAGGGTATCGGCCATTTTTTGCATGACCTCTATCTGCGGCTCCAGTGTAGACAGGTCACGCTCATCACTGCGCAAGAGCAGGTCCAGTGCATCCTTGACACGCGCCAGGTCTTCAGAAATGGCAATCGATACCGTTTCCATCAACTGTGCATTCGGGCCAGCAAGCGATTCCCTGGCTGACTCGACATCTTCACCAGAGACCAGTATTGTCGACAGATTGAATTTCTGCTGAATTTCCTTGATGCGTGCCGTTACCGGCCTGGATTGGGCAATGTAGTACAACAGGTTTTTCAGCAGCTCTTCTGAAGGATGTGCCGATAATTCCTGCTCACCTATGTCTATAAGGCGCTTGATTTCACGATCCACGTGTCCAAGCAACAATTTCAGGGTAATATTTCCACTGATGCCGCCATGCAGCAAGGACTCCGCCAGCCCTCTGGCTACCCACCAGAGTCGTACTGCCTCGTCACGGCTACATACCTGCTCGAGTTGAGACAACACTTTGATGATCTTTTTTAGACTATCGGTTGTATCCTTGTCACGATACCAACCCAGCAGACCGATCTGGAACAACGGCCGTAGTTTTCTCGCCAGTACCTTGGGATCAACGCCAAAGAATTCGACTGATTCACCGAGCTCTACCGGTGTTGCATTACGCAGGTCTGGTGCGAACAAGGCACTTTCTGACAACAACGCCGCTCCTCTGGCTGCGCGCAGATCATTCATGATTGGCATCAGGATTAATGGGTTATCATTCATACCACCCTGGATCTGCTCAAGGTAATCGGGTAATTGTAATATTGCCCGCATCAACACTTCGTAAGCATCATTTTTCTGCGTGACCTCATTGGCCAGCAGCGCCTGAATCAATTGCTCCATCTCTTCAGCAAACAAGGAAGCGCCGTAGAGCTCCACCATTTGCAAGGTTCCGTAAACCTGGTGAATATAGGTCAGGCAAAAGCGCAGTTGCGTCGCATCCTCCTGGTCTTCCACATATTCTTCCAGGGCATGACGAGCCTGTTTCATAGTTTCGTCAATTTCTTCCTTGACCCAGTTCAGAGTACTGTAATCGATCGTAGTATCCATCGCCATTATTCGTTAACCCTTGTCGATTCTTTCACACGACGATAAGCCAGTACGCGTGGATGTTGTATTTGTTCCAGTTCAGGATGTTCCATGCTCAGCATTTCACCCGAACCCAGAATCAACAGTCCGCCTGGCAATAAATGTCTGGCCATATTTGTCACAATTTCGGTACGTGTGGATCTGTCAAAATAAATCAGCAGGTTCTGGCAATATATAATATCCATCTTACCCACCGGCTCATTAACAATATCCATTACATTCATGCGCGCGAAACATATTCGCTTTCTTAAATAATCGTCGACTTGATAATGATTTTTCTCAGCCTGGTTAAAATATTCTTCACGCAGGCCAGGTTCTACATCCTTCAAGCGCCGCTCCGGATACACACCTTTGCGTCCGGTTATCAGTGACGCCGGGCTGATATCTGTCGCGGTAATACCAAAATAACTGGCATCCCCTCGCCGCTTGAAAGCCTGGTCTATCACCATAGCGAGCGAGTAGGCCTCCTCTCCTGTTGAACAGGCTACACTCCAGACCTGCACCGATACATGCCCAGCGCTTTGATCAAGTGGCTTATGTGTCACGTAATCATGCACCAGCTCAAGTGATAACGGGTGTCGGAAAAAACGCGTTTCATGTACAGTGATGCGATCAACGAGGACATTCCATTCCTTCAGACCCTGCACACCGGATAGCATGTCGTAATATTCCTGGTAGTTACGACAGCCGATTTCACGCATACGCAAACCAAGATTGGTTACCAGAAATGATTTCCTTTCCGGTGGCAATACGGTACCGGTTCGATCCTCAAGCAGACCCATCCATTGCCTGAACTGCTGATCATCCATTTCCGGCAACGGATCGAGGAAACCTGTCTCCGACATTTTATTCTGCACAGACTTCAAGTCAGGACTCCTTCCTGTCAATCCTCTGGTAATTTAAATCCAGATACTGACTGCCTCAGGTCATTCGCCAGTTCGGCAAGATTACCGATCGATGCTGCGGTTTCATTGGTACCCGCCGAGGTCTGGGTTGTAATTTCCTGAATAACGTTCATGGTATCTGAAATATTGGCCGCTGCGTTGGATTGCTGTCCGGCACTATCGGATATCGACTGAATCAGACCCGCCAATCGGTTGGAAACCCCTTCAATTTCAACCAGGGCCTCACCCGCATCCTCGGACAGTTTCGCCCCGCTAACAACACCGGCAGTACTCTGCTCCATTGATATAACCGCTTCATTGGTATCCGTCTGAATGGTTTTTACCAGGGCCTCGATCTGTTTGGTCGCATCTGTGGAACGCTCCGCAAGACGCTGTACCTCATCCGCAACAACCGCGAAACCACGACCGGCTTCACCTGCCATCGCCGCCTGAATGGCTGCGTTCAGAGACAGGATATTGGTCTGGTCAGCAATATCGGTAATCAGCTCAACGATGTCACCAATTTCCTGTGAACTTTCACCAAGACGCTTGATACGTTTGGATGTTTCCTGAATCTGCTCACGAATGCCGTCCATGCCCTGGATGGTACGACGCACCGCATCGCCACCCTTACTGGCCATTTCAACCGACTGTTCCGCCATTTTCGAGGTTTCTTCCGAGTTGTTGGATACTTCCTGGATTGACACAGCCATCTCGTTGATTGCCGAGCTCGCAGCCGTGATTTGCTGCGCCTGGTGATCACTGGCTTCAGCCAGATGCATGGCTGTAGCCTGGGTTTCCTGAGCAGCGGAAGATACCTGCACCGAGGTCTCGTTAATGGTTGTTACCAATTGACGTAATTCATCGATAGAGCTGTTAAATGCGTCGGCGATCGCCCCGGTCATATCTTCGGTTACGACAGCATATGAAGCCAGGTCACCCTCGGACAGTCCCTGGATCTCATCCAGCAGACGCAGGATAGCTTCCTGTGAACGCAGCTGCGTATCCTCAGCTTCCTTGGTACGAACCTCGGAGTCCTTAACCAGGCGAATACCCAGATAAATCAACAGCAATAATGCAAGGCCACCGAATGCAAAAGCCATGGTCGGACTTAACAACCTGCTATCGGCAGCATCCGCAATGGACTGTCCAAGTGAGGTACTGGAGTCGATCAGGGTATCGGACAATTCGGTTACGCTAGTGGCGCCATCCTGGACTTCGAACAATGCTGGCGATTCGTCGAGAATACCACCGACCATGTTACTGGCTGTCTGAAAGGTTTTCGCAACTTCCTGCAAGATTGCGCGTGCATCCGGATCCTTGACCCTGACGATGCCCTGGTCGCGATCGCCTTCAAGCATGCCACGTACCACACCTTTAAAGATGGTTGCGTCACGACCGAGTCGGTCTGCTGCGGTTACCGTACCTTCACCACCAACCAGCACCTTGGTTACATTATTGGCTATACGTTGATTCAACATCAACTGCACACTGGCCTTGTAGATCTGTGACGAGGGCGCACCACTTTCGACGAGGATACTGACGATCTGGTCTGAATCCGCCAGCAGTTTAGGCATCATCTCGTTGATCGCATTCGCATTATCACGTACTGATGTGATACTGGATTTACCGTCAAGTATCGTATCGACATTTTCACGGAATGCTAACCAGTTCTGCTCCACGTTCTGCAAGAGTGGCTGCAAATCCTCGGTGAGTGCCGGCAAGGATTCGGAGCCATTCTTCAACAGATCAACATTCGCCTGGAACTGATCGCGATACTGTTTCAGGTTGTCGGATGCCTGCTCCCTACCGACCGCGGCCTCAAGAGCAAATTTCGCAATACTCTGTGATAATACACGTTGCTCACCCGCCAGACGAATGTACTCCTTATCATTCTGGGTCTGCACACCCACCTTGTAAAAGATGACACCCATTACGACGATGGAGAGTATGAGAAGGATCAGGATTCCCCTGTATTGTTTCTCAAAACCCAGCATTTTATTGGCATTCACGTTACTCATTTTTGTCTCCTGACAAAGGCCTAAATCTCAATTGTGTTGATAATAAATACTTATAAATAAATTTTGTTGGCCTTAACTGGCCACTTGCAGAAACAGCGGGCTCTCAGCAAGTTTATGCATACTGAAAACCAGCCATTGTTCGTTATTTTGCTTGTATATATGTTCAATATAGGGCTTGACTGACACATCCGTATCCGCCGGTGTCAGCGTGCGCGTCTCTGCCAGAAAACGTCGCATCCCCATCACCTCATCCACAAGCAAGCCTGAAAATACACCGCGATGGTTCAGCACCAGCACGCGTGATTTCTTTTTAACTGCTGACGCCTGACCAAACAGGTAATTTTTCATGTCCATTACCGGCAACAGATTGCCGCGTATATTAGCGATCCCCAACACCCAGGGCTTGGCCCCTGGAACGCGGGACAACTGCGGACAAGTCAGAATTTCAACGACATGACCCAGTGGTGCAACCATGTGCAGATCACCCACCTTGAATCCAATCCCGCTCCACTCATCCTTGACCACTTTTTGCTGTGGCAGGCCGCGCGCATTGGCGCGACTCCTGTTTTCAATATCCTGCAGAACAAGAATTGGATGTGAAAATTTTCTCTTGCTTCCCATTTATTATACTGGCCTTTTAGTTCCCCAAGGCTTGATTGATCTTGCTAATCAGGTCTTTTTCATTCGCCGGCTTGGTGACATAATCAACGGCCCCCTGACGCAGACCCCAGACCCTGTCTGTTTCCTGATCCTTGGTTGTAACAATGATAATTGGTATCGATGACGTATCTGTGTCCTTGGACAGCGCTCGCGTTGCCTGAAAACCGTTCATTCCCGGCATAACCACATCCATCAGGATAAGATCAGGCTTTTCAGACTTGGCCGATGCTATGCCTTCTTCGCCACTGTTTGCCGTCATGGCACTAAAACCATTTTTCTCCAACATGGTTTTTAAAACATGTATTTCGGTTGGAGAATCGTCTACGATGAGAATACTAGCCATTCAAATATACCTTTTTGTAAATTAATCCGTTCTATATGCTGTTGATTGCTGCATTACCACATGCCTACGCATCTGACTACTAACTAGCTTTTTTCACGTGCCGTTTTATAGCGCTCAACAATTCTTCTTTAGTAAATGGTTTCGTCAGGTATTGATCGGAACCGACTATGCGTCCACGCGCCTTGTCAAACAGCCCATCTTTACTAGAGAGCATGATTACCGGCGTATTCCTGAAAACCTGGTTATGCTTTATCAAGGCGCAGGTCTGGTAACCATCGAGTCGAGGCATCATGATATCAACAAAAATAATATCGGGTTCCTGATCTGTAATCTTTGACAAAGCTTCAAAACCATCCGTTGCTGTCACCACAGCAAAGCCTTCTTTCTTCAACAGTGTCTCTGCTGTGCGTCTTATAGTCTTACTATCGTCAATCACCATGACTTTCATATCACCGACCTCAGACTGATGTTCACTTGTCACTATGCCTCCCATACCGTCCAACACTTGCGCTCGCCCCCTGTTAATATCACTTAACGACATTTAACAGAAAATGTAAATCATTTGAATTATTTAACACAAACTGTAACGATAATCCATAAACAATATAGCCGAAGACCATATAAACACTTCAATTTTCCGTTTCAACGTAATGTGGCCAGACATAATTTAGTACAGCTTAATAAACTAATGTTAGTGACTGACTACCCGCTTCATTGCTGTATCGGGCTGATAGGCTGAAAACTTTAAGAAAAATATATAAATAATTTTTTCAGGCTGATCAGCGCCTTGCTTGATTATTATTATCGACGACCTGATGAGTAACTTAACCAGTCTAACGCATGATTTTCACACTTGCCAAACAGCAGCAGAACTGCGAGGCTGTGCGCTTGTCTCATATGGGATAAATAAGCAAATACTTAACTACTGCTTTCTGGATTGTAATGCGTATTAAACTAGGTGTAGTCATGGACCCGATCGGGTCAATCAATATCGTCAAGGACAGCACGTTTGCAATGTTGCTGGAAGCGCAATCTCGTCAATGGGATATCTACTATACACAATTGCCCGACCTTTCCATGCTTGATGGAATACCACAGATGCAGGCACGGCAACTGACTGTCAGGGACAACTCGGAAGACTGGTTCGATCTGGGTGAACGCCGTTTCATGCCGATGCAGGACATGGACGTCATCCTCATGCGCAAAGACCCACCTTTTGACATGGAATACATCTATGCCACTTATATCCTGCAACGCGCCCATGAATTGGGATGTCTGGTTATCAACCGTCCGGACAGTCTGCGCGAAGCCAATGAAAAACTGTTTACCGCATGGTTTCCGCAATGCTGTGCACCGACACTGGTCAGCCGTGATGCCGACCAGATCAAGGCATTTCTGCACAGCCATACCGATATCATCCTGAAGCCACTGGGAGGCATGGGAGGCGTGTCTATTTTCCGCGTACGTGAAGACGACCCGAATACCAATGTCATTATCGAAACCTTGACCAACAATGGTAGCGAATACTGTATGGCGCAGAAATTTATCGCGCAAATCAGCGAAGGTGACAAACGTATCCTGATCGTCGATGGCGAGCCCGTACCCTATGCCTTGGCCAGGATTCCGGCTACGGGCGAAACCCGCGGAAATCTCGCCGCCGGCGGTCGTGGTGAGGGCATACCCTTGTCGGAGCGCGATTACTGGATTTGTGCGCAGCTGGCGCCAACGCTTAAGGAGATGGGCCTGTTGTTTGTCGGCATCGACGTTATTGGCGATTACCTGACCGAAATCAATGTCACCAGCCCTACTTGCATCAGGGAACTGGACAAACTGTTCAACCTCAATATAGCCGCCCTGCTCATGGACGCCATCGAACGCAAACTTCAATAAGAACCATTTCAATGACCCGATTATTATCCTGCTTTGCCTTTTCACTGTTGTTACTGTCAAACACGGCCTGCGAGCACCAAACTGACGACGACACAAAGGTCCATCATCACAGTATTTTCAGTTTTGGCACGATTATCGATGTCAGCATTGCCGGCGTGGATGAGGCCACCGCGGAACAGGCCTTCGAGCAACTGGAAGCAGATTTCCGCTACATGCATGTAACCTGGCATCCCTGGCAACGCAGCGCCCTGAGCAGGAACAACCAGTTATTCGCGACCAGCGAATGGTTTTCCGATGCCCCCTCGGTACGTCCGTTGCTGGTAAAGGCCAAACAGCTTGCTGTCAGCAGCGAGCACCTGTTCAATCCCGCGATCGGCAAACTGATTCGTCTGTGGGGCCTGAAGGATGGAGAACACGAAACCGGCCTGCCTCCCGCAGACGAGGATATCCGCAAACTGCTCCAGGCCAATCCGCGCATGGACGATATCGAGATGAGCGGGATCAGGATCAGGAGCAACAATCCCGGTGTATTCGTTGATCTGGGCGGTTTTGCCAAGGGTTACGGCATTAACCGCGCCATCGAGACCCTGGAGATACAGGGCATAGAAAACGCCATTATTAATGCCGGTGGCGACCTCAAGGCCATCGGCCAACGCGGACAGCGGCCCTGGCGTATTGGCATCAATCACCCGCGTAAAGCCGAACAGGTTCTGGCCTATATCGAGGTCGCCGGCCGCCAGAGTGTGTTCACCTCGGGTGATTATGAACGCTACTTCGAATATGAAGGCCGGCGCTATCATCATATTATCGACCCGCGCAGCGGATACCCGGGCACAGGCACACAAGCGGTGACCGTAATGCATGAAGACGCCGCCCTGGCTGACGCCGCGGCCACGGCATTATTTGTCGCCGGCCCTGAAGATTGGTATCGCATTGCACAATCCATGGGCATAGTCCATGTGCTACTGGTTGACAGCGATGGTAATATACACATGAGCCCGGAAATGGAAAAACATGTCCATTTAACATCCAAACCGGCTAAAATAGTCATCAGCAAGCCCCTGTCATAGCACGGGGCAGATACACAGCCATGAGCCATGCCGCACGAAAAATAGTCATCTCGCACAATGATCGCCTCGGACTCACATTGTTCCTGGCCATCGTCCTGCATGCGCTGATCATTCTCGGCATCAGTTTTTCATCGGAAGATACCAGCAAGCCCGATATCATCTCGACAATGGATATCACGCTGGTACAGCACAAGTCCGACGAAGCCCCGGACAAGGCGGATTACCTGGCCCAGGCAAACCAGAAAGGCTCGGGTAATACACAAAAAAAAGTCAGGCATCGTGAAGTACAGAGCAAACCCAGTCCCGCCCAGACCCAGGGTCAGGCAGAACAGAATGTCGCTGCCACAAAGGTCCGGCAGACAAAGAAAGGACACGTACAGGTACTGACACAACAAGCATCAGATATAAAAGTCAGTTCCAGCAGCAAAGACCCGGACAAGGTTCGCACCAGTAAGATATCTGCCCAGGAATTGGTGCGACGCAGCAAGGAAATAGCCAGACTGAGTGCCCAGAATAATGCTAACTGGCAGGCCTACTCACAATTGCCCGATTCAAAGTACCTGTACGCGAACACACAACGCCGCGAGGATATTGCCTACCTGGCCTCATGGACGCGTAAAGTCGAAAAAATCGGCAACATGAACTTCCCGTATCAGGCACGACGAAAAAAGCTCAGTGGCAACCTGATCATGGAAGTCACATTAAAACCTGACGGCTCCCTGATAAGCGTGCGTATCCTGAAGTCATCCAAACACAAGTTGCTGGACAAGGCAGCCATGGATATCGTCAAACTGGCAGCACCCTACGCACGGGTCCCGGCAGAGGTGCTGGATGGCCGCAAGGTCCTGCGTATTATCAGGACCTGGTCATTTACATTGGATAACAGACTCTATAGCCGATAAACTATCTGTATGAACCAGCCGACCTGCCTTTCCAATCACTTCCTGATCGCCATGCCACAACTGGCTGACCCCAATTTTCATCATACGACAACGTATATCTGCGAACATAATGAAGATGGCGCCATGGGGCTGGTCATCAACCGGCCGCTGGACCTGAGCATTCATGATGTACTGGAGCAGATGGACATCGAGATCAAGGATCCGGAACTGGCCAGTATACCGGTCTTCCATGGCGGTCCGGTTCAGGAAGAGCGCGGCTTTGTCCTGCACCGACCGGCCGTGCTATGGGAATCCACGGTCATCATCAGCGAACAACTGGCTATCACGACTTCCAGGGACATTCTTGTCGAGATTGCCAATGGCAACGGACCGGCGCAGTATCTGATAACACTCGGTTATGCCGGCTGGGGCGCAGGACAACTGGAGATGGAACTGGGCGAAAATGCCTGGCTGACCGGACCCGCAGACCTGTCCGTTTTATTTGACGAACCGGTCGAAAAGCGCTGGGCAAGGGCCGCCGAGATAATTGGCATCGACCTGAATCTGCTATCCGGTGATACCGGGCATGGTTGAATTCAGATACAAGGTACAAGATATAAGATACAAGTCATTTACTGGCAACCTTCATGTCGCGCTGTTTTCTGGGATTTGATTTCGGTCTTGGCAGGATCGGCGTTGCCGTTGGTCAGGAACTGACTGGTACCGCCCAGGCGTTGAAGACCTTGCACAACATCCAGCACAAACCTGACTGGGCTGCCATCGAAGCGTTGATCAAGGAATGGAAACCGGATGCACTGGTCATCGGCGTGCCGTATCATATGGACGGCACAGAGCAGGATATGACAGAGGCGGCGAAAAAATTCGCTCGCCAGCTGCATGGACGTTTCCACTTGCCGGTTTACGAAATGGACGAACGTCTTAGCTCGCGCGAGGCGGAGGCAGAAATCAGGCGCCAACGCGCGGCCGGACAGCGCCGGAAATCACGCAAGGGCGATGTCGACAAAATGGCTGCGCAGATAATTTTACAAAGCTGGATACAACAACAGGAGCATTTACAGCATGAGCGATCAGAGTGAGATCGATTCACTTGTCGAGGAGATGGCCCGCGAGCTACAGGACCTATTGCATCAACGTCATATCAGCGATCCATTGATGATTGGCATTCATACCGGCGGGGTATGGATTGCGAAAAAGCTCTATCAACTGATGGGTATCCAGCGGGAACTCGGAGTACTCGATATTTCATTTTATCGGGATGATTTTACCCGCATCGGCATCAACCCCCAGGTCAAACCCACCAGCCTCCCTTTCGGCATAGATGATCAGCATATTATCCTGGTCGACGATGTCCTGCACACCGGGCGCACGATTCGTGCAGCGATGAATGAACTATTTGATTATGGCCGTCCCGCCTCGATTTCACTGGCTGTACTGGTGGAACGCAGCGGGCGCGAATTACCGATTGCAGCCAGCGTGGTCGGCAAGCAACTTGATCTGGCCAGCAACGAGCATGTGAAACTCAGTGGCCCTGACCCCCTGCAGCTGATTATACAAAAGGATCCAGGCAAGTCATCCGAAACGAGCGCCTGAGAAACAGTCACTTTTTTCAAAAAATGACTAAACAATAGTGTAGAAAACGCATACAATATCAGAAATCCAAACAACAGAGATCTCATGAACCTTCAGGTAGACGAAAACGGACGCTTACGCCACTTTCTCTCCATAGATGGACTCAACCGGGACATTCTCACTGATATTCTGGATACTGCCGAATCCTTTGCCGGTGTTACCGAACAATCGATCAAGAAGGTGCCGCTGCTCAGGGGAAAAACCATCGTCAACCTGTTTTTCGAACCCAGTACGCGCACACGCACTACGTTCGAACTTGCCGCCAAGCGCCTGTCCGCCGATGTCCTCAACATGAATGTCAGCGTATCGGCCACCACCAAGGGTGAAACCTTGCTCGATACACTACGAAACCTCGAGGCCATGCATACCGATATGTTTGTCGTTCGTCATGTCGACAGTGGCGCGGCCCATTTCATTGCCACCCACAGTCAACCGCATATCAGCGTCATCAATGCCGGCGATGGACGCCATGAACATCCCACCCAGGCGATGCTGGACATGTTCACGATACGTCGGCACAAGCAGGATTTCAGGGAACTGACCGTCGTCATCGTCGGTGACATCCTCCATTCGCGCGTGGCACGTTCGCAAATACTGGCCCTGAATGCACTGGGTACCGGCGAAATTCGCGTCGTTGCACCGCGCACCTTGATACCGGCGGAAATAGATTCCCTTGGCGTGCAGGTCCATCATCACCTGCAATCAGGCATCCGCGATGCCGATGTCATCATCATGCTACGTCTGCAGAATGAACGCATGCAAGGGGCATTATTACCGAGTGAACACGAATACTTCCAGCTTTACGGGCTCACGGAAGAGCGTCTGCGTGTCGCCAAATCCGACGCCATCGTCATGCACCCGGGGCCGATCAATCGCGGTGTGGAAATGGATTCGCAGGTCGCCGATGGCTCACGTTCGGTCATCCTGCAGCAGGTTTCCTATGGCATCGCCGTGCGTATGGCCGTCATGTCAATGGCCATGCGCAGTGGTCAGCAGCGCAAGGGAGATGAATCCCAATGAAAATGCGCATCAGTGGAGGTCGCGTACTCGATCCGGCCAATGGTATCGATGAAAACCTGGATATTTTTATTGGCGACGGTAAAATCCTTGCCGTGGCTGCTGAACTGGACGGCTTTAACGCCGAGCATGACATAGATGCCAGCGGCCGTTGGGTCATCCCCGGCCTGATTGATCTCAGCGCGCGCCTGCGTGAACCGGGCCATGAACACAAGGCCACGATCGAGTCAGAAACCCGCGCCGCTGCCGCAGCCGGCATTACCACGCTGTGCTGTCCTCCGGACACCAATCCGATTATAGACACACCGGCGGTTGCTGAACTGATCCAGAATCGCGCCGAACAGGCCGGCTATGCCAATGTCCTGCCTATCGCTGCGCTGACACAGGGCCTGAAAAGTGAACAACTCAGTGAAATGGCCGCTCTCAAACAGGCGGGCTGTCCGGCCGTAGCCAATGTTGGCCCACTGGCCAATACCCAGATCCAGCGCCTGGCGATGGAATACGCACAGACGCATAAACTGACGGTGTTTATCAATCCCCAGGATTACTGGCTTGGCAAACATGGTTGCGCACATGAAGGCAAAGTATCCACACGCCTGGGATTACCAGGCATTCCTGTTGCCGCAGAAACTGCCGCAGTTGCCCGCGACCTGGCCCTGATCGAGCTGATCGGCGTCAAGGCGCATTTCACCCGCCTGTCGACGCTGCGTGCAGTACGCATGATAGCCAGGGCCCAGTATGATGGCCTGCCGGTAACGGCTGACGTTTGCGCCCATCAATTACACCTGACCGAAATGGATATTAGCGACTATGACAGCTTGTGCCATGTCATCCCGCCGTTACGCACACAGCGTGACCGCGACGGCCTGCGCGAAGGCGTCAAGCAGAATGTGATCCAGGCCATTTGTTCCGATCACCAGCCACATGAGGCCGATGCCAAACTGGCACCTTTCTGCTCGACCCAGCCGGGTATCTCGGCCCTGGAAACGCTGTTGCCCTTAAGCCTACGCCTGCATGAAGAAGACAACCTGCCTTTGTCAGAAACGATTCGCCGACTGACCAGCGGCCCGGCGCATATCCTCAATATCGATGCGGGCAACCTGAGCCCCGGCAGCCCGGCCGATATCTGCATTATCGATCCCGAACGGATCTGGCGACTGGACCAGAACAGCATACAGAGTCAGGGCAGGAACACACCTTTCATGGGTTGGGAGTTCAAGGGCAGAGTCACGCATACATTGTACCGCGGGAATATTGTTTATACTCTTGACTGAATGCGCGATAATAGACGCGATTTCGGCACATATTTATATTATCCCTCTGTATTGAAGCCCTTTGCATGATGAAAAAAACACACCGAAACACCATCTTTGTCGAAAATGCCGAGATCCTGTCTCACCAGGATTTTGCCGGCGGTCAGCATATTATGCGCGTACAGGCGCCTGAATGTGCTGCACATGCCCTGCCGGGCAGTTTTGCCCATATCCAATGCGATCCCGGCTTGGCGATGCGTAGACCTATATCGATTATGCGGGTAAGTAAAAATGCCGGCTGGGTCGACTTTCTGTATAAAATCGAAGGCCAGGGGACACGCCTGCTGGCAACGCGTAAACCCGGCGAAAAGCTCAATATACTGGCACCGATAGGCACACCTTTCACATTGCCACTGGAACGCAAACGACCATTACTGATTGGCGGCGGTGTTGGTATACCGCCGATGATATTTCTCGCCGAACACATACACGCCATGCAGGATGCCTACCAGGCGCTGGTCCTGATGGGATCCGAAATCCCTTTCCCGTTCAAGGCGCGTCCATCAGAGATCATCGTCGATGGTATCGATGAAGGTGTGATCGCCAGCATGCCACTACTGGATGACTGGAACATACCCAGCCGCCTGGCGAGCCAGCAGGACTATCCCGGCTGTTATCAGGGTTATGTGACCGATCTGGCCCGCCAGTGGCTGCAAGGCCTGGACGTTGAACAGCGCGACGAGGTCGAGGTCTTCGCCTGCGGACCGACACCGATGCTCCGAGCCGTTGCCACGCTGGCACGGGAATTCAACCTGCCCTGCCAGGTGTCACTGGAGGAGTATATGGCCTGCGCCGTCGGCGGTTGCGCCGGTTGTGTCGTTGAGGTCAGGACCGAAGATGGACCAGCCATGAAAAGGGTCTGCGTGGATGGGCCAGTGTTTGATGCTTATAGCGTGTTTTGACATCTAAGTAGAGATACAAGGCTAAAGATACAAGATACAAGGGAATGTGGCGGGCGTGGCCCGCAATATTTTGATGTTTTCTCTTGCTGTTTCCCCTTGTATCTTTACCCCTTGCCCTGTTTAAAAAAAAGCGGGCCTACGCCCGCTTCCTTCCCTTTACTCTTTTATCTTTACCCTTTTCCCTGCTTTAAGCCCGCCTCCTTCCCTTGTATCTTTAATCTTTGCTCTGCCTTTAACGCTCTTCATCCATCAACACCGACACGCCATTCATGGCCTCGGCAAAGCGTTCCGGGTCGCCCTTGCCGAGCTTGATCATCAGGCGCACTTCGTTGGCGGAATCTGCATAATGCACGGCATCCTCATAGGTGATCTCACCGGCTGAATACAACTCGTACAGATTCTGGTCGAAGGTTTTCATGCCGTGCTGGGCAGACTTCTTCATGACATCCTTGATCTTGTGCACCTCGGCCTTACGGATCATATCGGACACCAGGGGCGTATTGATCATGACTTCCATGGCCACCCTGCGGCCCTTGCCATCCGGTGTCGGTATCAGTTGCTGCGCCAGCATGGCCTTCAGGTTCAGCGACAGATCCATAAATAACTGGTCACGCCGTTCCTCGGGGAAGAAGTTGATAATACGGTCCAAGGCCTGGTTGGCGTTGTTGGCATGTAACGTGGATATGACCAGGTGCCCGGTTTCGGCAAACGCGATCGCGTGTTCCATGGTTTCGCGGGTACGGATCTCGCCAATCTGGATAACATCCGGCGCCTGACGCAGTGTATTTTTCAGGGCCACTTCATAGGAATCCGTGTCGATGCCGACCTCACGCTGGGTAACGATACAGCCCCCATGCTGATGAATGAACTCGATCGGATCCTCAATGGTGATGATATGCCCGGTGCTGTTCTGGTTACGGTAGCTGATCATCGATGCCATCGACGAGGACTTGCCGGTGCCGGTCGCACCGACAAAAATAATCAGGCCACGCTTGACCATGGCGAGGTTCTTGACAATCGGCGGCAGTTTCAATTCCTCGATGGTCGGAATGATGGTCTCTATTCTCCTCAGCACCATGCCGGCGAAGTTGCGTTGAATGAAGGCACTGACACGGAAGCGACCGACCCCGGTTGCGCTGATGGCAAAATTACATTCGTGGGTTTGCTCAAACTCCTCACGCTGGGCATCAGACATAATACTGAAAACCACATCACGCGCCTGATCCGGCGTCAGTGTCGCCTGTGATACGGCGCTGATACGACCGTTGACCTTGATCGAGGCTGGCATACCGGCGGTAACGAATAGGTCCGATGCCTTTTTGCTGACCATCAATTTTAACAATGCCGTGAAATCGAGCTTTCGTTCAGCCAAGGGACTCTCCTGTGTCATCAATCACTTGATTAAATATAGTAGTCGTTTTACATACATGCATATAAGAAAAAACTTATATTATGTATGCGCTTAATTCTAAATATAATTATTTACGCCCGGTCAGAGTACAATGCCGTCATCGGCGCATCCCTTTCCCTAGTGAAAGGTGTCTTTATTCATAGCCTTGACCTGTGCATCCTGCTTGCTGACCACACCTCGGGCTACCAGGTCCTGCAAGTGCTGATCGAGTGTCTGCATGCCGATGCCCTGCCCGGTCTGGATGGCGGAATACATCTGCGCAATCTTGTCCTCGCGGATCAGGTTGCGGATAGCCGGGTTACCGATCATTATTTCCCATGCCGCGGTACGCCCACCGCCAATCTTTTTCATCAGTGTCTGTGAGATGACAGCGCGCAGGGACTCGGACAGCATCGAGCGCACCATGTCCTTTTCACCGGCCGGGAAGACATCGATAATACGGTCAATGGTCTTGGCCGCAGAACTGGTATGCAGCGTACCAAACACCAGATGCCCGGTTTCGGCCGCGGTCAGGGCCAGGCGAATGGTTTCCAGATCACGCATCTCACCGACCAGGATGATATCCGGGTCCTCACGTAATGCAGAACGCAGGGATTCACTGAATCCGAGTGTATCGCGATGCACCTCGCGCTGGTTTATCAGGCATTTCTTGCTCTGATGCACGAACTCGATCGGATCCTCGATCGTCAGGATATGGGCAAAATCATTTTCATTCAGGTAATTGATCATCGCCGCCAGGGTCGTGGATTTACCTGAGCCGGTGGGTCCGGTCACAAGCACCAGTCCACGCGGATTATCGGCAATGGTTTCGAAAGATTTCGGGCAACCGAGGTCTTCGAGGGTCAGGATATTGGATGGAATAGTACGAAAAACGGCACCGGCGCCGCGATTCTGGTTAAATACATTGACACGGAATCGAGCCAGTCCCGGTATTTCAAAGGAGAAGTCGGTTTCCAGAAATTCCTCAAAATCCTTGCGCTGCTTGTCGTTCATGATGTCATAAATCAGACCATGCACGGTCTTGTGATCAAGCGCAGGGACATTAATTCGGCGAATATCGCCATCCACACGAATCATCGGCGGCAGGCCTGCTGATAAATGCAAGTCGGATGCATTATTTTTTACTGAAAAGGCAAGCAGTTCCGCTATATCCATCTTTTTCTCCCAAATTTTATATTTCCCTGATGTCTATCGGATTTAACGCTTAAAATCTTTAATAAAAGCTGCGAAAATCCGTGCAATGTATTATTAACATAATCAACGAACATGTACCATGCCAGAAATCAGCCACAGACTGCAACAGGTTTTGACAGAAATATCTCTTTACGAACAGGAGTTTGGGCGAGCCAAGGGATCGGTACAACTGGTGGCAGTCAGTAAGACACGTACAGCCGCGGACTTGCGCAAGGCATGGGAAAGCGGTCAACGCCATTTCGCCGAGAGCTATCTGCAGGAAGCCCTGGAAAAGATAGCCGAATTGCACTCACTGCCTATTCACTGGCATTTTATCGGCCCGATACAGTCCAATAAGACCCGCACCATCGCCGAACATTTCGCCTGGGTGCACAGCATCGAGCGCCTGAAGATAGCGCAGCGACTCAGTGCGCAACGACCTAAGGACATGCCGCCCCTGCAGGTGTTGCTGCAGGTCAACAGCAGTGATGAGGGCGGCAAGTCGGGCTGCAGTTTTGACGAACTCGAGTCACTGGCCGCGGCGGTTTCCGTATTGCCCGGGCTGCAACTGCGCGGCCTGATGACCATTCCTGCCCGCAGCAATGACTTCGAGCAGCAACGTCGACCGTTTAACAGACTCAGGCAGGCACTACAGCAACTGAAGCGCAAAGGTTTTGAACTGGACACGCTATCCATGGGAATGAGTAATGATATTCGTGCCGCTATCGCCGAGGGTGCAACCATGGTACGTGTGGGTACCGCGATATTCGGCAGCAGGGAACGTGCCAGCCGGGAATGATTGTGCGGCAGGCGGGTGTTGCCCTTTCCCCAACCCTGCTGTACAGGTAAAATAGCCATCAGCGACAGAAAACAGGACTAGCTCATGAACACAACTAAAATCGGTTTCATTGGCGGTGGCAATATGGCTGCCAGCCTGATCGGCGGCCTGATAGCAGACGGCTGGCCGGCAGATACTATCCACGTATCGGACCCGGATGAGGCCCGGCGTGCTTTTCTGAGCAGCCATTTTTCAGTCCACAGCCATGACGACAACCTCGCCACGGTCGAGGCTGCCGATGTGCTGGTACTGGCAGTGAAACCGCAAGCGATCGCCACAGCGGTCAAGCCGTTGGCCGCAGCGATAGCGCAGAATAACACCTTGTTGATATCGATAGCTGCCGGCATCAGCCTGTCTGACCTGAGCCGCTGGTGCGGTGACTACACTAATCTGGTACGTAGTATGCCCAATACACCGGCGCTGGTGCAGTGTGGCGCCACCGCACTGTATGCAGATCCGTCCGTTGACGCCGACGGGCGCGACCTGGCCGAAACCGTGATGCGTGCAGTCGGCCTGACCCTATGGGTCGACAGCGAGGAACAGATCGATGCCGTCACCGCTGTATCTGGCAGTGGACCGGCCTATTTTTTCTATATCATGGAAGCAATCGAACAGGCCGGCATTAATCTGGGGCTGTCCGCACACAATGCACGTTTACTGACCCTGCAAACAGCCTTTGGCGCTGCCAAAATGGCCCTGGAAAGCCCTGATGAACCGCAGACATTACGACAGAAAGTAACTTCACCCGGGGGCACAACCGAGCAAGCGCTGGCGGTTTTGGAACAAGGCGAGCTGAAGGCGCTGTTCAATCAGGCCATTAGTGCCGCCAGCGAGCGCGCCACGGAACTGGCAAAACAATTGGGAAATCAGGCATGAACGGTTATTTTTCCGAAGCGGGTATATTTCTGATCAGTGTCATTTTCGGTTTCCTGATCCTGATGATCATGCTGCGCTTCCTGCTGCAGTGGGTACGTGCAGATTTCTACAATCCGATATCGCAATTCATTGTTAAAATAAGCAACCCGCTGCTAAAGCCTTGCAGGCGTGTGATTCCGGGCGTAGCCGGTGTCGACATGGCCGCAATCGTGCTGATGCTGGCACTGAAATATGTCCAACTCCTGCTAACATACGCGATCGGTGGCATACCACTGCACCTGTTACTGATCCTGGTCCTGAGTATTACCGGCCTGCTCAAGCTACTGCTGTATGTGTTTATCTTTGCGATTATTATCTCGGCTATCGCCAGCTGGATTGCCCCGGGCGGCTATAATCCAGCCCTGAGTCTGATCCAGCAACTCACCACCCCGATCGTGGGGCCGATTCAACGGCGCATGAAACCCGTATCCGGCCTTGATCTGTCACCGCTGGTAGCACTGCTCATCCTTAACTTGCTGGTCATGGCAATCCCCTATCTGCAACGCGCCCTACTGGGCCTGATGACTTGAGCGCAGGACGGGCAAACACAAAAAAAGCCCGTATCATCCTCCCCGCGACGATCCCTGAAATCATCAAATTGTGATCGACTGCCTGTTTCAGGCATCTGCCGTCACCGCCCACGAACAGCCATATATCTTTTAATAACAATAACTTATACTTAACTATTCAGTATTTCACATTAAAAACAAGCACTTACGAATTCAAGACATTTTTTGCTCAGCCGATACTCGATTTAACTTTTGTATATTTAAAGAGCTGACAACGAATATGATGGCAGACAATCATCTCGGGCAACAAATACAGGCCTATGATCATTGGAAAAACGAGCTCGTCACGGCGATCGAACAATTCAATGACTGGATACAGAAACAGGATCTAGATGAGAACAGCGAAATCGCGCTGCGTGTCTATGAGGCCACCGAGGCGTTGAAGAAGGATCGCCTGAACCTGGCCTTTGTGGCCGAATTCTCGCGTGGCAAGACAGAGTTGATTAATGCTATTTTTTTCTCGGACTACAAATGCCGCTTGTTGCCGTCGGAAGCCGGGCGTACGACCATGTGTCCGACCGAACTGTTTTATGACCACCAGGAAGACAGCGCCTATCTGAAGTTACTGCCTATTGAATCGCGCCTGGACGAAAGAAGTATTCAGGAGTTCAAGGAAGAGCCGGTCGAATGGACCCGGATTCCACTGCCGATAGACTCGCCCGAGCAAATGCAGAACATTCTGACCGAGATAGTTAAGACCCGCGAGGTCAATGTCCAGAAGGCCACCCTGCTGGGCCTGTTTAACGATGAACTGTACCCGCATCTGGCCAATGCCGACCCTAAGACGACGCAGATCGAGATTCCCGCATGGCGTCACGCAATGATCAGCTTCCCTCATCCACTGCTCAAACAGGGACTTAGCATCCTCGATACACCAGGCCTGAATGCCCTCGGCAGTGAGCCGGAACTGACCATGAACATGTTACCGGCTGCGCAGGCCATTCTGTTCATTCTCGCCGCGGACACCGGCGTCACGCGCAGTGATCAGGATATCTGGCAACACCACATCAACATGCACAAACGGGCGAAATCACGCGGCATTGCTGTGGTGCTCAACAAGATCGACACGTTATGGGATGAGCTCAAAAGCCGGAAACAGATCGACACATCCATCAGCGAACAGGTCGATAAGACATCGCAACTACTATCCATCGATAATGAATTGATATTTCCGGTTTCCGCACAAAAGGGGCTCCTGGCAAAGATCAATGAAGACGAGCTGTTACTACACCGTAGCCAGCTGGAGCAGATTGAGAAATACCTGGCCAATGAAGTGCTGCCTGCGCGAGAAGCGATCCTGCGCGAAAATATTATCAATGGCCTTGGCTCCATTATCGATGAACACAAACAGATTTACACAAGCCGTCTGGATACGGTAAACAAGCAACTGCATGATCTGCGCCAGCTGAACGGCAAGAATGCAGACGTAATAATACAAATGATGAAAAAGGCACGTGCCGAACAGTTCCATTATAACAAGCATATGGAAGGCTTCAGGTCCAGTAGTCGACTCCTGAATCGTCAGGTCAATACACTCAGGAATATCCTCAACCTGAGAAAAATGGATGATCTGATCCAATCAACGCGCAAGTCCATGGTGGATAGCTGGACGACCAACGGCATGAAAAAGTCCATGAAGGCGCTTTTTGCACAAATACAGGATATGACAACAGAGGCCTCCGATGAAGTCGACACCCTCCATCGCCTGGTCAATGCGATCTACAGAAAATTCCATGAAGAGCATGGACTTAAATGCAACAAACCAAGGGCATTCAAGGTCAAGAAATACCTCGTCGATCTCGAAAACCTGTACGCCAAAGCAGAGGAATACCGCAAGAGTCCGGTATCCACGATGTCTGAACAGAATTTCGTTATCAAACGATTCTTTATCCAGATGGTCAGTCAGGCCCGCGATATCCTGTTCCAGGCAAACGATGACCTCGTCGCGTGGGAAAAAGACGCTATGCGCCCTCTTGCCGTACAAATCAAGGAAAACAAGCTAGCGATAGAAAAACGTCTGCTGACATTGCGTAAAATCAGCGACTCCCGCGACAGTGTTGAGTCGCGCATGGATGAGCTTGAGAACGAGCATGCCACAATCAAGCAACAACTTGACGAGATTAATCGGATCTATCAACGCCTCAGTGTCCCGATACCGGAAAACGAAAAGAGTATCAGCGCCTGAATAAGGAAAATGCCATATAACAGGCAAACGCAATCACCACAGCGCCGGCCAGTCTGCGTAACCAGCGCTGTTGCAGCAGCTTTTGCAGATGGACGCCGGCAGCCCCCATCAGCAACATCGCCGGCAATGTCCCCAGCCCGAAAAACAGCATCAATAACCCACCCGGCACGGCACCGCCAGCGCTAGCACTGTATATAAGGGCAGTATATACCAGTCCACAGGGTAACCAGCCCCACACCATACCAACAGCAAAGGCAGAACCCAGGTTACGCACCGGTATAAAACGTCTTCCGAGTGGTTCAAGATGTCGCCAGATGCCGCTGCCCATTCTTTCCAGGCGCGTCAATAGCGGCCACCAGCCACCTATATAGAGCCCTAAAAAAAGCATAAAAACAATGGCAAGGGATTGCAGCACCAGTTGAGCGTTATGGAGCGCAACCATATTGGTTGCCAATGCCGCCACAGCGCCGACAAGGGCGCCAGCCAGCGTATAACTGATGATTCTGCCAAGATTATAGGCCAGCACCTGGAGCAGATCCTGGCGCCTGCCGGCAAGGTCAGGTTTGCTGGCCAGGGATAATGCGCCAACGATCCCGCCACACATACCCGCACAATGAGGCGCTCCCATCAAGCCAAGAAAAAATGCCGATATCCACGTGAATTCTTGCATACCATGTCCAGAATGCGCCTCAATAAGCGCTAAATGCTGACTACGTTGAGACAAAAATAACAAATCGGCAGCGATGGCACGGGCGCCGAATACGCCTATTATAACCAATCCTGCAAAAGTAAATTGAAAAAAACCGCTGCACGTTAAATCTCAATCACAATCCTTACCCGCCTAATTAATTTCAGGCTTATATACTAGAATATAAACAACGTAAAAGATTTTAAAAAAGCTTGCCATTAGTATTTCGAGGTGATATAAAACATTCCACAAGAGTGCTCACATAGCATATATATATGCGTGAAACTCTCTTTTAACCACTATCCAACCGGAGAAAAGAATGGCTACCAAGAAAAAGGCGAAAGCAAAGGCGACGACTCCACGAGTCAAAGCCATAAAGGAACCAATGACCAAATCTGCAATGATGTCCACCATTGCTGAAAAAACCGAACTGACCAAGAAAGATGTCACTGCTGTCGTTGATTCACTGTCGGAAATTATTCATGGCCACATTAAAAAAGGTGCTGCAGGTACATGCACCATTCCAGGGCTGATGAAGATCAAGACCGTGCGTAAACCGGCCAGAAAAGCGCGCAAGGGTATCAATCCTTTTACAGGTGAAGAGACCATGTTCAAGGCCAAGCCGGCGAGCACCGCAGTCAAGATCCTGCCGCTGAAGAAAATGAAGGAAATGGCCAACTAGGTCATGCCCTGTGCTGGCATCAAGACCAGTTGCACAGATGGTATCCTCACCTTCATTGCATACAGACAGGGCCGTCAATACGGCCCTGTTCTGTGTCGCAAGCACGTCCTTCAGAAGCCTTGTGGACAATCCTAAAATTCCATTTTATATATTGATAATACTGGTTTTTTTCGGCCATACGAGCCCGCTGGCGGCAGGCCTTAGCGAAGACACGAGGCGTGCCAACCTACCGACGACATCAACCCAACAGTTGCGTGTGCTCGCTACCCATAGCGACTGGCAGGTCCGACAAGCCGTGGCGATGAACAGAAAAACACCCGTGGATGTTTTCGCGCAACTCGCGCGCGACCCCAGGCAGGACGTACGCATTGCACTGGCCACCAACCTGGCGACGCCGGAAAACATTTTTTTTATCCTCGCCCGTGACCCGTCCGAACAGGTGCGCAGTGTCGTTGCCCGTTTTGAATACGTGCCGGCAAGCGTATTGAGCGTCATGGCCGCTGACAAGAGCGCCGATATCCGCATCGAGGTCGCGCGCAACTGGAACACCGACATCCCGACCCTGGAAAAATTAAGCCAGGACGCATTCGACGAGGTCAGGAGTATGGCCTTAAGGTCATTGCACGACAGGAATCAGCAACAACAATAAGCCTGTAGTTTGTATTTTAAAGACTTAACCACAGAGAATAATGAATGCCCGGCGCTACTCAACCGGGACCGTACGCTCACTGGCCCACTGACGCAGATAGTGTATCTTCTCGGCCATGACCACGGATAATGGCCGGGTCTGACTGATTTCTTCCAGTATATGACGGGTCTGCAACGACTCGGCAGCTGCATGGATAACATACAACGACGCGACAATTGCCTGCTCGATCTCGGAGCCGGAAAAACCCTCACTGGCCTCGGCCAGCGCATCAATATCAAATGCACTGACATCCTGGTTGCGCTTTTGCAGGTGTATGCGAAAGATTTCCGCGCGGGTCTCAAGCGAAGGCAGGTCAACAAAGAATATCTCATCGAAACGACCCTTGCGTATCAGCTCTGGTGGCAATGACTCAATATCATTCGCCGTTGCTACCAGGAACACGGACTTGTCATTTTCGGCCATCCACGTCAACAAGGTACCCAGCACCCGGCGCGAGGTACCGCCATCATTTTCACCGGTCGACAGGCCCTTCTCGATTTCATCAATCCATAACACACAGGGCGCCATGACCTCGGCCGTCTTCAGGGCCTCGCGCAGGTTCTTCTCGGATTCGCCAAAGAACTTGTTATACAATACCCCAAAGTCGAGCCTTAACAGAGGGACCGAGAAAATCCCGGCCACGGCCTTGGACACCAGGCTTTTACCACAGCCCTGCACACCCAGCAGCAGAATGCCCTTGGGGCTTTGCAGGCCGTGGTCATTACTGTCACTCTGAAATACAGCGGTGCGTAACTCGAGCCAGCGTTTGAGCTTG
Source organism: uncultured Gammaproteobacteria bacterium (assembly GCA_947258655.1). Classification (GTDB taxonomy): domain Bacteria; phylum Pseudomonadota; class Gammaproteobacteria; order JAADHQ01; family JAADHQ01; genus JAADHQ01. The sequence continues at coordinate 60,671 of CAMYJD010000006.1, read as the reverse complement.
CTCATACCGCCGACATCCGAGAATTTCTCGGTATCATATTCAAACGACAACAATCCATCCTGGTTCAGTAATTCATATTTGGCCGCCATGACAACGGACAAATCGGATTCTGTTATCGCACCATCGTCAAAAATCACCTTCCGGGCCAGACGCCTGGCATCGCCCGTGGACACACCACCAAGATTCCGCACCAGCGCGTCCAGGGTTATGTTATCGGTGCGTACTTTTGCCTGCTGATTCTTCGCAGACCAGGCGAAGGCCTCATCCTTGACTATCTGCAGGAGCTTGTCCGGATCGGGCAATTGCAGGTCAAAGAAGGCACATAATTTACGAATATCGTCCGGTATGTCGATTGCATGACTGACCAGGACAATATGATGACCGCTATTGAAGTGAAGCTGGGCAATCTCCTTGAGCATGCGGGCATTGAGCGGGTCGTCAATATAGGGATGAAAATCAAGCAATACGTAGATGCCATCGATGGAACTGGCCTTGATATGCTTGAGCACCGCAAGTGGCTCCTTCAATTCCCGCTGCCCTCCCAGATCCAGGTCGATCCGACTCAGACCCTGGGTCACGCTCCACGAGAACAGGGGCTGGTTCAGTGTCAGCACCAGCTTTTTCAGCATATCCATTACCCGTAATTCCTCGTGCGTCTGAATCACGATAATCGGCACTCTGGATCGAAAAACAAGTTCGAGGTCTTTCAGGTCACTCATAGATTAATTCCGGTAGCAGTCTATTCGCGTAAAACAATACTAAATCCGACATTATATAGCCAGCAGACAATATAACGGCAATAACCGGATTTTATATTAGAAAAATTTGTTCTCTAATCCAAATGGCGCTTAATCAAGATGTAAATACCCTTCAGGACAACAGATTCTCTGTTATTACGAGCCAATGGGCCATACCTTACTATGATAAATTCGTGGTCGCAGTGTGGCAATCTGTTTAAGATACTGCTCTATGTCGGCAACGCGATAATCAGTTGCGTGGCTGGAGAGATTGCTTCGCCACTCTTGCAATGACATTTTTTTGATTTAAGTAAGTGCGATATTTCTCTGATCCCGTTTTCGGTCTTCCGTACCTACATTTCTGGTTCCACACCCCTCTGTGGAACCAGAAACTGTCTACTAACGTGGCTCCATAAAGAAATTTGCAGTATTGCTACCAGCCACTACAACAAGATACGTAGGATTACCGCCTGGAATGTAGACGTAATCATCATGCGTAGCATTGACTATATATCTTCCGGTATCAAGTGTTAGTTCATAACGCCCTGCTGAACTGCTAATTCTCTGTGCAATTCCTGAACCATCTTCATTTTCAAATGTTACAGATGCACCCTCGATTACCGAGCCAAAGCTACCATCTGCATTTTTAACCTGCACTACACCACTAACATCCCCTGTACAACCAGAAAGTACAGTAACAAAAACAAGAATAAATAGAATATTAAGTTTCCTTATAAACATGACATGCTCCTCGTGATATCTAAACGACTCATATTGATAATGAATCAGCCATATCGGCAAGCTGATGTAGCATCACTACATCAGATTATTGCGTTAATCACTGTGAAATATCTCTTGAGAAATTGGTGAAGTATATTGCTGTAATTATGTAAAGTATTTCACAGAAAAACAGAAAAAACGCGGTTAGAGAAAAATGGCACTTACTTAAGGTGAAAATACCCTTTAGAACAATAATTTCTCGTCAATGCGAGCTTAAAGGCCAGGCCTTTGAATAATCTAATAGCGGTCGTAGCGCGGCAATCTGATTCAGATACCATTCCATGTCATGCAATGCGCTAATCCGATGCGAGGTTTGAAAGATTACATCGCTGCACTGGCAGGATTTGTGGCTAAAGTAAGCGCCATTCTTCTCTGACCCCAAAAATAATAAAAACCGAAAAAATATTAAGACTCTTGTCAACCATCCAGGCGTATGCGCGTTCTACTATCTGACATTCATTGAAATTAAAGGATTAACGGAGAGTATCCATGAACAAAATTACATTATTAAGCACTCTGATTTTAGGCCTCGGCTTATCTGTACCATCATTTGCCGATACCGAATACGGTTATGTTGAAGGCAAGGGCCGCATAAAGGGTAGCGGTTTTGCACAAGGCTCCGGGATGGTCCGGGGAGAAGGTACTGCCAGCGGTACCGGCACCGTTATTTATCGGGGCCAGGACGGCAAACTGCATAGAAAGACAGGGACCGGCACCGTTAACGGTCGCGGCATTGCAATAGGTAAAGGAAAGGTGACTGGGCAAGGCATGGCTGCCGGCAAAGGCAGGGCCTTTGGTCATCGACGTCCGTAGCCTGAAAAGACCCGGGTTTCGACTCGGGTCGACAGACCATGAAACGACAAAAGTTTGGGGTCAGAGTAAAAACTCTATATAATTAATGCCGCGATATAACAAAATTATTTACAGAGTCTGCAAAAGCTTTTAATCCAAGAGTTTTTACTCTGACCCCATATATTAATAATTCCTATCTAAGGGCTCTGACCCCTCTATTTGTACGAACTTCCTCTCCCTCATGGTCGACCAGGGATGGAATCGGTACGAGCCCAGGGATGGGTGAAGGTAGAACAATGCAGGAGTAATTGTCGAGACTGCGTCCGTAGTCAAAGCCGAGTAGGCTGGGGTGCAGGGATATATAGAATCATTTTTTCGCATATACGCTAGTAATATATAAGGAACCTCTGATTAATTAGTCATTGCGAGAACAAAGTGCCATTCATTTGAAATATCTATGAACGGCAGCGTAGCGCAGCAATGACACGAATTTTTTAATTAATCAGAGGTTCCATAAGCTATATATCCCCCCTTAGCCCCTTCGACTGCATGTTACGGACGCAGTCTACCGATCCCTTCCCTGGGATCGTCCTAGAAGGAGGGGGGATTACAAAATTGATTTGTGCTGTTCCTGATAGAAACTTCGAAGATACAAAGTCGGACAGCACTCACCTGATCTCCTCATTGGAGAATTTCTTGGAATAGATAGTCGGCGCAATTACGGCATAACCCTGTTGCTGCCAGTGCACCAGTTCGGTCATCGCCGAGGGCACGACCTCGACAAAATCCTGAAAGTCACTGAGCTCGTAATCGAAGTCACTGGCGGCCAATGCGCACACCTTGAAGCGAAAACCGAAATCATGGTAGTAACGCATACGGTCGACAATATCCTGATAGCGCTTTTCATTCTTTTTCGCCACGGTCACCAGTTCGGTGCCATGGATCACGACCACCACGTTAAGAAATTCCGGTGCCTGCGTATACGGAGGTTTCATTAACGGATTCAGCCATGATCGGATCCAGTACAGTGCCGAAGCGATCTTTTCCGGTTCATCGAAATAAAAATCGAACAGTACCTTCTGCTCCTTGTAAGGTGTATACACGATCTTCGAATCGGCATGGACAGGGAAGGATAACATGCCGCACACGGCGCCCAGTATCAGCAATTTAATTATCTTGCTCATGTCGTTCTCCCGTTGCCGCACAAATTGTGCATCTGATATTATTCAGTGTAGAATACACGACCCGTTTTAGATAGAAGCAAACCCCTATGAATTGGCTCGATAAAATACCTTTTTTACCATTACTGCTCATCGCCGTCATGCTGGGCATGGCCCCTTACCCATCCCAGCCGCAGCCACATCTGCTGGAGAAACTGGTAATGTTATCCCAGGGCAACCTGTCCAAGCCCATTGATATTTTCGACCTCTTCCTGCACGGCACCCCACTTGTGCTGCTGGCCCTGAAAGGGATTCGCGCACTCGGCAGATCAAAGACTGCCTGAAGCCATCTGGGCGACATAAAAAAAGGCCATTTTTATATGGCCTTTTTTAATCACTGATACCGTTGTCCTAGCGCACTGAAACCATGCCAATACAATTATGTGGCGAATGGTTTTTACGCAGTTCTTCCAGCGCCATCATCGAATCCATATATCCGTTCTCTGCCGAGATTTGCCACCACCGCGAAGCCTCACAAATATCGCTGTCGACACCCTTGCCTTGCAGATAAATCATGCCCAGATTATATTGCGCAACCGAGTCGCCATTTTTTGCCGCCAGCTTCCACCAGAAGATGCCTTCTTCCATATTCATCTTCACGCCGTTGCCAAGGTAATAAATCAGGCCCAGATTATATTGTGAGTTGACGCTGCCGCCGAGTGCGGCTTTCTTCATCCAGTAGATCGATTCCTGTACATTCTGTGGCACACCCTCACCGGTAGCATAGGCAATACCCAGATTATACTGGGCCTCGACATGCCCTTTTGTAGCCGCCTTGCGATACCACATCGCCGACTGCACATGATCCTCGTCCATGCCTGCACCTGCATCCAGCATCACGGCAAGGTAGTATTGCGCACTGATATAACCGGCCTTGGCCAGTTCGGTGAATATGATTGCTGCGGATTTGTAATCCTCGGCATCATAGGCCTTGGTGCCTAGTCTAAATTGGTAATAGGGATCCCTGGAGCGCTCTGACTCGGCAATAAACGCGCTACGTATATCATGCGCCGGATTCATTGCCATGTAGGATGCACTGGCCGGAGCGGCAATGATCAATAGCGAAAACAACACCGTTTTGATGAGTCTGTTGATGATATCCAGTTGTCTGAACAGGCACATACTGCCCCTCCTGCAAAAAGCGATGTTCCGGCCTATGTATATATATTGCATCGGCCAGAAGCGCAGGAATCTTTAAAGGATCAACGGAATCGTGAAAATAATTGTTTGAAAACAGCGGGTTGGATAGCACTTGCCGCAAGCGGCCGGTCCGTGATCACCAATCAATATGGTCCGTCACGACCTGTTGCAGCACATTGAGCTTGCCATGAAAAAAATGGCCGGTAGCAGGCAAATTGATCATATCGACGCCTGCTGACTGTTGCGCCCATTGCATCACCCGTTGGCTATTGACGATTTCGTCTTCGTCGCCCTGGATCAGCAGCCATGGACACTCGGGCCAGGGCAGCGCATCAAAATCAAACATATCGACCGGTGGCGCTACTGTCAGCAGTTGGCGCAAGCCCTGTTGCTGCGCCGCCTGCATGGCAATATAGGCACCAAATGAAAAACCGGCCAGGCACAGCGCATGATCCGGCAGCTGTCGTGTACACCAGGCAATCACGGCACGCAAATCATCCACTTCTCCGCGGGCATTATCATGCTGACCTGCACTCTGCCCGACACCGCGGAAATTGAAGCGCACGGTCAAGGCACCAAGACTGTTGAGAGCCTTGTCGAGGGTATGCACGACCTTGTTTTGCATACTGCCACCATGTAACGGATGCGGATGACAGACGATGGCCAGCATCTTTTTATTATCATTGTTGCAATTGGCGATGCTCTCGATCAGGCCGGCAGGGCCGGGAATGAAAAATCGGGAACCATCACAGGGAAAGGGTCGGGCAGCCGGGGTACTCATAACTTACAGGTATACAACAATAATTATTCGCTGTAGCCGAACTCGGCAGCGATTGCAGATTTCCTGGCGATATACCTGGCCTTTTCAATATTGCCATCACTGATGGCACTATCCAGAATAGTGCTCAACTTGCGCATATCATTTATCAGTGACTTGATTTCGTTAGGGGTTCGGGTATCGAGGACATGACTCATTTTATTTGTTAACTGATTATATTCCTTCACATAGGCATTGAATTCATTAACATCGTCCTTGAACAACTGCAGATCCTTGTCGTGGCGAATGGACCTGCCGGATGTATGCCATTTTTTGTTCAGTGCCTGTTCTGATATGTCGCCTTGTTCAAACTTTTTCCTGTCCTGTTTGGCAAGTTCACCTTCCTGGTACAGACGCGTATTTTCCTTGTTCAGGCGTTGCTTCCATGAATCGAGTCGGGAAAGCATATTCATCAACCTTTCGAGTTCCTGTTGCTGCACCCGTAATACATTGAGCAGGTTTACGATCTTTGGTGCATCCACGGCTTCGCCATAACGCACTGCATGTGCCGGCGATATAGATACGCCAAGCAGTATGCTGCATAACAGATATTTACAGCTTGATTTCATTGATTTTGACAGGGACATATGAACAGGGAGCATGAATGAATATATTAAATAGTATAACGCATAATCCGGCCTGTGCTCGCTCATGTTGACCGCACAGACGATATACCTTTGATTGTACTCAGTATTCCTGTCCTGTATCGACAGACCTGTCGCCGAAAAACCATTCAGAATAGGGCCGCAGATCAAGCCAGTACCACTCGTCAAGACTGACGAACAGGCGACAGCCGTCCTGGTATTCGAGCACAATCGTCGATAATTGCGCGTTGCTATATAGCAAATATCTGACCTTGATAAGCTGGCCGGTCAGGTTGACATAGTAATCGCCCGCTATTGGTTTTTTTTGTTGTTGCATATCCATCTCCGCTGATCTGGAATAGATTGACTCGGTTAAAAATGGCGGACATCCGCGCTGTCCACTGCTAATGTTATCCGCACTTGGAATCCCCACAACTTAAGCAGGTCATGCATCCGTCCATCTGAATCACTGCCTTGGTATGACATTTTCCACACAATTGCGCACCTGCAGGAAAATCACCCTTGGCACTCGCGTCATCAGATTGTTTTGATATCGAATCGTACTGGGCGCGCTTTTCCTCGACCAGTTTCTGCTGATGTTCGTCCAGCGTATCGTCCTTCAACAAACCAATCATCCTTAGATGACACTCTATCGCATCGCCGATCTCGGCTACCAGTTTGAAATAACCGCCGCGCGGATCAAACACGGAACGCAGTTCCTCGGCCAGGAAGGTCACATCGCCACCCTTACGGAATACCGCGGAAATAATACGTGTCAGCGCCACGATCCACTGGAAATGGTCCATATTCTTGGAATTAATAAAGATCTCGAATGGTCGCCGCAGCTCATGTTCGGTGCCGTGATTCAGGACCACATCATTAATGGTCACATACAAGGCATGCTCGGATAACGGTGTCTTGATCTTGTATGTCGAACCGAGCAGCATCTCCGGCCGCTCCAGTTTCTCTGTCATATGGACAACGTTGGAGGTCTCCTCCTGTTGTTCAACCGCCTCTGCTGCACTCACTTGTTCAGCTTCATCTTCCTTGGCGACGCTGTATCCTACTATTTTTCTCTCAATCTTGACCGGCATATTGGACTCCTGATTATTTTTTACTGTCGTTCCGGATGATCAGAACTTGCCGTAGTAACCTTCTTTCAAGGCATCATAAAGGTTGGCAGCGGTATGCACTTCGCCATCGTATTCAATTTCTTCATTGCCCTTGAGCTCAACCACCGAACCATCTTCGAGTGTGAACTTGTACAGGGTGTTTTCCAGGTCGGATTCTTTCACTAGCACACCCTGGAAGGCCTCTGGATTAAAGCGGAACGTCGTACAACCCTTCAGACCTCGGTCGTAGGCATACATATAGATATCCTTGAAGTCCTCGTACTGGTAATCAGTCGGCACATTGGCGGTCTTGGAAATGGAGGAATCCACCCATTTCTGTGCCGCGGCCTGGACATCGACATGCTCCTTTGGATGAATATCATCGGCAGCGATAAAATAATCCGGCAGGCGTTCGTTGTCCTTGTCACTGAATGGCATCGCATTGGCGTTGACCAGCTCACGATAGGCGAGTAATTCAAAGGAGTAGACATCCACCTTCTCCTTGGTCTTCTTGCCTTCACGAATAACATTACGTGAATAATGGTGTGCAAAGCTCGGTTCAATACCATTACTGGCATTATTGGCCAGCGACAGCGAGATCGTACCCGTTGGTGCAATCGAGCTATGATGGGTAAAACGCGCACCGCTACTGGCAAGTTCATCCACCAGTTCGGCATCGACGCCGGCTACCTGTTGCATGTAGCGGCTGTAGCGGGCATGCAGAACCTTGCCCTTGACCTTATCGCCCGCCTGATATCCGTCCCTGACCATTTCCGGACGCTTCCTGAGCATTTCCGGACTGACTTCAAATTCCTCATCCATGATCGGTGCCGGACCCTTTTCCCGGGCCAGTTCGAGGCCGGTACGCCAGCCGGTCACAGCCAGTTCACGACTAACTCGTTCACTGAACTCCAGTGAGGCTTCTGTGCCATATTTCATTTTTAGCATGGTTAGCGTTGAGCCCAGCCCAAGGAATCCCATGCCATGGCGACGCTTGCGCAAAATCTCGTCGCGCTGCCCATCCAGCGGCAGACCGTTTATCTCGACAACATTATCCAGCATGCGGGTAAAGATGGACACGGCCTCGTTGAATTCCTGCCAGTTAAAGGCGGCATGATCGGTAAATGGGTCGGTGACAAACTTGGTCAGATTAATAGAGCCGAGCAAACAGGAGCCATAGGGTGGCAGTGGCTGTTCACCACAGGGATTCGTGGCCCTGATATTTTCACAGAACCAGTTGTTGTTCATCTCGTTGACCTTGTCGATCAGAATGAATCCGGGCTCGGCGAAATCATAGGTCGAGGACATGATCACGTCCCACAGACGGCGCGCGCGAATGCTGCGATACACCATGCATGCAACCAGACCCTCGGCATTGGTGATATAGCCTGCGCTGATCGGCCATTCCCGCCACACCACCTTGGCGGGATCATTCAGATCCAGATCGGGATTCTCCTGCTCGGATATCGGGAAGGCCAGTTGCCAATCGCCGTCATTCTTGACCGCCTGAATGAACTCGTCGGTAATCAGCAGCGACAGATTGAACTGACGCAGGCGCCCGTCCTCACGCTTGGCACGAATAAAGTCCAGCACATCCGGATGACCGACATCGAACGTGGCCATCTGTGCACCGCGCCTGCCACCGGCAGAGGATACGGTAAAACACATCTTGTCATAGATATCCATGAACGACAGCGGACCGGAGGTATACGCACCGGCGCCGGCAACATAGGCGCCCTTGGGGCGCAATGTCGAGAATTCATAACCGATACCACAACCGGCTTTCAGCGTCAGGCCCGCCTCATGCACCTTACCGAGGATGTCATTCATCGAATCACGGATGGTGCCGGAAACGGTGCAGTTGATGGTACTGGTAGCCGGTTTGTGTTCCTGTGCGCCTGCATTCGAGATAATTCGCCCTGCCGGTATCACGCCACGCTTGAGTGCCCACAGAAATTTTTCGAACCATTCACTGCGTTTTTCAGCGCTTTCCTCAACATCCGATAATGCGCGCGCTACGCGACTGTAGGTATCGTCAATGGTCTCATCTACGATCTGGCCATCCTTGGTTTTCAGGCGGTATTTCTTGTCCCAGATATCCATCGAGGCCGATTGAAACTGGATGGATGCTACACCGGAATTGACAGCTTTTAGATGGGCGGATTTCATATATCCGGCACTCCTCGTATTGTTATATTTTAGATGATGTCCCGCAGCCCGGCAATTGGCCAGGGAAGCAAATATATTCGTATATTTTGAGAATATAGCACTAGTAAACACAACATATTGTGTATAGATGCGTAGCTTAGATACAAGATCGCGGACTGTCAATACCTCGCAACAACGGCATTTTGAGCCCCACGAAGGCTTAAATTTCAGTAATTTATTATATGCAGAATTGACTGAATAACAGAAGTTTTTGATATCTAAACGATTTGGAACTAAACGCTGTTAGATATCACTTCGAACACCCGTATAAAGCAGATAATTTGCACCTTGCATACCAGTAAAATTTTTTCGATACCGAATGATTTCGCGACTGCATCCCTTGAAATCAGCACGACGATCACCATTTATCAGGTAAGCATTCACATAGCAGACAGATTGAAACACCGTCTTGAATATATGAAGAGGAGAATCAATATGCCATCAAGTCATCATGAGCCATGGGGCCTGTTAAACCAGTTCTCGAATGAACTGAATCACCTGTTTGCTCCGCGCTATATGCGTCCGCAGAGCAAGGAAGAAAACACTGTCGCCAGTGACTGGGTCCCGGCCGTCGACATCCGCGAAGAAACAGGGCGTTTTCTGATCCATGCCGATATTCCCGGCGTTGATCCAAAGGATATCGATGTCCATATGGAGGACGGCGTGCTGACAATCAGTGGCAGCCGTAGCAACGAAACTACCCAGGAGCGCCAGGGCTATCGACTCCAGGAGCGTGTGCGTGGCACATTCCTGCGTCGCTTCATGCTGCCGGATAGCGCCAATGCGGAAAAGATTTCAGCCAAATGCAGCAATGGCGTACTCGAAGTCGCCATCCCCAAGCAGGACAAGGTTATGCCTAAAAAGATCACTGTCGAGGGATAAATTAACGCTCATGACATCAAGTTGACTATCGCCTGGCTGCCACCGTTATCCGGGCAGCCGGACGATGCCTGCTTATGTCATCCATGATTCGGCGGAACATTTCTCTACTTCCAGGGTCAATATAACTGACTTTAAGCCAGCGTATTCAACAAGGTACTTACGAATGAGATTTAAACAGTTTATTTCTGCAACCAGTATTGCACTGGCCCTGTCATTGGGCTTGCCACATGCAGCACAGGCTGCATTTCCAAGCGAAGTCAATGGCAAGGAACTCCCGTCCCTGGCACCAATGTTACAAAATGTCATCCAGGGGGTTGTCAATATCGCGACAGAAGGCAAAAAAGAAGCCAGCCAGCTAGCCAATCCCTTCCTGGATGATCCCATTTTCAAGCACTTCTTTAATATACCCGAGCATAATCAGCGCCCACAGCCCACACAAAGCCTCGGTTCCGGTGTTATTGTCGATGCGAAAAAGGGTTATATCGCAACCAATAACCATGTCATCGCCAAGGCCGACAAGATCACCGTCACGCTGCGCGACGGTCGACACTTTACCGCCAAGGTCATCGGCGCCGACGAGGAATCCGATATTGCCGTAATCCAGATCCCGGCAGATAATCTCAAGGCCGTACCGATGACCGATTCGGACAAGCTCAAGGTCGGCGATTATGTTGTCGCCATCGGTAATCCCTTTGGACTCGGACAAACAGTCACATCCGGTATTGTCAGCGCCCTCGGACGCTCGGGCCTGGGCATAGAAAGTTATGAAGACTTTATCCAGACCGATGCCTCGATCAACCCGGGCAACTCGGGTGGCGCACTGGTCAACCTGCATGGCGAACTGGTCGGTATTAACACGGCCATCCTGTCACGCAGTGGCGCCAACATCGGCATCGGCTTTGCGATCCCGATCAATATGGCGAACAAGATCATGACCCAGCTCATTGAGCATGGCGAGATCCGCCGTGGCCGCCTCGGTGTCTACATCCAGGACCTGACCCCGGATCTGGCCCGCGCCTTCGATATCAAGAAACACCAGGGCGCGGTCGTATCACGTGTGTCGCCCGGCTCATCGGCTGAAAAGGCCGGGATCAAGGATGGCGACATCATCGTGTCACTGGATGGCAAACCGATCAAAAACGCATCCAGCCTGCGCAATAAAGTCGGCCTGTTACCGATAGGCAAGGAAGTCGAACTCGGCGTGTTGCGTGATGGCAAGTTGCGCACCATCGATGCAGTCATCGGCGAGCCGCAACTGGAAAAACAGCAGGCCAAGGCACTTCATCAGCGCCTGGAAGGCGCGGTCCTGGGCGAACTGGAAGAGAACCATCCGTTGTTCGGCAAGGTTGACGGCGTAGTCGTTCTCGACGTCCAGCAGGGCACACCTGCATGGACATCCGGGCTGCGGAAAAACGATGTCATTACATCGGCCAACCGTAAAAGTGTGAAAAGTCTTGCCGACCTGAAAAAGGCCGTGGGCAGTAAAGACAGGGGCATTCTGTTGAATATCCGTCGTGGTAACGGCGCCCTGTTCCTGTTATTACAGTAAAACTATTGGACAACGGCCCCTCCCTCGCGGCGAGGGGCCAATCCGCACACGGGCTTGCGGGCATTCCCGCTGATGGATTGGAACAGTCGCGCTAAATCAACAGCCGATCGAATAATATTCATTTTCCAGGCTCTCATATACAATCTTCGCGCGCTCATGCCCCTGTGCTGCCGCCATCTCGACCCAGTACAAACCGGTATCCCAATCACCATCGGGTACTTCACCGTCGATATATAACAAACCCAGCTGGAACTGTGCCTCGGCATTGCCACTGATGGCCGATTTTTTATACCACTCGAGCATCAGGTTCGGATTATGACTGTTCTCGCTTTCATAGATCTTGGCCAGTGCAAGCTGAGCATTATTATCACCGTTTTGCGCATATTGCAGCAATGAGCGTTCCACCCCTGGCAGACTGTCTTTGCTCAGGCTTGCCAGCAACTCTCGCTGTTCCCCTGCATCCTCTGCTGCCATAACGGAGTTCCCGAGCAGGCAGCCTTTTACAAATAGCGATGTAACCAGCATTGTCTTGTTCATTTCAGATCCCCCCTACTTTGTAGCCTACAGATAACGGCTAACGATACGACGCGCCGACAGCACTTCCTGGTCCTGCTCGAACGAGAACACCGGAAAATACCAGGAACGCTCGGCCTTCATCTGCAACAACTGCACCTTGAGCATGACGCATTGCTCAGTCAACGCCTGCATACCATGCACATTGCATTGATCCGGCCCAAACCAGGTGACGTCATATGGTTTCAGCACCTTCTTGTCACAGCGTTGCAGCTCCACCAGGCCGGATTCATTGCGACGACGATATTCTTCCTTTAACGTAAAGCGCTCGACCTCGACCTCCCCTTCCACGACCATCATCGCCCCCCTTGTTCCCGGATGGTCATGCAATGGCACCGGTGCATTCTTGTAGACAGAGAACAGGCCGGTCTTGCCCAACTCGTCCTCATAAACAGCCTTCCAGCCCCAGTTTTTTGTGCGCGTCAGGCGTCGAAAAGAACTGTTTACCAGTTCGCGGTAATGCGATGTATTCATCAACAGCGAATGCACCAGCACCAGATTATGATTCAGCACCGAGTTCATTTCGATATCACTGTGATAGATACCCTTGCCGATCCCGGCAACACTGCCGATAAAATCCTTCCACACGCCGCGTAACGCATCATCTGCTGATTCATTCACCGGCGCCCTGAAATCCAGTATGTTTGTTTGAGCCATCATGGTCTTTCCCCTTTTCCCGTGTTTATACCCACCACTGTCAGCTCCTGAAGCAATAGATATTCGATTTATTTGCAATTGTTCCTTTAAGGATATTGTCGCCATAGTCGTGATTTAATGCGGTAGCCTAATTAACAGCGAATTTGTGAAATATTAACCATCTGGGGCGAGCGTATAGTGGAATAAAAAAGGGCATCCATTCCGTTGGATACCCTTTACAAGCGTCCCTGACCCGGTCATTCATCCATTGACCCCGCAGTTCCTTTGTGTACTCCCTGTGAATCGTTACATCCTGACAAATACAGGCACTATTACGCATGGCTCCATAAGCCAGGAAAAATAATCCTGACCAGAATGTCCTTCAATAATTCCGGCACATATCGATAACCGACGCCATCCATATCCATCTGCTGTCCGAACTGCACACCGAACATGGCCTCGAACTGCGTAGTCGATCCGGCGATATTGATACAGTTCTGCCTCGGCCTGACATTAAAACCCGCGTCACGAAAATAGCGTGCGGTATCGATAACAGTCTGCAGGTCGGGGAGATAATCACCCAGGCGTGCCTGCTGTGCACTGATCTTGCCGCGATTGCTGTCGACCTCATCCGGCGATTTAATGATGATCGTTGCATTGATTTCCTGCTGTTTCATGTATTTCCTTCCCGTTGCATGTTGTCTTGCATATTATTTTGAATAAATTACTCCCTTATGACTGTGAAACGTCACCGTCCGATTTGTGACAAATTACCCGGATTGCCGGGCAGCTCGAAGGGGACTGGATCGTTACCTCACCTGTGAGTGCGCCGGGCTGGCATGTGATGGCCGGACAGTGCGACCGAAACAGCATATTAGCAGTATCTAATAAATCTGGACTTACATCTGTTCAGACTATTAACCGGAGTGCAACATAGCGGCACTGGCAGTTCAGTAATCAGCGTCTATTATTAATGATGAGGGCAGACAAAAAGCCCGGAACCACACGTCAATTCGGAGAAATATCTATGTCTGAGTCCATTATTCAACAACTGAATCCTGAAAACAGTACACACAAAGAAGCCTTGTTCCCGCATGCGCCCGAGGGCTGGACCAGTGCCGACGCCGAGGCACAGGCCGATAAAGAGGGTATAACACTGGAAGAGGCCCACTGGCAGACGATCATAGGACTGCAGGAATACTACGCCAAGCACGACAAGGTGCATATTCGCGAGCTGCATGATGCACTGGAAGAGAAATTTCATGATGAAGGCGGCATCAAATACCTGTATACGGTCATGCCGAAGGGCCCGGTTGCCCAGGGCTGCCGTCTGGCCGGTCTGCATGCACCCGCCGACAGCACCAGCGAATCATTTGGCAGCGTCCAGTAACCTGCACCCAACGGTCTGAAGATATAACAAAGCCGGTTGTTTTTACCGGCTTTTTTATAACCCTGTAAAAAAAGCTAAATTGCTGGCGGAAGCTGCCGTTATACGGAGTACAGACAGCCATTGCAGGAGATCAGACATGTACACAGCACTCCGAAACGTATTGCTCGTAACGGCCCTGGGGCTATTCAGCCTGACGTCCACAGCAACCGAGAGCAGTAAAGCCGCAAGCAGCGCAGTTAAAGCCGAAAAGAAGGTGCAGGAGGCCCGTACCCTGGATGGCAAGAAGCCGAAGGCGTGTAATTTCAGGATTTCGTTGTCCTGATATTATTAATGCAAATCGGCACCGTTCCAGCTGATATTTTTTCTGTCGCATCAGGCATTAAGATTAGGGAAATACGAATCTAATGCTACTAGTAAAAAAACCGGCCTGGGCCGGTTTTTTTATCCTTGTTTGAAGCTACTTACCACCATTCAGGACATTGATCCATATCAGGAATAACATAAACTTGACACACATCACCGTCCGGACACCATTCAATTACACATGGATTGATTTTTTTCATGTTGATAGTAGCACTTCTTTTTACTACACCTTCGCGTGTCTCCCGCGTAGGTTTTATTGGCTGGCCTTCCTGATTAAATAATACTATCCCTTTTCCTTGGAAGCTTATGCCAGCCAATGTCCCACCCGGTAATCTGGGGTCTTTCATTTTTTTATATTGACCACATGCGGATAATCCGAGGGCAGCAATTATCGTAAATGCAACTAAGCCAAACTTTTTCATAAATTTCATAAGCACTCTCCTTATACCAATTAATTTTGATTAATATTAAAACAACAAGTTCAAACGCATAAATGCAACTCTTCCTGGAGAAAATAACTGCCGGTTTTCATCGGCATCTTGATAATTAAAGCTCTCGTCAAACAGATTCAAGGCACCCAAACTAAAACTACCCATTCCATTACGAAAGCGGTATTCGATATCAGCATCGACTACGACAAAATTATCGCGCCCCGAACTGACACCATTAGTAAAAATATCAATGAATTGAGCTTTCTGTTTTACATAAGTCAACTTGGCCCGCCCAATCCAGCCTGAATCATGGAACCAGTTAATACCAATAGGAAGACGGTATATCGTGCTATTAAGCAGCCTTACATTTGTCGTTAAAGACCGGTCGCGGTCAAGCTTTTCCTGGTTAATACCAATATTGACCGCCAGATCATTTCGCGGCAACCAATATGCATACATGCTTGATGAAGCACTATTCCAGTCAGCAATGCCCGTGGTTGGGATCGGCCCATTAAGCGCAAATGGAACACGTAAATCGCGTTCTCTAATTTCAACACCTGACTTGAGCTTGTCACTTAAGCGATAATCCAGCGCAACAGCGCGGTTTTTTGCCCGAGTACCGTTTGCATCATCGTAAAACTGGTTAAAACCTGAAACAGATGTAGGCTCGAGTGTTTGATTATTCAAAATCGGACGCGTAAATGTCTCAAAATAGCCCAGGCGGAAAACAGCATCAGAATTCAGATCCAGCTCCAGGCCAAATTTTTTCGAATTAGCCTTATTATCGCGATTACCACTCGTTGACTTAAAATGATCCCGCGTCATTCCGACAGTTACGCGCATATCATCCAATACGGGGTACAAATAGGCATAAACTGTACTGTTGCTAAGGCGATTTGACACAGATCTTGGAGGACTAAAAGGTCTGCGCTGTATGCCTGATGAAGTTGATTTGTTATATGAATAGCCAAATGTTAAATCCCATAGGTCCTCATCAACAATATACCTCATCTCCTTGGCCACTGAATCAAAATCCGTATCATCTCTGATGGTTAAAAATCCAGCGCCCTGCAATCTTTGCTGAAACCGGTCCTCCTTCATTGCAGTCAACAACAGCATGGATCGCGGAGAAAATCTGTGGGTCAGACCCACTCTTCTCCGGCTGACATCACGAATATTATTCAAGGTCCGGGAAAAATTAGCTGGATCAAATCTCAGCAGATCACCATACTCACGGTCATTATTACTGATCTCGAACAACAAACTAGTGCTGGGTGTTGCGGCATACTGCAGGAAAACATTTTCCAGCAGCTGGTCATCTTCGTTATTCGCGTGAAAGCCATCGGTTTCATAACTGTACTTGGCGGCACTGATCGAAAACTTGTCCATCACACCCGATACAATGAATTCACCGCCGAATGTGTTATTACCGGCAGATAAAACATTTGTTCCAACCCTGGCCTGGTTACGCATGAACAACGAGCTGTATTCGTTAAATCCGGTGCTATCGGTACCAAGATTATTCAGCAACGTCAGCGTACTTTCACTCATTTGTGGTTGCAGTGGAGTCGTGTTGATCGGCTGCAACATTTGCGCCTGCAACAGTTCACTGACACGCGCGATTTCATGCTGTGTTCTGGACAGATAGGCATCGGCCAGTAAACGATGCGCCGAGGCATTGGCCTGATCGGCGGCCAGCGACTTCGTCGCCTCATTCAAGGCAAGCTGCTCAAAGCCCAGATCCTGATAGATACGCCCAAGACCTGCACCACGTGTAGCCTGATCACTATCCAGCAACAAACTGGAACGATAGACCGCGCGGTTGTTATTCAGTCTGATTGAATGTTCCAGTTCACGCAGGGCGTCTACAGGCCTGTTCTGCGTGTGCTTCAGAAGTGCACTATATAACCATGGCGTTGGATCCTTCGGGTCCATCTCCTTGGCCAGGGCGAAC
The DNA here is from genome assembly GCA_947258655.1 of uncultured Gammaproteobacteria bacterium. Lineage (GTDB taxonomy): Bacteria > Pseudomonadota > Gammaproteobacteria > JAADHQ01 > JAADHQ01 > JAADHQ01. Next base: position 43,503 of record CAMYJD010000006.1, on the reverse strand, counting down.
TGTTCTGCGGCAAGTCGGTTACGCTTTTCCTCCAGATAGGCCTTACCCAGGTAACTGCGTATCTGTGAATTATTGGCGTCCAGGCTCGCAGCAATTTCTATCTCGCGCCGACCCTGGACCAGATTCCCTTCGCGGATAGTTGCCAGACCATTACCGAGACGTGCAAGCGGATCGGCAGAGTCCAGTTCAATGGAGCGCTTGAAGGCGGCTTTGGCCTCGGCTGTACTGTATTGCAACAGGTAGGCAAATCCGAGCATGGTTTGGGTACGTGCCAGTTGAGGATCAAGTTCAACTGCACGTCCTGCCGCGGCCAGGCCTTTATCCAGCTCTTCAAGTGACAGATGCAATTCGGCCAGCCTGGCCCAGGCGATGGCATCCTTTGTATCCTGCTTGATGGCCTGTTCTGCTGCTTTCATTGCCGCAGGCAGATCGAAGCGCGCCTGCAGCGCATAGGAATGCGCCAGATGCGTGACAGCCGAGGATGTATCTGCCTGGATGGCCTGTTCGGCGAGCTGCAGCGCCGCATCCTTGTTGTTTCCGGCAATCGCGATAATACTGCGCAGTGCCAGTGCCTCGGCACCGCTTTGCTGTTGCAATAATGACCTGGCGGCATCGACCTGACCAACCCGCAGCAGGTCTTCGGCCGGCTTAAGCGCGACGACATTCAGGGATGGGTAATACAGTGACCATTGCACACTGTCGGCGGGACGAATATCCAGGCGCAGCACCGGCGCCTTACCCTTATAGGTAATGGCCGACTGGTCTTTCGCCAGCAGGATACGTCCGAATTCATTGGCAACTGCAACCTTGCCTTCGATCACACCGACCAGGGTGTTGTCGCTATCGACCTGGACCAGAAACTCTGTGCCTTCGACGGCCGCATTGACGAACGGTGTCTCGATTTTCAGGGAGCGCGGGACACGACTGATCGAATGCAATGAGCCTTTGAGCAGATCGAGCCAGGAGGCCTCCTTTTTGGGGCCGGACAATACCAGTGTCGAGTTCTGGTTCAGGCGCAGGATCGTATCGTTATGCAGTTCCAGTGCGGCGCGGCTGTTGGCCTGTACACGTAGCGTGTCGCCGCTACAATATACCTGCTGCAATTCAACCGGCTTCCATTGCGCCGTGTTTACAACACGTACATCGACATTGCCCTGGATGGACACCACCCGGGCAATCCAGTCAGTACAGGTAGCGTAACTGGATGATGAAAACAGGAGCACGAACAGGGACACCAAAAGCCTGCAAGCCTCAGAAAATCCCCTCTCCAGACAAACTGTCATAGTGCGCTTCACTACGTGCATATTTTCTCACCCCAGCCCCAGATTCCTGGCAATACCGCCAATCTGGTTAATGCCGCAACACTCTTTATTATTAATTGCGACAAGATTTTATTATTGACAACGATTGTACTGCCATAAAAATATGCATTCAATCGCTTTTTTTAACAGGCAAAAGGTGATTAGTTCACATCCGCCGGTGCGGCAATATGCTATGGCATGCTTTATAAAGCTGCTTTTAACGTATCGAGAAGATCATTTATCTTGCATATGAATAACACCCTGCCAATTTTCTGGCGGCTGAAAGCGATTTTGCTCACAGTAATGGCGATAGAAACTGGAGGGTCCGTCGTGTGGATAGGTTTGCAGTATCTGCTCAAAGGCCGCACCGGCTTCTGTCCATAGGCCTTGCTGAAACAATGCGAGCGCAGCGGCGAACTGTTGCCACAATTGCGTCCGCTCAGCACGCGTGGCTATGTGTTGAGCACCAATCTCAAACAATGGCAGACCGACAGTTTTACCCTTGAGTATAAAACGTCCGACAAAGCGGCTATCAAAATCCTCCAAACCTTCAAGCACATCGGCACTCGCCAGCAATCGCACCCCGAGGTATTTACTCATGCCCTCGATGCGGGATGTGGTATTGACGATATCACCCACGGCACGGTATTCATAATGATCAACCGCACCGACATTACCGATCACCATAACGCCATAATGCAGGCCGATACGCGTCGGCAGCTCATTGCCCGGATGCTGTTGATTGAAAACAGCAACACTGTCGACTATCGCGATTGCGGCCTTTACGGCCTGTTCACGTTGTTGCAGGTTTTCAGCCGGACTGGCCCATAACGCCATGACGCTGTCACCAACGACATCGGAAATTATGCCCGCATGTTGACGCACCGGCGTGAAGATGGATTCATAATATTCATTCATGAATGTCGTCAGTTGTTGTGGTGTCATTTTCTCGGACAGGGTCGTGTATTGCTGGGCATCGGTAGACAGGCATGTTCCATGCATCAATTGTCCACCGAGATCATGGGAGGTGATATCACGTGCAAGGCGATTAACTTCTGTTTCCGGCAGATAATAACCAAAGGCGCGTTGTATGTTTTTGCGCTCACGGTTCAGTTCCTGATAGTTCCAGGTCATTCCCAATAACAGCACCACAGGCAACTGGATCAGTAAGGGCACGACCAGGGGTAGCCACAGGCCGTTATATGCGAACAACTGCCATGCGAGCAGGAAATACAGGCCGGCCACGCCAAACAGCGCAAGCGGTAGCCACACACCGCGACTACGCAGATATATTATTGCCAGCATAATCGAGACCAGCAGTATGACCAGAAAGTGCATGCCCAGCGTCATCGGTCGTACCGATACACCTTCGAGCAAATTCGCTGCCGCAGCGGCAGTAATCTCGACACCACTGATATCCAGGCCCTCTTCATTTGAAAACACACTATAGAAACCGTCCTGCTGTTCCCATTGCCGGTGCTCGGAGAAACCGATGAATACGAGTTTATCGCGCAGGCCTTCCAGGTATTGGTCGGACTCCAGCACCTGATAAAATGGAATTGTCCTGACACTGCGTGCCGGCCCATAGTAGCTGATATATTGCGATGGCGGCCCGGCGTACAATGCGAGTAGATTGTTCAGGTTACGCCTGACATCTGCTGTGACGTCGACTACGGCGATACGTTCTCGCATCCTTTGTCTCAAATCCGGTTGCTGCACGAACAATTCATGCAATGCTGTCATCAATACCGGAAGCCGGTTGTTGCTACCTATTCGCTCCGGCTCATATTGCATCAGCTGCATATCTGTTAATGTCGACAGCATATCGATGAATGATGGCAAATACTCCAGCAGGTAAAGCTGGTACGCGAGCACCGGCAATGTAGGCGCATCACCGGCTTCGGGAACAAATTTCCAGAACTGACTGACCTTGACCGGCACCTTGGGGAGGGGATTGGGTGCAAGGGCGACCGCCGCATCGGCGATAACGCTTATCGGAGGCACCAGCTCATCGACAACAAGGCGTGACTCCCGCCCCTGGATATCACGCGCCTCGACGACCTGCTTCTGCAAAAAACTGAACAACACCACATTGGCGGATGCGCCGATCGCCTCGGCCAGTTTGAGGTCCTGCTGCCGGTCCTTGGCGTCCTTGAAGTGCACATCGAAGGCAACAACCCTGGCCCCGGCCTTGTTCAGCCTGTCGATCAGACGGGCATGCAGGTCACGCGGCCATTTTCTCGCCAGATTGGGCAAATTGAAGTGCCGGGATGAAGATTTATCGATACTGATAACAATAACAGAATCAGGGGCCGATCTGAGACCACGGGCATGGAACAGCCACGACAGGCCCAGATCCTCCTCGCTATCATGCACAACAGGCAACAGGGACAGGCCGCTGGCCACGATTATCGTGACCATAAACAGCAATATTGTCTTTTTAAGCCTTGAATATCGCAAATGGTGTTCCGTATACTATATTATATATAAATAAACATCCCCATCAGGGGAGACCACACACCAGGAGCCCGATGATCAGTAGCGATACTCGATATCCACGATCATTCCCGTTACTGTGCCCAAACCCTGATGAAGGAATTAAATTACAGGCAACGCTTATCTGAATTCTAGCGCCAATACACCATGCAATAAAAGAAAAATACCCTATGGAACAGATTCTGAAAACAATACCACTGTTTGCCGACCTCGAAGAAGGGGAATTACAGACCATTGCATCGCATGCCGCAAGCAAAAGCTATCCCAAGAACGCCATTATCATCAATGAAGGCGATGACACCAACTCGATGTATATCATCCAGAGCGGCAAGGTCAAGGTCTATCTCAGCAACGAAGACGGCAAGGAAGTCATTCTGAAGATCATGAGACCGGGCGATTATTTCGGTGAATTATCGATCCTCGACAGTGCCCCACGCTCAGCGTCGATCATGACCATGGAACCCTGCAAGTTTTCGATCATTTCCAAGGAAGACTTCGATATGGCCATGGATGCACACCCGGAAATGGCGCGCAAACTGGTATCGGAACTGACCCGCACGATCCGGCGCCTGACCGACAGTGTCCGCAACCTGGCCTTGATGGACGTCTATGGACGCGTCGCCCGGACCTTGCTGGACATGGCCGACGATATCGATGGCAAGCAGGTCATTAACCAGAAACTGACCCATCAGGACATTGCCAGGATGATCGGCTCGTCACGCGAAATGGTCAGTCGGATCATGAAGGATCTGCAGAAAGGTGGTTATATTACTTCCGAAAGCAAACGCATCATTATTAATGAGAAGTTGCCGCCGGGATGGTGAAACGGCAGGGAAAAGATACAAGTTAAAAGAGCAAAGGGATGGAAATGCGGGCAAAGCCCGCCTCAGTCCCTTTTGGCAAAGAGGCCCGCAAATGCGGGCCTTTTTATTATGTGTATTGGTTTGAACATAATCGTACACATTGAATATGTTTTATGCTTGTTATTACTTACCACGAAGGCACCAGGAAAAACAGATATGTATTTTATTCAAGCACCCCTACTTCATACCGAAATTGTTTAATCAGCTATACATATGGGTTTATGCGTGTAGCACGCCTGATAACATTCATTCAGATCCGATTGCATCACAAGCATAGGCTTCCAGCCAGGCCATGAAATCAGAAGACGGTATTGGTTTGCTGACCAGATAACCCTGTATATACTCACAACCCTCGACACTTAAAAAGTCCATTTGCTCCTGCGTTTCCACACCTTCTGCAACGACATGCAAGCGCAGACTATGCGCAAGCCCTATAATTGCACGTGATACCGCAATCGCATCCGGGTTCTCCGGTAAATCAATAACAAATGAACGATCGATCTTGAGAGTGTCCAGTGGAAATTTACGCAAATAGGCCAGCGATGAATAACCGGTACCAAAATCATCGATTGAGATCTTAAATCCGGCATCAGACAGGCGCCTCAGCATCGTCACACTATGCTCGGTATTATCCATCAACAGGCCTTCGGTAATCTCAAGCTCTATATTGGCAGTGCTAATATTATATTTTTCACAAGCAGCTGTTATGAATGACATAAAATCCGGATGCTGGAACTGCCTTGGTGAGATATTGATCGCCATGACAAAGTCATGCCAGCCTCTGCCTGTTATTTCGCTGACAAACCTGCAGGCCTGCTCGACAACATATTTACCTATATCCCATATCAGGCCCGATTCCTCAGCAAGCGGAATAAATTCAAATGGAGGGATATTTCCCTTGTCCGGGTGTATCCAGCGAATCAGTGCCTCACAACTATTGATACACCTCTTATTGATATCAACCTGGGGCTGATAATAGAGAACAAACTGGTTTTCGGCTATAGCCTTACGCAGGTCAGACTCCATCGACATGCGACGTTGAATGCGCTCATTCATCGCCTGCGAGAAAAACTGGAAATTATTGCGACCCTCATCTTTTGCTTCATACATCGCCAGATCCGCATTCTTGAAGATGGCTGTATAGTCATCTCCGTCATCCGGATAGATCGCAATGCCGATGCTCACGGTAACAAACAACTCGTTGTGCTCAATCCTGATCGGTTTGGATATATTTTCAATTATCTTCTCGGCTATCCTGCTGACTTCATTCACTGAATGTATCGTTTCGATAATTATTACAAATTCATCACCACCCATTCTACAAACGGTGTCGACTTCACGCAGACTTCCCTTTATGCGCCTGGACACCACTTTCAGAATAGCATCACCGGTATCATGTCCCAATGTATCGTTCAGGTTTTTGAACCTGTCAATATCCAGAAACAAAACCGGAAATATTTGATTTTCCCGCTTGGCCACCTGGATTGCATGCTCCAGTCTCTCATGGAAAAGTGCCCGATTTGCGAGACCTGTTAGCGGATCATATTTAGCCAGGTAATGCAGTCGAGCTTCGGCCTTCTTGCGTTCCGTAATGTCGCGAATGATCGCGACGTAGCTGTTTTCTTCTTCAGTACGTATTCTGCTGACTGTAAGGTCGATGTCTATGACTTCATCGACACAGCGTACAGCCTTTAACTCGACTGCTTCGCTAAGTTTTGACGTGTATTCAAGCAACCCGGACATATCGGTAAAACGCGACAAGCCTGCAGGCATATCCGGTGACAGAATGGTCGCCATGCTTTTATCATACAACTGTTCTTTCTTGCACTGGAATACCGTTTCAGTATATTCATTCAGCGTCTGAATGATCCCGTTTTCGTCCAGAGTAATGATGCAGTCTTTTGCACTATTGAGAATGGCACGCATTTTTGCCTCTTCAATACTCAATTGCTCTGCTGCCAACCTGGATTTCTCTCCAAGCTCTATCAGCGATTTTTCCCTGCGCACAGCCTCGGTTACATCAAAGATTTCAACCATGCAATAATTGTTATCATATGCATCACTAATGGTTTTAACATAGATTAATTGCTGTAGCTTCTGCCCCAACTGACGCTCACCATCACCCTTGTACAATGGGAATGGTGATTTGTTGAGTTTTTGCGAAAGAACTGAATTTCTGCCATTATCGATGGCACTATCAACGGCACGGATAAGTCGGGGGCTTAATTGACCATCAAATGCTTCTGCCAATGTTTTGCCAAGCAGGTCATCACCACTGCAGAGTGATGTCGATTCCATCCATTTATTGACGAAGGTTATTTGCTTGTTTTCATTGATAAGGATGATACCGAGATCACTGTCGATAAAGGCATTTTCAATGATTCGGCTATTGTAAGCATCATCCGGCATCCCTGCACCATTTAGTCCAGGTCATACTCTTCAAGAGCGGCGACCACTTGTGACAAGAACTTCTCTGTAGTATCGACGTTCTGTAAAAACAGAATATCACCTGCAAGATTCAGGCTTTTCACTTCAAAACTCATGCCGATAAACATGATCATGCCATCGATAAAATACGATTCCTGCATAATCCGCCTCAGGGTGTCCTGGTGACATCGCGGCATACCGGTCTTGACATTAATATTCAGGAAACTGGAAAACGTTGTAACCATATGATTCAGGATAATGCCGGCAATCTCGGACAGCGCCTCTTCTTCAAGGTCGGTCAGGTTTTCAGGCCCGGCACTTTCCTCGACGATGGTGCGCACCAGATCGAGGCTGTTCGCAGCGGGAAAAATCAGCATCCCATTTCCTGACATATCACCGATCAATTCCATCGTGACTGTGGTAACAACGTCTTTCTCACCGACCGCCACATGCTTTGTCAGTTCCTCACTGGGGATCAGACTAAATTGTGGAACGGATAACAGGACTTCATCCTCGACCAGTTCGCTCAGCTCTACTGCGGCCTCACCCAGACCCGTGTTGAAGATTTCCTTGACAAAATCGACCTGTGTTTCATTCAAATCCATGTTAAGGCTCCAGAAACTGAATCAGGTCATCACGAAAATCAGGCTTGGGAATAAAACTAGCGCCCGTCTTTTCGACCTTTTCACGAATCGCAGCCTGTTTATTGGCTGTCAGCAGGGCAATTTTCGCATGCGGATAGCGCATGATCGCATCACCCAGTAAAACACCGCCGTTTTCACCGGGCATATTGTAATCAATCGTGATAAAGTCGAATTCATTATCTGCAAAGGTTTCCCGCGCTGCATTGGTATTGCCAGCCAGCACAATTTCACTATCGGGATACTTTGCCAGGACGATCTTACGGATCTGTTTCTGGATGAAGGTACTGTCATCGACTATCAGGATTTTCATGGTCTACGAATCCATATCTTATTAAACATCTGAGAATATTCTTTTCTATAACCTGCGGTATCGACAATAAAACAGCGCGGAAAAACCATGTCCATCATTAGTTAAACAGGCGAATACATGTTATATCGACTTAAGTAGCGAGGACTTTAGCATGATTTGCAACTATTTTATCATGTTACTTATTGATAAATATACAAAAAAATAAGGCTGACTCATATAATGACCAACAAGTCATAGCGATTGGAAATAACGCGGCAGATGCTAATCACCCGGGTCTGCACCAGACTACAATGCCACACACAATCAATGGACTAACTGGACCGGTAGTAAACCTTTCCCGCTGGCCATGCACTAATAGAATAACAGGTTAGCAGGCATGTTTATGGATGATATTTCAGATTCGGAACTCGTCAGTGCGTTCCGCAAGGGTGACGACACAGCATTTTCAGAACTTGCCCGTCGTTACCAGGACAGGATATACCGCCTTGCCTGTATGAATCTTTATCAACAACAGGATGCCATGGATGTTACCCAGGAGGTGTTTCTGCGGGCATACCGCGGCTTGAAGAAGTTCCGCTTTCAATCGGCACCGTTCACATGGCTGTACAGAACGATGAAACTCGTATGCCAGGAATTCAACAGGAAGTCTAAACGGGACAGTATAGCCAGCAGTGAACACATGAACGAGTTGCAAAATGTTAGCGATAATAGTGATACCGAGACTTTGCATTATCTAATTGAGATCAGGGAATTGCTTGCAAGGTTACCCAAACGACAATACGAGGTTGTCATGCTGAGGATCTTTGAAGGCTTCTCGATTGCAGAAACGGCGACGATCATGAAATGCCGTCCTGGCACGGTAAAGGCCTTGCTGCACAAGGCACAAAAACAGATCAACACACTGGAAGGCCAGTATTATGACTAGACAATCGACAGACATTCAACATCTCATTCGGGAATATCGCAGTATCCAGGCACCGACACGAGTGACAGTGGATCCTGCACGAGCAAGTCATAAAGGCTTACGTGTTGGCTGGTCAGGCGTCGGCAAAGTCGGTTTCGCCGCTGCCATGGGCCTGGCTGCAGTTGTTTTATTTGTGTCGAATATACACCGTAATGCAGTGTTTTATGACAACCAGGTATCACCGTCAATCAGTCTTTTATCCGCTGCCGGCATTACCCTCAGCATGGACACAGACAGCCCTGACCTGTCTGAGCTGGAGAAAATACCCGGGCTGATGGATATATCTGTTCCAGACAGCCTGAATCCGGCGGAAACAGATAAACAAGACCGGCACACAAAGATTCAGAAACCCTACCAATCTATAACGATCACGTAACAGGAGTATGAGAATGAAAAAATTACACAATAATGCATATATTCGGATTGCAGCCATATTATTATTCATCTTACCGCTGGTGCCACTGCAGGTTTCTGCAGCTCCTGCAGCAGGAAGCAGCGAACAGGTAGAACGAATGCGAAATTTTCTTGGTCTGATGCAGGACTTCATCAACGTAGTGGATGCAGTCCATTCGATGGCGGATAATCCCGAAAAGGCCGCTATTCATCAGATGCATGAAATCGAGGAAATACACAAAAAACGCAAGGAACCCGAGCTGGCGATAGAGCTGTTCCGGAGAATTCTGGACAAGACAGACAATCAGACCATCCGCAATGCGGCCTATATGCGCCTCGGTGATCTGCTCAAGAATACCGGTCAGTCGGACAAGGCCGTACAGGAGTATGAAAAGGCCTTGATAGAAAATATCGGGAAAACGCGCTGACCATCCTGGTCCCCTCCTGTTTTAATCGAGGGGCTTGCGCATATTTAAACATATTGTAAAGCCAGCTGAGAGCGGTTTTATATGTATAAATTCAGACACACTATCTGACCGATTTATAAAGCAGGTTCGATATAACTTGACAGTCAATATGTCAAAAATCCAAAAAGCGGACATTTATGGCAATGGGGCTGTCAGGCCGGAGTCACAACCCGAAGCGGACACTGACCGTCATCCCCGAATGCTTTAGTCGAGGATGACGGTCGGAAGCAACCGCTGCTTCTGGCCGTTCTGAGACTTATAAATCTAATAGTTGAATGAGTACTTACGATCCTTTGCAGACGTTCGACTTATGCGCTTAGTTGCTGTCCTTTACAGATTTCCATATAAAATTCATAATCTTGACCTGTCACGCTTTTCGGGATGTATAATGCGACAGAAATCGTTTATATTTTTGAAATACAATAGAAAATAACATTGATACGAGGTCTCGCTAGTAATGTATAACGAGACAAGGGATCTCGTTTATACAACTGCTGTCAGTATCGCCGCTGCAGTCGAGCTTATTAATGAAATTTGTATGTTACACCTGCTGGGAGCAACTACCAGAAAGCGCAAATGCACTGTTTGAGCAGGGAGAGAAAGACAGCATCTTTTTCTCCCGCCCGTGGTTTGAGAATTTGACCTCTGCACTTGATGATGATCACACTATGGTACTGGCCTGCGTAGTAGCAGGGAATAAAGTGCTGGCAATCCTGCCTCTGATGAAGAGCGACGGGAATGCCTGGCAGTCCCTCAAGCACCGATACACCACACATTACAGCCTGCTGCTTGCTGACGATGATCAGCAGCGGACACTCGCTTGCCTGGGCGAGGGTTTGAGGCAGTTACCGCTTCATTCATTGCTATTGGAGCCGGTTGCTGACGATGACAGTAAAATAGTCGGCTTGCAACGGACCATGGAAACGGCCGGATTTAGCTGTGAGCAATTTTTTCGGTTGTATAACTGGATTTTTCGTGTGCAGGGGCAGTCATATGAGGACTATATGGCGACTCGTCCTGCCCAGTTGCGCAATACAATATCCCGGAAGAAGCGTAAACTTGATCGTGAACACAGTTACGAAATTCGTCTGTTTACTGGAGACGAAGTGCCACAGGCCATGTCAGATTACTATGCGGTCTACAGGGCTAGCTGGAAAGCGAATGAACAGTATGTAAAGTTTATGGATGGCATTGTGGCGGGTTTTTCGAGGTCGGGTTGGTCTAGGCTTGCGATTCTTTATGTCGATGGGAGTCCTATCGCGGCACAGCTGTGGTTTGTGCTTCACGCTAAAGCAAGTATATTCAGGCTAGCGTATGACGAGACGTGGAAGAAATATTCACCGGGGTCAATACTCACCAGTTTCCTGATGGAGTACGTGATCGATACTGACAAGGTGGAGGAGATCGACTTTCTGACGGGTAACGATACTTACAAACAGGACTGGATGTCTGATCGCAGGGAGCGTTTCGCGTTGAGTTGTGTAAAAAATGTAAAGCCCACGGGCAGCTATCAACGGTTTGTCGAATCACTGAAAAGTATGCTGAAAAGGCTATAAGGAACTGTTCCAGTACTACATGCATTATTACACGCATGAGACAGGGAGCTTAGCAGAAGTATTTCAGGGTTGGGCACGAGAGGCACTGCACCTCAATACAGCATACATCCCACAATATAAATATCATGAAAGATATAAGATTATAGTTTAATATCAGAACCACAGTTTTTTTGCAAAAATCAAATCCATTAAACCCGCCATTTAGGCTAACAATCACACTACTATGACTATGAAGCTTATACAGAAAAATTTTTTAAAAGGCACTAGAGAATTTGAGCTAGAAGGTGATATTGTCAATGTACGAATAAAAAGAATATTCAAGGAGGAAAAGCTGACTATTGGCCTATCAACTTTAAACCCTGACCCTGTCGCTAACAGGTCATATCTGGAGTTTCATAGCCATACCAAATCCGGGCCAGTGCTATCGCTATTTTTAAATAAACCAAATGCAGAACAATTTAACACCTTTATTGATATGTTGAAGCAACGAGTGCATGAGGAAAACAATGCATTAGCTGGAGTTAATGTAGCCTCTCAATCCGCCGGACTCGCCGCGAACATTTATGAAGAGCCGCCAGAATTCAAGGAGTTTGGCCATAACCGGTTAAAAAACAAAGGGCAAAACGTTAACCCTACGAGGGTCGAGGAGAGTATCCAATTACTGGAAAAGTATATGGATAAGGAAGAAATCAAACCTTTACTCGCTGCTCTGGAAGCACTAAAAACAGAACCGCAAAATGATTCGTATTTTATGCAAATAGAGAATGCGTTCAATGACCTGGGGATTATGCAAGGTGCCGTATTAACTTATGCGCCATATCTTAGCATCCTGCTTGCTGATGATCCGTTCGCAAATGAATAGTTGTTTTACGGAAACGTGTGGCGTAAAGATTGAGCGAAATTTTATTCAATGAGGAAATTAAAATGACACAATTCGTATTTGTTTATCTGGGCGGCAATCATCCATCCAACCCGGAGGAAGCTAACAAGCATTTTTCGAAATATATGGAATGGCTATCATCACTCGGTGACTCGGTTGTCATTCCAACAATGCCATTAAAGGATACAAATACAGTAAGCCCCGATGGAACTACAAGAGAAGGAGGAAGTAGCGCAATGTCCGGGTTTTCGATAATTAAAGCAGATTCTATGGAGGCCGCACTATCGATTGCACAGGCCTGTCCTTTTCTTGAAATTGGCGGTTCACTTGAGGTATCTGAATTGATGCAAATGCCAGCTCAGTAACAAACTCAGGAATCATTCATATTGTGCGAACTACTCAGTGCATGTTAACGAAAGCAGAAAATTGAAAATTTCATTCTGAGCAATGTATCACACAACAAGTCGCCCCAGGCGCACGCGTAAACGCGCTATCAAGCTCGCACGCCAATGCCCGCTTTTCAGGAATAGCAGGTGTCCTGAGTGACAGCATTTGGCCGATAGCAATCATCTATAAAGCCAATCTAAGGTGAATTGTCAGGCAAATAGCGACCCAAAGCAGGCGGATAAGCATAGCGCCACCCCCTAATGTCATTCCCGCGCAGGCGGGAATCCAGAAAGGACTAAGAATGGAAAGGATACCATACGCAATTATTTAGCGAACAACGATCGTCGTTGCCTGGGGATGGAGATCTAAAAGAGTTTTTACTCTGACCCCAAATGTTCCTGGATCCCCGACAAAGTCATTCGGGGATGACGGTCCGAAGGAACGGCCGCTTTTGGCTGTGAGCCTGTTCAACAACTATTCCTGAAAGACTGCTATAGAGTTTATGCGACCTTTAAATCCGAACAATATAGTCAGGTCAAGTATAAATCTATTTTGTGATATGCCGGGCTGGGCTTGAACAACTATAATTTCATTAAACCTATAATATACGCTCGAGCAATTTGCGACTATCCTTGTCGAGCGAATCGAAATCATCAAGATCATAATGAATACCATCGGAATCGCACAGTATGATCCGCTTACTGCCAACCCAACGCATATTAATGGCCGGCGAACGTAATAGAAATTTCCTTGACCCCCTGTCTGTTATAACATCCCAGTAATAATCCCCCAGGTGTATATTGACATCATTTATTTTTTCTATTTGCGGCAGGAAATAGCGTCTTTGTATTTCATCACGCAGGAGCTTCCTGCCTGATTCATCAAGTCTGTCCAGTGTCTTCAATAATACCAGCTCCTTCCTGTCCTTTTTATGTACGATGGATATTATTTTTCTGTCCTCCGACAAGGGTGCAGCCAGCAATGCACTTACCGGAACAGACTCATGATCTCCATCAAATCGCAAATAAAGCTGATCATCTTTCCTCGACAAGTAAATTTTTTGATTATCTATCGCACTCATCGCTCACCCGCTCCTTTATGCAATATGCGCCTTTGCACTCAGCTCATTTAATTCCGACTGCACCTTGACCAGACGTGCATATATCCCTTTTGACTGCAAAAGCTGATCATGCGTCCCCTGCTCAACGATTTCGCCATCATCCACCACCAGCAGGCGGTCTGCGTTGCGTAGCGTCCCTAAACGATGAGCGATGGCGATCGTGGTTCGATTTTTTACCAGTGCATCGATGGCTGACTGTATGCTTTGTTCGGTCTCGCTGTCTACCAGGCTAGTTGCCTCATCGAGTATAAGGATCGCGGGATCTTGCAGAATGGCACGCGCGATCGTGATTCGCTGCCTTTCTCCACCGGACAACTCAACCCCGTTTTCACCAATTATCGTATCGTAAGCAAATTCCTTATCCAGAATAAATTCATGCGCATGCGCCGCACGCGCAGCATCGATAACCTGATCGATACTCGCATTCGGCCTACCATAGGCAATATTTTCCCTGATAGAGCCATAAAATATAAACGGATCCTGCATGACAATACCGATGGCATGGCGCAGGTCCCTAAGCCTGTAACGATCCAACGCTTCACCATCGAGCAGGATCTGTCCACTATCGGGCTGGTAGAAACGACAGATCAGGTTGATCATCGTGCTTTTGCCCATGCCCGACTTACCAACCAGGCCGATCATTTCGCCTTCACGAATATGGAAGTCTAGCCCCTTAAGTATCTCCTTCCCCTTTTCGTAGCTGAAGTGCACGTTCCTGAACTCTATCTCACCTTTAATATGCGGCTGTTGAATACTGTCAGCACGATCATACATTTCGGGCTCGGTATCGAGGATTGAAAATATTCTCTCGGCGCCTGCGAATGCATTATTCATCCAGTTCATGATCACACCAAACCACTGCAATGGCGCATAAAATAGCCATATATAACCTACAAATGCCAGCAAATCACCCAGACTCAGATTGTCGTCTGCGCCCGTCAGGCGTATACTCGCGAACAGCCATATGACCGCCACACCCACCGACATTAACCAATAGCTACCCTCGGAGAAACCGACAAACCCGGTCATGATCCGCCTGAGGGAATGAAAGAATTTTTCATTGTATTCATTAAAATGATCTGCTCTGGCCTGCTCGAATCCGGCCGCCTTGACAGCGCGCACACCACGTACAGATTCGGCCAGAATTGACGTGATTTCGCCACGGTAACGACCGCGCTTGTACAGCAGTGGGCGCAGCCGCTGCCACACCCAATGCACACCGACAATCAGGAACGGCACGGGAAAAAAAGCTATCAACGCCAGACCACTATCCAACGACAGTAAAATGACCGAGATTACGATAAAGGAGAAACCATTGACCAACAGAAATGGAAGTCCTTCAATAAGAAATTGTTGCAGCTCGGTGGTGTCCTGCATCACGCGCGCAACAATATCCCCTGAAGAGCGTTTGTTAAAGTAGGACAATTGCAACTTCTGCAGATGCAGGTGCAGTCTAGCCCTCAAATCCGATATCAAGCGCGCACTTAACCAGGCAGACGTTGCCCCTATAATCCAGCGCGCCGATAAATATACAATACCGGCAAGCAGCATAATTCCAATCAATAACGATAGTGCAGAGGCATCTTTGACGATAATCACATCATCGACGATTCTTTTGGTAATATAGGGCGGTATCATCTGCGCCGCAACGGCAATGAAGGTACAGATTACCACCAGATATAATCGGCTTTTATATGGCTGCATCAGCCCCAATAAACGCTTAAGCACTGACCAATTCGGAACGCACTTTGGGCACACACCGTCCTTCTCAGCTATTGGATATCCGCATTGGCTACAGACAGTGTTTGCTTCCTCCCTGACTGCTACATTTTCACCCGTGGCAATTCTCTCGTTCAGTACGCGACAAAAATTGGCAAAATCACTGGCCCTTGATTTTGTATAGCGAAGCAGGCATTTATCACCCTCCCTGCACTCCGCTTTCAGACAGGCACTGGCAAACAATTCCTCAATATATACACGTTTGATATCGGACAGACTCAGTTGCTCGATAACCCGCTGCCCATCCGTAATAACAAGCTTTACGCCGATTAACAGCATCCAGGAATCACCGAAATTTCCATCGGCGAGGATATCAGCGCTGATAAGGTACTCCGCTGACTCCGGCGCATATCCATGATTCTGCAAGTCACGGATCACACTGTCTGGCAGCATTGGCTGGTATTGCATTGACTGGTCAATTCTCCTGCCTGACATCAATCTTTCTCCATCGATAGTAAGTCCTGCAATGATGAGACATACAATTGAAATTCATGTCGTCCCTGCTCCGTCAAACAATAAAAAGTCTGACTTCTTCTGTTAATTTGCTGCTTGCGGCTTTTTATGTAGTTTACAGCAAGTAATTTTCGAATATGTGCATCGAGATTTCCGTCAGTTACATGCAGCAAATCCTTTAGTTCCTTGAAGGTGGCTTCACCACGACCAGCAAGAAATGCCATCAGTCGTGTCCGCACGGGTTGATGAAGAATCGGATCCAGGGACTTATCTGAATGCATACTATTCGCCAAGCAAACCGCCGACGCGTCTCTGTGTTCCTATTTCCAGCTTGCGTACCAGTTCAGGCCCCCACGGTTTGTTCAAGATCGTCTCACGCACAAGCTTGCGCGTAAACATCGCATCTTTTTGTTCCAACCAGGGGCCGGCGTTGATCCTGTATGTACCGGTAGGCTTGCCATCGTCGAACTCCACATCGATCTGTTTCACGATCTTTAATCCAAGTCTGGCCGAGGATGCGCCTGCAAAAACATCACCGGTAACACTGATATCAACCGGTATTTCGGTACCCGGTGACAGCCTGACGATCCGCTTTCCGCTGGGTTGTTGTTTCTGAAACTCGGACCATGGCATGATGCTCTTTCCATCGGCACTGATATCCAGATAATAATCCAGCTGATAGGCAAGTACGCTTAGTAACAATGCCGCGCTTACCCATACAGCAGATAATAACGCGCAGCGCTTCTTGCTGGTCGCGAAGGGCTGCAGATAGGCTATAGCAAATCCTGCGCTCAGGAATATCGATGCTGTCAATAATTGCGTGGTATTACCGGGCTGTAGCATAAACATGACGCCTGCACCCAGAAGCATCAGCACAATACCGGACCACCTGTACCAATACTCTGAATACAAACCAAACATGGTCAGGACAATACCGCTCAATACCAGATAAACACCGGACAACCTGTGCCCACCACCCAGGTATATACCCGCATAGATGTCCAGCAGAAACGCAAATGCAAACAATAACCAGATCGTCAATGTCACTTTTCGTTGTATAAACGAGATCGATTCATCCCGCATGACGCGGGCCGCACTGGTTAAACGATGATCTATCCAGATGATCGCCAGTAATACGCTAGCGATTAATCCGATATGAAAGCTTTTCCCCCAGAATTGGCCGAATTGATATACAGGGATCGAAATATCGTGCGCAAATGCGATAAGAAATGCGATACCTCCCCCCCACAAAGGCAATGTGTGCCGTTCAAGCTGAATACTTTTATGCCCATCAGCCAACATTGCATGAATCGATTCAAGCTGATCATCTACGCTAATATTCTTTTTTTCCATAACAAGCGTCCCCGATAATAGACACTCTGTTTTACAGAGTAATATGGCAAAATATAGACTCTGTAAAACAGAGTGTCAATATTTTCGCTCAAACTTGACCCGTATCAAGTCTGCCAATGCCATACATTTTATAATTCCTATGGCCTTGAATAATGCATAATCAAGCAAACCACACTGGCAAACAATGAAATTAACCTGCGATCTGGACAGCGATGGGCATCGTCAACAATACCGATAACAATCGACCAGGCGCCTTCCTCAGCCTCGGATTCCGGCCCTTCTTTGTCGGCGCCAGCTTATATGCACTGATATCGATCCTTATATGGATGTCTGCATATTCGTTGCATCATGATGCCGGGATCAACTACTTATCGCCCCAGTATTGGCATGCACACGAAATGATTTTTGGTTATGCCATGGCCGTGATAGCCGGTTTTCTGTTAACGGCGGTGAGCAACTGGACCGGACTGAGAACGGCAACGGCCTACCCGCTGTTGCTGCTGTTTGCGTTATGGACACTGGCACGGCTGTTACCATTTATACCACTGGCTGACGGTCTGAGCATTATGTTTGCTGTCGACTGTCTGTTTGGTATATCGCTACTGTATGCGATAAGCAGGCCGGTTTTCAAAAGCAGACAATGGCAACAGGCCGGGCTACTGGCAAAAGTAGCGTTGTTAGTGATTGCCAATGTTATTTTTTATCTTGGTGCGATGGACATACTCGACAACGGTATGCGCTGGGGGATCTATGCAGGGTTGTACCTGGTCATTGCGCTGATCCTGATGATGGCACGACGTGTTATGCCTTTTTTTATCGAAAAGGGCTGCGGCCTGACAACACCACTGAAAAACTGGCGCTGGCTAGATCTCTCCAGCCTGATCATTTTTCTGTGTTTTATGATCGGCGACATCATACAGCCTTCGGGATTTGTCGCCTCATTGCTCGCACTGACCCTGGCTGTTCTGCATGGTTTACGGTTGTATCTGTGGCATATTGGCGCTATCTGGCGCAAACCCCTGCTGTGGGTTTTATTTATTGCCTATGCCTTCATAATACTGGGTTTTATACTCAAGACCACCGAGTATTTCCTTGCCAGCTCACCCTTCCTGGCATTGCATGCTTTCGCACTGGGCGGCATCGGTATCATGACCATCGGCATGATGGCACGGGTATCACTGGGACATACAGGTAGACGTGTCGATGCGCCGCCTCCGGTACTAGCCTGGATATTCCTGCTGATGATTACTGCTGCGACAGCAAGGGTAATACTGCCGCTACTGGATCCGGCTCAATACATGCTATGGGTTTTGATTTCACAGCTATTATGGATAGGTGCCTTCGCAGGATTTATACTAGTCTACTTGCCCGTACTTATTCGCAAAAATATAGATAATGATCAGTAAGTATTAAAATTCAACTTATCATCGAAAAATTCATGATTCAGATATTCAGCTACTGCCAGCATTGTTGCTGTTGCAGTACCCATCTGGATATTCTTCAATGCTTTTGTAGCCCTGATCACCGACTCGTCGACCATCAGGTCGGGCTTGAATTCCCATTCCCGGTATAACTGCCCTTGCTGTGTACTCCCTACGGCGATGCACTCGGGATAGGCAGCGGGATACAGACTATCCTGCTGGAGTTGATCATTCTTTCCAACCGCCGCATAAATTCTGCAGTGTGTATTGGCAAGGATCTCGAGTGCCGCCTTGACACTCGAATTGGGCTTCATAAGGCCCAATGGAATAACGACCACGTCCGGATATAGCTCAGCCGCCCATACCAGACCACGAGCGAAGGCCTGAGGCGATCCTGTACGACTATGTCCAATCACTTTACCCAGACTAACCCCAACCGTGCCCTTCAGGTTGGCGGATAACACCTTTAACATGGACGCGCCATGCGTCACTGCATCGGTCAGTGCATTTTCATGACAGAAAGATTGCATCCTGACAGGTTCAAGATTGGCAAAAACTTCCCCGGGCCAAGTGGCGTCGGTATCCAGCAATACAACATGTGGTAATGCAGACATCTGCTAGCTCCTTAATTAAGCAATCATACGATGCAACATATTGACGTCAAACGATGACACTATGCTGATCGCTCCATCCCTGTAACTGTTATTATAGCGGCCGAATCTGACAGATGACTTACTCGTTTCTGGCCATGAAATTGTTATGGACCGGGATATATCAAACTATTATATTGTAGCGGTAAAACAGAAATATATTAAGATCATGGCGATTGCCATGTGTATCATTTTTACAAAGATTTAACAAATCACCGAACCTTGCATGGATCGGGACGTTATTTAATAAAAACACGATAAGCATAACAGGCTATCTTGTTAGGACTAACATAAAACCAATAATCAACGCCTAACACATTGCATGGCTATATATTTTTTAATATCTTTTCCGTGATACTTATTTAAAAAACATCAACAGCCAGGAATGCAGTATCCAACTATCTTAAACACTATTAAAATCGCCTGACAGAGATCATAAAAATATTTAATAATCCAGCATAGATAGCAGTAGCCGATTTCGGCCCGGCGATAATAGATTAACAAGAAACAGGCCGGACTGCTGCACCCTTGTGACTACGCTTCCATCCCGTTACCAATATACAGGCATACTCATCATTGCTGGCATGCCATCTGTTGATAATGACTTTTCAATCACAAACAGGGAATGCAGCACAACACCGCGGTGTACATACAAACCAGAGCAACCGTATTGCTGCCAGCAGTATACATACCTGCCTTTCTACCAACGAGCAGGGCTAGCCATTTGCCAGCGCTCTCTCCATTCCTTAGGGATGGTATCTGCTACAAGAAGACAGTCGGCCTGCAGCGTTGGATATAAGTCTTCATAAGTCACAATGTTCGCACCATTAATACGTCGCTTGATATGTTTGCGCTCGATGTCCGTAGTGGATACAAGACCCACTGAAGACAGCAATTCCGACAGGTGAATCAACATTGACTTGTGATATCGGGTAACACGCAGTGCTTTTTGTTCGACATTCAGCGCCTTGTAGCGCGCAGGATTCTGGGTTGCTATACCTGTCGGGCAACGGTCTGTATTACAGTGCCGGGACTGGATACAGCCCAGCGCCAGCATCATTGCGCGCGCCGAATTGATGGTATCTGCGCCGAGCGCCATAATCCTGAACATATGAAAGGCCGACATGATCTTGCCGGATGCGATCAGGCGTATGTCCTGACGCAAGCCGCTGCCGACCAGGGCATTATGGACAAAATTAAGACCATCACGCAAAGGGGTACCGACAGAATTTGTTAACTCGATCGGCGCAGCACCTGTGCCACCCTCGGCGCCATCCACGGTGATAAAATCAGGCTTGATGCCGGTTTCGATCATGGCCTTGCAAATCGCCATAAATTCATGATGATGACCGACACACAGCTTAAAGCCGACAGGTTTACCACCTGACCATTCACGCAGTCTGGCTATAAATTCCATTAGTTCTATGGGTGACGAGAAGGCCGTGTGCGCAGGCGGGGAAACAACATCGGCACCCATCGCTACCTTACGGATAGCGGCAATCTCCTCTGTCAGTTTGGCAGCCGGCAATATGCCCCCGTGACCGGGCTTGGCACCCTGTGACAGCTTGAGCTCGATCATCTTGACACTGTCCAGACCAGCCTGCTCGGTGAACAGCGCTGCATCGAATTGCCCCCTGTCATTACGACAGCCAAAATAACCTGTCCCTATTTGCCAGATAAGGTCACCGCCATATTGTTGGTGATAGGGAGAAATACCGCCTTCACCGGTATTATGGGCAAAGTTACCCATCTTCGCACCCTTGTTCAGCGCCAGAATGGCGTGTTTGCTCAATGCCCCAAAACTCATGGCCGATATGTTCAGGCTCGATGCTAAATAGGGCTTGCTGCAATCACGCCCACCAAACAACACCCTGGTTGGCTCATCAGCACGCGGTGACGGCGATATCGAATGATTGACCCATTCATACCCGGCGCGGTATACATCAAACTGCGTGCCGAAGGGACGTGTATCGCGGACACCTTTTGCGCGTTGATAGACGAGCTCACGGAATTCGCGATTGATCGGACGGCCATTGATATTGTCCTCGACAAAATATTGCTGAATTTCGGGACGCACATATTCAAACATATAGCGAAAGCGGCCAATAATCGGATAAAGGCGCAGTATCGTATGCTTGCGTTGTAACAGGTCATAACTGCCCAGCAGCAACAGGGGACCTAGAACAATGAATACCCACCAGGCCGGTGGCCATTGCAGCGCGATCAAAATCGTCAATATCGGCAGTACAATCGACAACAGGATATATACATTTCTGACGAGAGTCATAGCAGTAACCTTTATACCTGATGAATTATTGTTTTATAGCCTAAATAGACGATGACTGATACAAAAAGTTCAGTGATCCGACAATAGCAGCTCAATAGTTAGTGACAATAGAGACATTAAATAACCGATAGATAATTATCTTACCTTTACTCCAACAAAGACCAGATCTGTTGCTGCAATTTTTAACACTGGATTTGCCTTGCTTTTACCCTCAACAGTATCTGACATAAAGCTGAAGTCTAATGAGGCAGTCGATTTCAGTACTTTGATTTTTTCCAGCGATTTTCTTCTACGCTTACCAATTTCGCATTCAGATATAACGGCAATGAAATATGAACGGACTTAATTGCCTTATCAGAAACATGATAGTGATAGTCCCAATTATTTTTACGCTTCCCTTCCAGGCCACAGGGGAATGCCAATATTGCTTACGACGATTTTCTCCATAGAGCATAAAGGTAAACAACAACACAATACCATTAAACATCGCACAATCCAGTCGTACCTACATCTGCATAAATCCGTTAAACGAGCCAATCATTAACACATCACCATTAACGTGAACACCGTCATAAAAGCGGCAGAAAAAAGGAATTGCGCGATTCGCCGCATACAAATTGGCTGGCAATATTTCCTAAACGACCTATAGTAATTGATAGCGTTTGCCCGACCAATACGCAGTACATTGCCCGGGCCCGCTAAACAAATAATCTACGTATAGAAGGAGTTAACGATAATGAAACAACCATTGATTATATCCACGCTGAGCGCGGCCCTGCTATTATCCGCCGCCCCGGCAATTGCTGGCGAGCAGGAAAAGATTTACGGCAGCCAGCTGATGACGCAACAGGAAAAACTTGAGTATCGGAAAAAACAACTCAATGCAAAGACAGCCGAAGAGCGCGATCAGATTCGGCAGGAACATCATGCATTGATGCAGGAAAGGGCCAAGGCCCAGGGAAAGACACTGCCTGATGAACCACCCGCAGGTGGTGCCATGCACAAGGGTGGAGGCATGGGCCCTGGTGGTGGTATGGGTAGTCAATGATCATACCTGCTCGTCGATGACAAATCGTGCGACATGTTGAATAACATGTCGCACTTTTTCTTTCACTTCTAAACTTATAATAATCCGTATTCTTGCCGCCCTCACCTAACGGGGTAATCCACTATCGCCGCTTACATGAGTTTCGAGATCTGCAAATATAAAAACATCCAATGCCAGAAAATCAACAGCCACAGCTTTTTATATCATTTTCCGCCAGCATCCACGCGCCACATTGCCATGCACTGCATGGCAGGCCAGGTCTTTGCCAGCACGTTTGTCCCTGCTGTGGAATAATCAACCAATTATTACTGAATCACTTCCATTTTCACGAGTCGATATCACATAAACTGCAATCATTTTCAGCACTTACACAAGGCTGAGTATGGCCGGCAGAGGTATACGAGACGACAGCAAATAACATCATTATTAATGTGTTTTAAAGCCTGAGACACGCGCGCCTGCGTGACATATCAACAAAATATTAAAAAAATCTAATATATTCACGTAAGCGCATGTTTATTAAAGTATAATAGAGTTTTATCCTGCGCCGGATACGTGTTATTCTATCGCGCTCTTGTTACCTTTATATATAACTATTACTCCCGTATGGATTTTGCAGCAGCGGACATCAAATCACTCAAGGCAGACCGCCTCACCTGTGTGCGTAATAACCTCGAACTGTTCCAAGAACTAAGCTTCGAATTACACCCTGGACAACTGATCCAGATTGAAGGCGCCAATGGCTGCGGCAAGACCAGCCTGATTCGTATCCTGTGCGGCCTGGCACGTCCGGCCGAGGGAGCAGTGAAATGGTGTGAACGCGAGATCGAGCATGCACGCGGTGAGTATTATGCCGATATGTTATATATCGGCCATAACAATGGCCTGAAGGGCAACCTGACCTGCGAGGAAAACCTCGAGGTATCGGCAATCCAGGACCATTTCAGACAGGGCTATGACATCGAGCAGGCACTCGAACAAATGGGCCTGGATGAATTGATCGATGAATTCGCCGGTAAACTGTCTGCCGGGCAGCAACGTCGGGTCGCATTGTCGCGCCTACTGCTCAGTGACGCGCCGTTGTGGATCCTCGATGAGCCATTCACGGCGCTGGACTATGCCAGCCGTGAACGCATGGAAGGTATATTCGACCAGCATTGCCAGGCGGGCGGCATGATCATCCTGACCACACACCACAGTATGACGATCCCGAACACCGACGTCCAATTACTGAAAGTCGACGCCGCATGATCAACAGTAGCCAGCATGCCCTGAAAATCCTGTTATGGCGTGACTTTACCCTCGCGGCCAGGAACAAGTCCGAGTGGCTGAATCCGCTGTTGTTTTTTGTATTTGCCGCAGTACTGTTCCCGCTCGGCATCGGTCCGGACACAACGATATTGAAACAGATTGCACCGGGTATCATTTGGGTCGTTGCGTTACTGGCCGCATTGTTGTCACTGGACACGATGTTTCGCGCCGATTACGAGGACGGCAGCCTCGAACAATTGACGCTGTCGCCGTACCCGTTTGCGCTGTTGGTGCTGGGCAAGATTTTTGTACACTGGCTATTGACCGGACTGCCGCTGATCCTGTTGTCGCCGTTGCTGGCCACGTTCTTTCATCTGGACGTCAATGCGACATTGATACTGATGCAGACCCTGCTGTTTGGCACGCCGGTTCTAAGCCTGGTCGGCGCGATCGGCAGTGCGCTGACAGTCGGC
This sequence comes from uncultured Gammaproteobacteria bacterium, assembly GCA_947258655.1. Classification (GTDB taxonomy): domain Bacteria; phylum Pseudomonadota; class Gammaproteobacteria; order JAADHQ01; family JAADHQ01; genus JAADHQ01. Next base: position 18,980 of record CAMYJD010000006.1, on the reverse strand, counting down.
CTGAAACGTGGCAGTATGCTGATCTCGCTACTGGTATTGCCATTGTATGTTCCGGTATTGATTTTTGGCGCCAATGCAGTGGCTGCTGCGACGGCCGGCCTCGATATCAGTGGGCATCTGATGCTAATTGCAGCATTACTGGCCCTGGCCCTAACCCTGGCGCCGCTGGCAACGGCCGCGGCGCTGCGTGCGAGTATAGGATAAGACATGTTACAAGCAATCACGAAACTGGCTTCGTTAAAAAACTTCTACTTCTTTTGCGGAAAACTGTTGCCCTGGTTTGCCTGGCCAACTTTAATCCTGATGATAGTCGGCCTGTACTGGGGCCTGGTCGAGGCACCGGCCGATTATCAGCAAAAAGATAGTTACCGGATTATCTATATCCACGTACCGGCTGCATGGATGTCGCTATTTGTATATATGGTCATGGCCACATCGGCCGCCGCATCGCTAATCTGGAAGACCAAGGCCTCCGAGGTCGTCGCCAATAGCTGTGCGCCAATCGGAGCGGCGTTCACATTCCTGGCCCTGGCTACCGGCTCACTGTGGGGTAAGCCGATGTGGGGTACCTGGTGGGAATGGGATGCGCGTTTAACATCAGAACTTGTGCTGTTATTCCTGTATCTCGGCTATATGGCCCTGCAATCGGCATTCGAGGACAAGCGCACGGCCGCGCGCGCGACCGCGATCCTGGCCATTGTCGGTGTCGTCAACATCCCGATCATCCATTATTCGGTAGAATGGTGGTTCACACTGCATCAAGGCCCTACCGTGCAGGTGTTGCAGGAAAAACAGGCCATGGACAAGAGTATGTTATACCCGTTGATGGTCATGGCCACGGCCTTTAAAACCTACTTCGCGACGGTATTACTGATGCGCAGCCGGAACGAAATCCTCGAACGCGAGTCTCACACCAAGTGGGTGCAGGAAGAGAGAGAACACCTATGACTTTATCTGAATTTTTATACATGGATGGCTACTACCTGTATGTCTGGGCCTCGTATGGCCTGGCACTGGTGGTCATGCTGGCCCAATTTATCAACCCGATACGACGTAAACGCCAGTTACTGAAACAACTGGGCAGAAAGAAGAGACGAGGACAACGCACATGACACCCACGCGTAAACGCAGATTGATGATGGTATTACTTATAGTTCTGGGTGTTGGCACGGCCGCGGCCCTGGCGCTGACGGCGTTCAACAAGAACCTGATGTTTTTCTTTTCACCAAGCCAGGTTGCCGCCGGCGAAGCACCACTGAACCGCTCGTTCCGCGTTGGCGGCATGGTCAAGGACAACAGTGTTAATCGTGACGACGATGGTCTGACCGTACGCTTCATTGTGCATGATAACGCCAAGGAAGTGACGATCGCCTATAAAGGCATCCTCCCTGACCTGTTCCGCGAGGGCCAGGGCATTGTCGCCCAGGGCAAGCTCGGCAGCGATGGCGTGTTTATCGCCGATGAAGTACTGGCCAAGCATGATGAAAACTACATGCCTCCGGAAGTCGCCGCAGCGATGAAGCCGATCGGTGTCGACAAACAACTCAAGGCGAACAACTGATGACGGCAGAACTTGGACATTTTGCGCTGATCCTCGCGCTGTGCATGGCGATCATACAGGCGTTTTTCCCGATCGCCGGTGCTGCCTCGGGCAAGACCCGCTGGATGGCAGTGGCCAGGCCAGCCGCGCGCGGACAGTTTCTGTTTCTGCTGATTTCGTATCTTTGCCTGACCTATGCATTCATTGCCAATGATTTCTCGGTCGCCTATGTTGCACACAACTCCAACTCATTACTGCCACTGCAATACCGCATCTCGGCCGTATGGGGTTCACATGAAGGTTCACTGTTGTTATGGATTCTGATCCTCAGCGCCTGGACCTTCGCCGTCACCGTATTCAGCCGTCACCTGCCACAGGCCATGCTGGCGCGCGTGCTTGGCGTGATGGGGCTGATCAGTATCGGCTTCCTGCTGTTCACGCTGCTGACCTCGAATCCGTTCGATCGCCTGATTCCGGCTGCCCCCGAGGGCCGCGACCTGAACCCATTACTGCAGGACTTCGGTCTGATTATCCATCCACCCATGCTGTACATGGGTTATGTCGGTTTCTCGGTCGCGTTCGCATTCGCGATTGCGGCGTTGCTCGGCGGCCAACTGGATAGTGCCTGGGCACGCTGGTCGCGCCCGTGGACAACGATGGCCTGGGCCTTCCTGACCGTCGGCATCGCCCTCGGCAGCTGGTGGGCCTATTATGAACTCGGCTGGGGTGGCTGGTGGTTCTGGGATCCGGTCGAAAACGCATCGTTCATGCCATGGCTGGTCGGCACGGCCCTGATCCATTCACTGGCAGTCACGGAAAAACGCGGGGCGTTCAAAAGCTGGACCGTCATGCTGGCGATCATGGCCTTTTCGTTGAGCCTGCTCGGCACCTTCCTGGTACGTTCCGGCGTACTGACGTCGGTGCATGCGTTCGCAACCGATCCGGCCCGCGGTGTGTTCATCCTGATCTTCCTCGGCATTGTCGTCGGTGGCTCGTTGTTGCTGTATGCAGTACGTGCCACCAGCATTCACAGCGTCGGCAAATTCAGTCTGCTGTCGCGTGAAACCCTACTGCTGGTCAACAATGTCATCCTCGTCGTCGCCGCAGCGACGGTACTGTTCGGCACCCTGTATCCGTTATTAATCGATGCGCTGTACAACGAGAAACTGTCGGTCGGCCCGCCGTATTTCAATGCCGTGTTCGTACCACTGATGCTGCCGATCCTGTTCCTGTCTGCGATCGGCCCGATCACGCGCTGGAAACAACACAAGGCCGGGCGCCTGGCCAATGACTTGAAGTTTATCTTTATCTTTGCATTGCTAAGCGGTATCGCCGCCTACTACATCATTGGTACGATCTCGTGGCCAGTGGCCATGGTTATTGCGCTGTTTGTATGGATGGTCGCCAGCGCATTCCTGAACCTGTACAAACACGTGCAGAACAAACCAAATAAACTGGCCGCACTAACACGCGTACCCCGCAGTTTCTATGGCATGTTCCTGGCCCACATCGGTGTTGCCGTGTTTGCCCTTGGTGCGACCTTCACGAGTCATTACAGTGTCGAGGAAGACATCCGTATGAAACCCGGTGACAGCCTGAACCTGGGTGGCTATGACTTCCGCTTCAATGGCGTCAAGGATGTCACAGGACCAAACTATCGCGCACAGGAAGGTAACATCAGCGTCACGCGTAATAACCTACCGTATACCGAACTGAACCCGCAGAAACGCCTGTACCTGGTGCAACGCAGCCCGATGACCGAGGCGGCGATCGACGCGGGTCTGATGCGTGACCTGTTTGTCGCGCTGGGCGAACCGCTCGGCAACGGCGAATGGAGCGTACGCATGCAATACAAGCCATTGATCCGCTGGATCTGGCTCGGTTGCCTGATTATGGCCATCGGCGGCGTCGTCGCGCTCAGTGACAAGCGTTATCGCCTGAAACGTGTCAGCAAGCAGCCCCCTGCGGAGCAGGCATCATGAAGTTACGCGCACTGATCCCGTTGCTGGCCTTCATCGTGCTCGTCATTCTGCTGGCGATCGGCCTGACACGTGATCCGAAAAAGATCCCCTCACCACTGATCGGCAAACCGGCACCGCAGTTCTCGTTACCCGCTGTACTGCAGCCGCAGCAACAGGTCGCTACCGCTGACTTCATCGGCAAGGTCGCATTGTTCAACGTCTGGGCTTCGTGGTGTGCGGCATGCCGCGAGGAACACCCGCTACTGGTCGAGTTCGCCAAACAGTACGACACACCGATCTATGGCCTGAACTACAAGGACCAGCGTGCAGATGCAATCCGCTGGCTCGAGGTTTTCGGCAATCCCTACGTCAACAGCGCCTTTGATCTGCAAGGTACGGTTGGTATCGACTGGGGCGTGTATGGTGTACCGGAAACCTTCCTGATCGACAAGAAAGGCATTATCCGTTTCAAACAAATCGGCCCGATCACGATGGATGTGCTCAACAATGAAATACTGCCATTGATCCGCCAACTGGAGCAGGAATCATGAAGACACTGATACTGATGCTCGGCATGCTGCTGTCACTCGCCAGCCTGCAGACACAGGCCGCATTCAATACCTACGATTTTGCCGACCCGGTCAAGAAAGAGCGCTTCGACAAGCTAATCAATGAATTGCGCTGCACGGTTTGTCAGAACCAGACCATCGCCGATTCCAATGCCGACCTGGCCAAAGATCTGCGCGACAAGGTCTATGTCATGATCAATGACGGCAAGTCCGACCAGCAGATCAAGGACTTCATGGTCGCGCGCTTTACCGATTTTGTACTATACAAACCGCCAGTCAAGAAAAGCACCTACCTGCTCTGGACCGGCCCGTTCATCATGATGGGCCTGGCGATCGTGTTCCTGATTGCCTACATCCGTAAACGTACGCGCACCCCGTCACCATCGATCGATGAGCACGATCACGAACGCGTCCAGGCGCTGCTGAAAGAACAACAGAAGGACACCCGTAATGATTAGTTTTGCCATCCTTGCAGCGCTGATGCTGCTGATCGCTATCGGCCTGCTCGTACGTCCGCTGTTGCGTGCACAGCAGGACAGCACGGTCGAACGCCAACAGGTCAACCTCGAAATCTACAAGCAACGCATGACCGAACTCGACAATGACCTCGCCGAGGGTCAGATCGAGCAACAGGAATACAAGGAAGCACAGCAGGATCTCGAAAAACAACTGATCGTCGATATCCCCGAACAGGATCAGCAACAGACCAACACCCAGCGCAGCCAAGCCAGCCTGATCAGTGTACTGATCGTTGTACCGGCACTGGCCATCGGCCTGTACCTGCACCTCGGCAATCCCGAATCACTCGACATCGATACCAGTGCCCGCCACGCCGCCGTCCCGCATGAAGGCGCACGCCGTCCGACCGATGAGCCGGCACCGAGTGTCGAGGAAATGATCACCAAACTGGAACAGCGCCTGCAAAAAGAGCCCAATGATGCGAAGGGTCTGTACCTGTTATCGCGCGCATACATGCATACGCAGCAATTCGTAAAGGCCGAGCAGACACTGGAAAAGCTTACCAAGATCGCTACCAATGACGCCAACATCTGGGCCAACTATGCCGATGTCGCCGCCGTCAATCAGAAAGGCAGCCTCGCGGGTAAACCCTATGAACTGACCAAGCGCGCGCTGGCCATCGAACCGAGACATCCGAAGGCCCTGTGGCTGGCCGGCACCTATCACTTCCAGCAACAGAGCTATGACAAGGCGATCCGCTTCTGGGAAAGACTAAAACAGGATTTGCCTCCCGATTCGAAAGACGCCGAAATGCTACGCGGCAGTATTGCCGATGCGCAGCAGCGCATGGGCATCGAACCCACTGAACAACAGGTGCAACAACCCGCACAGACCGACAGCGCCGCAGCCGCCAGCATCTCCGGTCGCGTCACGCTGGCCGATACCCTGAAAGACCAGGTCAGCCCCGACGACACCGTGTTTGTCTATGCGCGTGCCGCCAGCGGCCCACGCATGCCACTGGCCATCGTCCGCAAACAGGTCAGAGACCTGCCGTTCGACTTCACCCTGGATGACAGCATGGCGATGATGGCGCAAATGAAACTGTCCAACTTCGACAAGGTCGTCGTCAGTGCACGCGTATCAAAGAGTGGTCAAGCGATCACCCAGAGTGGCGACCTGATCAGCAACCAGCCCGAGGTGGGCGTGAAGGGTAACGACAAACTTAGCCTGGAGATTAATAGCCAGGTACCGTGATTGGCCTGAAGCGATAATAGCAGCATGTCATTGCGGGTTTTTGGCCATGGACGGCCTTATGACGTGGAACCCACGGATGGGCGAGAACGGCTTGCACGGAATGTCCTTATTGCCATTTAGTAGAATAAAAAATGATTGGCACTATGGTCGCGGAGCCAATGGACGGGTGAGTGCTACGAGAGCAAGCAAACTGCAAACCACCTCGTAGTAGACACACATTTCCAGTACAACTCATCTAGAAAACTCAGCGTAAAGATTTATCCTGATTCCTTTTAGCGCTATTAAATGGATATTTTCCTCCGCAACGAATCATTCATACTCAGATGCTTGGCTTACCCCCCGTACAATCACCGTCGTCCGATATGGAATTCCAAACCGCTTTAGCTAAATATTATCTAAATCACGAGATTCACATCTCTTTCTTTTCCTTGGTCATTCTTGACATATTCACTTGCTGTGCCTGCTGAATGTCCTTAATGTATTCCTTTACATTAATGTTATAGAGCCCGGGTTCCAGAACAGTCTCAATGCCATAGACACTGTCATTAGCATTCAGCATAAACGCGGACAGGTCCACAATACGAGTCGGATAGTAGGGGTTTTTGTCATCATCCATGATTAACATTACCTTCGGCCGCAAGCGCATATCGCTGTTTACGGATATGACGATACCGACTTCACCGCTGGTCAGCTCAACTATCGTACCGATTGGATAGATACCAATGCACTGAATAAATTGCTCGAGTAATTCAGGATCAAAATCACGTATACGCCATTCATACATTTTCGTCAGCGCATGGGTCGGACTCATGCCATCATGATAACAACGATCGCTGGTTATGGCATCGTAGACATCTACTATAGCTACAATCTTACTCCAGGGCGATATCTGATTACCCATACAAGCTCGTGGATAACCATGACCGGCCAGTCGCTCATGATGCGACAGGGCTATATCGATAACACTGTCAGGGACACCACCGGATTGCTTGAGAATTTTCCTGCCATGCTCGGGGTGGGCTTTCATTATCTCAAATTCTTCATCAGTCAGCCTGCCCGGTTTGTTAAGTATCTCCAGTGGCGTTTTTAACTTACCAACATCATGCAACATTGCCCCCAATCCGAGCATGTTGAGAGAATTTTCTGCCATCCCCAGATGGCGGCCGAAAGTAATGGTCAAGATACAAACATTTATGCTGTGCTGGGCTGTGTATGCATCCCTGTCCTTTAACTGCGCTAAACACATTTGTGCATTGGGGTTGCGCACAATACTATCGACAAAGCCACTCACTACTTTCTTGATTTTGGGAATATCCAGCTGCTTGTTGCTTTTGATATTCTCGAAGACCTCATCGATACATTCAATAGCCTGCTTGCGAAGCTCTTCTGCAACCGCAATTTCCTGCTCCAGCGCCGTGGTATCGATATATACACGTGAAGGCTTCGGTTTTGGCGGCGAGGTAAAAACCCTGTTGGGCGATAGTATCCTGTCAGTATCTTTACCTTTGATCACGTCGATAAAAACATACTCACAAATCCGTCGCACTTCTTCGATATGCCTTTCAGATTCGATGAAGAAACCCTGGAACCTGAAAGGAGTCTCAAGCCAGGGCCGATCGGGCTGGGAGATATACATACCGATTTCCAGGTCCTGAGAGTCTATCTGCTTTTGCATACTTTTATTCCATTCGCACACTCAAGACACAGTTATAAAATACTGTTCCTTGTCATGTTCTCGATTTATCTGCCTGATTACGACTATATAACGGTAAGGCAACGGGATTCTTTATAAGAATAACTGGTTGATTATTATTTAATTTTCTTAAATATATATAATCAGTGCAGATAAATGTGAGGAAAAGTGCTCAAATCCAGACCTATCATTCACCATCTTGCCCAGCCCTGGTATGAAATCATGGGGTCAGAGTCATTGAAAGATTCAAGTTCGCTGATCCTTTAATATTTCACTGCGAGTATTTTCAGGCCAGGAATAACTGATATTTATGGACATTCCCCAAATATCTGTGCCTGACATGTTGAGCAAACCTTGGCATCGAGACGACGATAAATACTACGGATAGCATCAGCCTTGCTATCAAAGAAATGATCTGCACCTATTTTACTTATAAAACATGACCTGGCTGCAAACTCGTATACCGATGACTTAAGGCCGACGAAATACAAACCACCATGCTGCTGTGCCAGACGCCTGTTTTCCGACACCAATGCTTCAGCCCCGCTCAGGTCAATAAAGTTGATACCACTGGCCACTATCAGGATATTATTGATCCTTTCATGCTCAACGATCTGGCTAATACGGTTTTGCAAATGACTGATCGAGCCGAAATAAATAGACATATCAATACGAATGATCTTCAGTTGCGGGCACTGCTTGACCGGCTTTTTGACTATATTGATTAATTTCCTGCTCTCATCTCCCGGGGGCGTATCGAAAGACAGGGTAGGAATATAAGGCGTCGAGGTTTTCGCCAGAAAAAACAGCAAGGAAATCAGCACACCGAGATAAATGGCAAACTCCAGCTCCAGGAACAGCGTGGCTAAAAATGTTGTCAGCAGAATAGTCGATTCTGATTTACTGAATTTCAATATAGCCTGTATATGATGCATATCGACGAGGTTGTACGCAACCAACAAAATAACCCCTCCCATAGCAGCGATGGGCAGATAGGCCGTGAGTGGTGCGATCAACAATACAATCATCATTAATATAATGGCGGCGAATATGGCTGATAACGGTGTTTTCGCTCCGGCTTCATAATTAATACCGGAACGCGTAAAAGATCCGGAGCCGGCATAACTCGAAAAAAAGCTCCCAACCATGTTGGACATGCCCTGACCAATAAATTCCTGATTGGCATCGATGCGCTGGCTTGACTTGGTCGCGATCGAGCGACTGATTGAAACAGCCTCAATAAGACCAAGTAATGCCACCGCAAAGGCCTCCGGGGCCAGCATTTTCACGGTTTCAAACGTGAATATTGGACTTGACAGGGGCGGCAGTTGTGCCGGCAATTCGCCAACCAGTTTGATACTGTCTGTATAGTCTTTGAGGAAAAATGCCAATATGCTGCCGATAACCATACCGATCAGAAGATTGGGAAACCTCGGCAGAAACTTCTTGATTACAATTGCGCTGAGCAATGTCATACCTGCAATTGCAACAAGATAATAGTTGATATCACCTAATTCATTGAAAATATCCACCCAGGTGTGGATAAATGTCTCTCCCTTGGGTACAAACACTCCCAATATGTGTTTCATTTGACTGGTTGCTATCAATATAGCGGCGCCCGCAGTAAAACCGATAACGACTGTATGCGAGACAAAATTAACCAAAGTTCCCAGGCGCGCCAGCCCAAAGGCAATCTGATAAACGCCGGCCAGAAAGGTGAGCGTTAATACCATGTACAAGAACTCTGCAGTGCCTGGCTCTGCATGGTGACTAATAGCCGAAAATACTACTATGGAAATAGCAGTTGTCGGCCCCGACACAAGATGAAAAGACGAGCCGAACAATGCTGCGATTATCGGTGTAACCATCGCGGTATACAGGCCATATTCAGGCGGCAAACCGGCAATGGTGGCGAAAGCCACACCTTGCGGAAGAACTATAACGGCACCGGTTAACCCGGCGACAAGATCTGCCTTAACTGATTGTTTGGTGACTAATCGAAACCAACGAAGAAAAGGGAAAAGTGCTACTAGCTTCATCTTTAACTCTAAAAATATTCGTTAGCGCTAACGAATCATTGAACGGCGCAACGGCAAATTCTGTCGCGACGAATATGATAACATATTTACAATAGAATCAGAGGCATTATATTCCACACTGCTGCAACATGTTGGTGATTCATGCAAAGCCTACCGGAAGTATAGCTATTTATATCGACAGACGAATTGAGTTAATAATATAAGCTGCCATTTACGGAGTAACTTGGCGTTTAGTGAAAAACTGCCCGATAAAACTGCATATCTCGCTCACTGCAATGATTCTTTAATGGAAAACACCATGATAAGCAATTCAGAAAATATAATATGTGAATACCGAAACAACTCAACCCTGAGTTGCCCCGGTGAATCTACTGTCCTGTTTATTCGTTTAATAACTACCTGGAAAACATATCCTTTAGCTTATCCATATTAAAACCAGCAGGTGGTTTGCCGGTTTTGTCTCCAGCAGGCGGCCGCTGTCCGCCCATCATCCTGTCGATGTTAACCTCCTGCACTTTCATACCGGCTGGGACCTTGGCCGCATCCGTAGAGCAGCCCTTTCCTTTTTTGACCTCGACCGCAGTCTGGATATTATTGATGCCCATTGCCCCCGCTTTAACATGCAATGTCAGCCCTTCTTTGCTCACACAACTTTCCGAACCCATCAGCGTCCAGTACGTGCACGGATACCCGGCGAAGCGTCCTGTACGATTTGTCTTCTGACCACCCATCGCCTTCATAACATCTTCACCGGTCTTTACACCGCCTTTCTTACTGACCTGTTTTTTCATCGAGTCATACATCGGATTACGGGTTTTTGTGGCCTTGTTTGTCAGGTAATCAATGGTAATGATATCCGGGCCTTTGGTAATGACCTTCTTCGACTCCTTGTTTTCGATACCCATTACTTTCATCGTTATTTCCCTGCGTTCTACGACCAGATTACCCCAGTTGGACATACAGGTTTCACTCCAGCCACTGGCAGCACCCTCGTGCTTGTATTTGATCGTTACTTTTTTGATATTGACTAATTTATCTGCAGCAAATGCCACGGCTGCTGGGCTCATCTGCACAACAACACCCATCATCATGGACATGATGACTATCAACTTCTTGTTTGTATTCATTGCTCGCCCACCCCGCATTTTATTATATTTACACACCAATACATTATAATGATAACGCTAAAACAGAGATCCTTCTATATAAATCCAAATCATCTACTGGTATTCCAGATCAAAACAGTCAGATACAAGATAACAAAAAACAAAAAAAGGCAAAAAAAGGGGTCGGTGAAAACTGAGAATCATTTATATTTATATTTATCATCAATCCAGATTGAAAATTAATATGAAATTTTCATTTATATCGCCAAAAATATTATCAGCCCTAATATAGATGGAAGCATTACACCGACACATTCTATTTATCTCTGCAGCTACACCAACAAGTTTAGTGACAACCAGTAGCCACGTGGCTGCCCACCGTGCCACCGACAAGATTCCAGAACATATCTTTCCAGCTCCAGTATTTTTTACGAATATATTTATCGTAGTATTCTTTTCCGGCCCCAATAGTCAGACTAATGCCAATACCCGCTGTTGCTGCATCACAGGCACTGCGGCCGTTGTTTTTTAGGATTCTAGCGCTGCCGGCACCGATTGCGGCTGACACAACAAAATGTTTTGCCTTATCATGAGCAAACCAGGCATCCTTGTTCCGGGATCCGTTTACAGAGGCACAGCCTGAAACCGTGCACAATAGCATAACTATCGCCAGCTGAGACAGTTTACGCAATGACTTCTGCCTGTTATTCACTGTTTGCACCTTTACTATACCCGGCTTTGTAATCAAAACAGGAAATATTCGGGATAGCAGATACTTCCAATAGTTACTTTTTGAGCAGAATTGCATTAACTTAAGCTATTCGGGCCCTAAAACTGTCATTTCGATATACGAAGTAATCCCTGCATAATGAAGTAAAATAGTACCGGGACTGGCACGCATTTTCGCAATGAATGAGCTCTTCAATTTTATTGGGTGAGCGGGCATCATAATTAAATGACACCATGTTACACCATCAAGTGCATATCTTTACCAACCCAGGATAAAGTTAACACCATAGGTATCCGTGTCATTGTCAGGCAGGGTGTTGCCACTGCTGTCACTGGCCTGGTCGAGTCGCCATTGTTTGTAAAAAGGTTCAATGGTCAGCGTATATGGCGAGCGTATCCTAATCGTAACCGGTACCGTCAATTCGTAGCCCCACTTTTCATCAGGCTCGATGTTTGCGATGATCGTCGGATTTTTGGCATTAACCTTCGGCCTGAACATGCGCCGTGCCTGCAGGTTTACAGCGATGTCCATATTTGAACCGGTATTAAAATGATAGCTTGCGCCCGCCAAACCATAAAACCAGGTAAAACGCTCCAGCAGACCAGCAACCGGCGTGCCATTTGACAGGCTGGCAGGATTTATTTCGCGTTGCCAATAACGATAACCGAGCCCACCATACAATTCCAAAGCACGCGTATAATAGCTGCCAACCCTATAATTCAGATCAAGTAACTGGGTATCGGTATCCGTTGTGACGAGACCAAGAAAATTACCCAGACTATCTTGCGCCTGGCCGGCGTAATCCACGTTGCCACCGTAAAAAGTGAGGACAAACTCACCATACACGCGCTTGCGATATTCTTTAAAGGATATATACAGGCCTGGCAATATGCCATCTTCTGCATTGACCTGGCTACCGCCTAACGTTTCCTCGTAATTGAAACTGGCCGCGCCCAGGCCAAGCTTCATGTTAAGTGTGCGGTTTGGCGGTTGCGCCATGCCGGCATGTGGCAATGCCATACCAAGTAACACAGATATAGAAATTAGTAGTTTACAGAAACGACTATTGCGCTTTAATAGTATTAGCATGCGACTGGAGGTCTCGTCAGTAATATATGTTTTTTAGTATTGTAGGCATCTACTGTTACAGATTGTCTATCCTTACACCGTGCCCTGAGTCTCCTATAGTCTAGTATTTATTATATTACTTGCATAGATATTTTCATTAAAAAAACCCCGACCGCCTGTGCGACCGGGGTATTTCACTCCTTTGCAGTATGACTCAGGATTCTGACGCTTGCAGAACACCTTCGATAACGGCAGGCGCATCATTCGTCGGAGTTGGTTTATCAACCCAGGTATTACTGACGGCAGCATCAATAGTGCTTGGCAAGGCCAGCGCAGAGGCGCCATCCAGGTTGAGGCCATTCGGGCTGCCGGTATGTGCATCGGTGCAACTTGCCAGCACTGCGTCATTGAAGCTCTGTTCACGCTCTATCTGCTTGAGCACATAGGCATTATTGTTGGAATCCGTCAATTCCACACCTGTCTTCAGCGTGGCTGCAGGATACCAGCGGCAATTGTCAGTCTCAAAGTTGCATCCTTCTTCACTTTCCCACGGGAACCCCCACAGGTCACCATTACCACCATACTCGAGACGGAAGACATCGCCAACATGCGAGCTGTCACCATTGGCCTCATCACCGGCATCCAGTGTATATGTGAACTGGATAGGCTTGTCGAATGTAGCAATGACATTGTTACTGTCAGTAACAGTAACCAGCTGATTCCAGTTATTGCTACCACTTTCCCAGCGATAACTGGTTGCAGCACCATACACATCCCATGGATTTTCGATACCATCCAGGCTAGTCACCATCTCACCACTGTTGATACCCCATTGATGCCCTATCGCATTCATATTCAAGGCAGAAAAATCGACCACTTTATCCAGATGATCGAACAGTACCATCTTGCCGCCGGTAGATGTCAGTGTATACTGATAGGCCGAGTTAGCTGTTGGATGATACATATCATTTTCACCATTGGCAGTATCGACATCACTCTGACTCAGACCACCCTTCAGGCAACGATCATAGCAATAGACAGTCACATCGCTACCGTTTGCAAACAGGGCCGAGTCGTTTGGATAAACGACCTCTTCACCATAGAATGTCATTATACGCGAAGCAGCAGCGATCTCGGTATCATGGACGTAATTGATACTACCGCCCAGAGAATCGGACCACAGATTCAGGTTTTCTCCTTGAGTGCTTGGCGTAATATCAACCGGTGTGTCAAGGTTTGTGACCGTTGGTCCATTTTCTCCAAACTCGACACTGCCTACGACCATGAAGGCATAGCTGTTACTGTCGATTTGCACCGCCCATTCACCAAAATTGGGCGCGGAGTTGTTTGAGTTACCAGGCAGGGAACCCCAGTACAACAACTGCTGCCCAACAAGCTTCTCCAGACCAATTGTGCTGGCTGTGCGACGCATCAGACGACCCTTACTGACGTTAACGGTATATGTCTCTGATGTTGATACTTCATCATCATAGCTTACTTTTTCGACACTGGCGCCATCAGTCAGGTTCTGGTCGCCGTCTACCCACAGGCCCCAGTAACTGATATAGCCATCATAGCTGTTGTCGCCACTGGTGTAACGGATCGGGAAACCTGAATTCAATTCAACGCGTTGTCCTGCAGTCACTGCATTGCCGCGGTAGGTTCCGGCATCACGATGATAGAGGTTATAGCGCCATACATGGGTGTTAAAGCTCGAGCGATCAAGACATACCGGCGTATGCGGCGGCTCACCATCAACATCGGCTTCCTTGCGCAGCAGATAGGCAGGATCATATGCGACCTGGAATTCCTCACCTTCAGTTACCGTACCAAATGGGCCACCACTCATGGAAAAGCTGTGACTAAGACGTGCGACACCACTGTCGCCATCAGCATCATCGAGTACAACAAAGGCCTTCTCCGTGAAATCTGTTCCTGTATTACCGGGACCGTTTGGCGCGCTGTCACCGCCGAGGTTTATATAAGAGAATTTGAAGTTATTTTCCTGGTCAAATACAGTCTTTAGCGTACCTTCCATGACAATGGTTGAATTATCGATGGCATTCACACCACGGAAATTCATCGTAAAGTCACCGAAAGGCTTTGCAGCAGACACGCCATCTCGCGCCTCGACCTCGACCACGATATTCATGCCGACCTGGCCCGGCCCTTCGATGCCAGCGACCCAGGCATTGACTAGCATCGGGTCATCATTGCTTGCACGTGTGGACTGCACTACCCAGCGATTATATTCCTTGGCCTTACCACCACTGGACTGACCTGTACTGCCAGCACTGCTCTGGTTTGAGCCCTGCTCACACTTATCTTCATCGACCAGGGCAACATAGGAACCCTTGTTGACCATCTTCGATGCACCAGTCTGGTCCATCAGGCACAGCAGCATGTTTACTGTGCCGACACCTTGCATGGATTCATCGAAGACATAGGTATTGGTCTTGTCGCTCGCATAATCGCTACCCGTGTCGAAACTCTGGCTGGTCAGGATGCCTGTTACGGATGCATAATTGAGCAGGACACCCGACACACTGGCACCACCATCATCACTACTGGTAACGACACTCATTTCAGAAGGCAGTACCACGCCGCTTACTGTGGCACCGCCACCCCCCGATCCCGAGCCACTACCCGTTGAACCTCCTCCTCCGCCACCACAGGCACTGAGTAGCAGCAGGGTTGTTGCAAACACGCTTGGCTTGAAATCGGATCGAAACGTCATATCTAATCTCCATTCTTGTCTTTGTTCGTGGCTGTCAGATGCAGGTGGCCATCAACAGGATTTAATGTTTATTACATTTGTCAGGTATTTTTACGGCCGGGGACGACTGCGTTTTAAGAGGGGCATCTTAATTTTATGGTTATTATGAAGAACCCAAACAAAATACCAGGGAAATGAATTAACTGGTTGATATTATTAGTTTATATTTAGCCTACAGATACCCTGATTCAAATTTTTGGGATGATATAAAAACTTCGGCGTCTAGTCTTATTAAATTATAACGATATATGTTAATTTAATATTAACACCTTGCCCATTGGCGCCTATCACACAACATGCTAGCTGGCATGAATAAATTCACTACATTAATGTATTTTACCAATGTGCGGCTGTTGATTTGCATGGGTATAACAGAACAGAACTCTACAGCGCTATCCCTTCTTGCCTGCTACCGTTATGTACCATTAAGGATATAAATTCGTGACTAAAAAATAATCTTTACGTTACATCGCAGTGACATCTCTCCTTCCTAATAGCAGCAGTCGCAAAACAAAAAGGAGATGGAGATGTTCTGGATACGAAAATATAGTCACTCAGATATCGCTAATGCCCTGAACGCCGGGAAAAGTATCCTCGGCACTGCGCTGATATGTTGCGCAGGTCTGGCTCTAAATCCGGCCTATGCTAAAGATGGTTCAGGTTATGGTAAACACAAGCACCAGCATGGAATACAAAAATCTGAACCCAAACTCAACAAGGGAAAGGGTAAAGGCTTGTGCAAGACCAAAAAGATAGACTGGGAAAATGTAGAAGAGGAAACGATTGTACCGGTGCAGGAGGAATTCCTCTATGTTGGCACCATCAATCAAGGCGGGGAAACAGACCCTGACATGTTACTTGTTATCGGTGCCAACCCCGGCAACGAGGAGGAATATGGAAAAATCATACATCGCATGGACCTGCCGAATATCGGTGACGAGGTGCATCATTTCGGTTATAACGCGGACCGCAGCAAACTGATCATTCCTGGCCTGTTCTCGAGCAGAATGCATATCGTCAATCTTGATGATCCGCGCAAACCTTATGTCGAAAGTGTCTATGAAGATCTGGTAAAGGACAGTAAGTACCAGGATCCTCATACCGTTATAGGCCTTCCCAATGGCAACAATCTGGTCACGATGCTGGGAGCGGATACGGAAACAACGGCGCCCGGCGGTATCATAGAGGTATGCGGAGAAACGGGTGAATACCTGCGTGATTTCGGACCCAGCGCCAGACGCAACCACGAACGCATAGGCCCGACCTATATGTACGATGCCGGCTACAAACCCGAGCTGAACCGCATGATCTCGACCACGTTTGGTTTGCCACGTGACATCGAAGGCCCTATCAATGTGGCCGGTCTCGGTGATGAAGTCTATGTCTGGGATCTGCAGAAAGAAAAAGTCATCCAGCGGGTTAAATTAAGCCCGAATAGTGGCGCACTCGAGGTACGCTGGCTGAATGAACACGGTGTTCCAATCGGCTATACCAACGCCCCCGGTACCGACGAAATATGGATGTGGAGCGATATGGACGGTGATGGTTTCTACAAGTTCCAGGTAGCGATCCAGCTTCCCCAGTTCTCGACCCCCACGGATATCATCCTCTCCACTGACGATAAGTTTCTGTACGTCGCCAACTGGGTAGGAGGTGGAGTCCCCGAGGGCGGAAATATCCAGCAATGGAATATCGAGGATCCTTTCCATCCCGTGCTGGTTGCCCAGGTAGACACTCCGTATGCACAGATGATGCGTCTGAGCCTGGATAACAAACGACTCTACTACGGTAACAGCCTGCTCAGCGGCTGGGACGATACTGAATTTCCGCCAGGCGTTACCAGAAACATCAGTTATAGTGTGCGCAAAATTAATATCGACCACACCCAGGGTGGCATGCAACCCGATCTTGATTTCATCGTCGATACCAGCAACATCCAGAAGAAAAACACGATAGGGCCTGCCGGTCCACATCAGATCTTTTTTGATCCGGCCGCCACTCCAGGAGGTGGTTTCCACTAGCGAGATTCTATGCTCACGGTGTGCCTGCATGCACGCAGGCACACCGACATAAGATATGGAAACAAGGAATCATCATGAATTATTCAATCAATGCAATTGGCATTATTCATTCATCCTTTCATGATCCACGCAGTGGTGGCAGGCAGCCCAGCATTGACGGCCGCAAGGGCCAGATCAGGATATTCAATCAGTTTGTCGATGGACTGGAAGGTCTGGAAGAATTCTCTCACATCTTTGCATTGTATTATTTCCATCGACAGACAGAGGTACGCCTGAAAGCCAGGCCTTGCTTTGACCCGTCGACTGAACACGGAATATTTGCCAGTCGTTATCCGACCCGGCCAAATCCGATCGGCATTAGCGTCCTGACCCTGAACAGAATACAGGGCAATATATTACATTGTGACGATATTGACGTCATAGACGGCACACCGTTGTTGGATATCAAACCCTACGTCAAACAATTCGATCAGATGCATGATCCGGTAAGCGGCTGGTACGATCAGATTGACTGGGAAAAAGGGGTCGGTGACAAATCGAAATACAAATGATTCTTATTTGTCACCGACCCCTTTCCTGCTTTGCCTGCACATCTCCCTTTTTGCGCTTACCATGCTGACGAAGGCTGTCACAAGGGTGCTGCTGACGATGTACTGCTGGAGTAAACCAGACAAAATCGAAGGGCACGCCCTGCCCGCCCCAACGTTTTTTATAGGCATCGATTTTACCCGCCTCTTCGTCGATCCCGATAAAGGCGATCGAAACAATTGTTGAGCCGGAATCGTGGTTACGCAAATATAATGGCACACCACGATCACTACGCGTATGCCCGCTGCCGGCTATTAATACTTTAATATTAGCATGACTGTTAAGCAGACTCAGGCTCATTACTGCATCCCTGATCCTTTGCGCCTGCACCATCGGCGGGATGGCAGTCGCAGGCAACATATTACAATGTGCCTCAACAATTTCGGTTTGCAAGTCGGCGAAGTATTTTCCACTAAATGGGGTCGTTTTTAACAACTGCCGTATATCTTCAGGCAGATTTTCATCACCCCGCATCGCGATCCGTATCAATCTGTCAAGATCGAGATTGGCCGCCAGAATATCGAATCCTGCGGCCAGCACGCTGTCAAAAATGACCTTATAGTCACGTGCATAAGGCCATTTGTTTTTGACCTGATTCAGCGTTTCGATCAATTCATCGGAAGACGAATAGCTTTCTTGCTTGAGCATCTCACCCTGCTGAATACTAATCATTTCGAATGAGACGGAGGCCTGCCGTTGACCTCGAGCTAATCGTTCTATGATATATGCGTGAAGTTGATGATGATGCATATTGTCGTGAGTCTCGCCAAGCAACAGGTAATCACTGCGATGTATACGTTCGAACAATTGCGCCTTGTCGATGTACGCCCCGGCATGCACGTCCAGAATCCTGTCCACAAGTATGTGATGTTTCGAATCCTGTACATCAACACGGGATATGCAACCAGCAAGGGAACCAACATATATAACAAGTAAAAAGAACTTAATCCATGACATTATCTTATTTATTATCAATTGCTCTGCACTGAAGAAACAATGGGTCGGTGACAAATCGAAATACAAATGATTCTTATTTGTCACTGAGCTTCCCCCAATAAAACGGACGATTTAATTACAGGCATATTTCTCTTCGTATTCTACAGGTGTCATGTAGTTTAAAAAAGCATGCCTGCGTTTTCTGTTATAAAAAACTTCAATGTATTCAAAAATACTCTG
>CAMYJD010000005.1 GCA_947258655.1 uncultured Gammaproteobacteria bacterium | reverse complement strand
AAATAATAAAATTCCCTTTGCAAATGGATTAGTAACTTCTTTTCCATTTATTATTATTCGAATCGCCATAAAATTCTCATTCTTGTTATACTGCTAACGTTGGCATAAGGGGCGCGAAGCTGCGTCGCAGCGGAGCGTCCCAGTGAGCGTAGCGAACGGCTTGATGCCGTTGTTAGAGCTATTGCGTACAGTAGCTATGTAATGCTGATAATGCACCTGTTGCATGCTTACCCCAGTGTATTCCAAATGTGAATTTCCAATAATAAACGGCATCTAATTCACTTCCATTATTTATATACCATAACCCATCTTTTAAATCTTTATAAATATCAGCCAGGTCATCTGCTATATCACCCATTACAGGTTCTTCATTTTCAATGTTTAATGGATGAAATATTTCACGATAATACTGGAATGGTATTTTAGAAAATTGCTTGTGAATTGCATTATAATCTATATCTGGTATTTCATCTGTTTCTAGCATATCCGTTGCTTCGCAATCAGGTAGTTCCAGTGCTTTTGCGTATAAGTTTGATAATAACTTTAATGCATAGAATGCCTCATCAGTTTTGGGATCTTGTTTTGATACTGCCCAAGAACAATATTCATTCACTAATTTTGTAAATTCCACAATTATTCTTTTGTGATTATTCATTATTGTTGCTCTAACAGTATATTAGACGACATGTCGTATTTTCCCTTCTTATACGAACTGTCGTATAACACTTTTTAATATTTCTTATGTTTGATACAGTAGATTATCAAAACTAATTCTACGTTTCATTTTCTTTTTGCTAAGGATGGCATCATGATGGAAATTTCAAAAACCCGTTTCTGGGATAATTATATAGCAAAAACAGTTAGATATGGCGTAAAGCCAAATACAGCTCGATGGTATGTAAAGCGAGTCGAGGCCTATATAAATTATTATGACGGTTTGCGTTTGAAGCATCATTCTCCCGCTGAAGTTGATAAGTACTTGAATATGATGGGCAGAAAAAACGGCATGATAGATTGGCAATTTACGCAAATAGTTGATGCCTTACGTATTCTGTTTGTCGACTTGCTCAATATAGATTGGGCACGGCAATATGACTGGGATGGTTGGTCAGAGTCAGCCATTGCGTTACCTGATGATCATGCTTCTATAGCAAGGGACGTTTCGCCTGATGAGATCATCAAGGAATTACTGGAAAAAAGAGGCAAGGACAGTTTGCTTAAGCAGGTTTGTATCAAGTACCCCGAACATATTAAAGCGCTAATTATCAATATACGTACCAAGCAATATTCCATTCGTACCGAAAAGTCTTATCTGCAGTGGCTGACCAGGTATATCGCCTTTCATGATATGTCAGATCCGGCAGGGCTTGAAGATCTGGCTATCGGCAGATACCTGGAGCATCTGGTTGTAAACAGGAATGTGTCTGCCAGTACACAAAATCAGGCATTAAATGCAATTATTTTCTTTTATAAATTTGTGGTGGGCAGGGAACTACCAGAGGTGGGTGATTTTGCCAGAGCGCGGCGCCCGAAAAGATTGCCGGTAGTTATGACCAGGGATGAGGTCAGTCAGTTATTGGATAATATAGATAGCTCAATACAACAATTGATGATTAAACTGTTATATGGGTGTGGATTAAGAGTCATGGAATGTGTGAGATTGCGTATACTGGATGTCGACTTTGGTTACAAACAAATCCTTATCCGCAATGCTAAAGGTAACAAGGACAGGGTTGTCCCTTTACCGGAAAGGCTTATGATGCCATTACAAAAGCAAATCCAGTATGTTAAGCAATTACATAGCGAGGACTGTGAAGCAGGCGTGGGTGAAGTGTATTTGCCGGATGCGTTAAATCGCAAATACCCAGGGGCTGCACGCGAGCTTATTTGGCAATATGTATTCCCGGCCACAAAAATTTCCAGGGACCCGCGTTCCAACAAGATCCGGCGTCATCATATCAATGAAAGAAGCCTGCAAAGGCGCGTTAAAGCGGCTGCAAGCAAAGCAAAGATCAACAAGAAAGTCAATTGCCATACCCTGCGCCATTCCTTCGCCACGCATCTACTTGAGTCCGGTTCGGATATACGCACGGTGCAGGAACTGCTCGGCCATGCCGATGTGTCGACGACAATGATCTATACGCATGTATTGAACACGCCGGGGGTGACGGTGCAAAGCCCGCTGGATAGCCTGCTGGTTCGCTAATAATGTGACATTTCAGATAAATACGTGTCAAACATAATGCGGGATCTGGTAAAATGGCCGGATGGATGTATCCAATATACTCAATGACCTGAATGACGCCCAGCGCGAGGCGGTCACGGCCAATAACCGCTCGCTGCTGGTGTTGGCCGGGGCCGGCAGCGGTAAGACGCGCGTGCTGGTACACCGTATCGCATGGTTGCTGGCCGTCGAGGGCTTGCCAGCGCACGGTATTCTGGCCGTGACCTTCACCAACAAGGCCGCATCCGAGATGCGCGGGCGCATCGAGCACATGCTGGATATACCGATCGGCGGCATGTGGGTCGGTACATTTCATGGCCTGGCGCACCGGCTGTTGCGTGCGCATTGGCAGGACGTTGGTCTGCCGCAGGGTTTCCAGATCCTGGATTCCGATGACCAGTACCGCCTGATTCG
This sequence comes from uncultured Gammaproteobacteria bacterium, assembly GCA_947258655.1. Classification (GTDB taxonomy): domain Bacteria; phylum Pseudomonadota; class Gammaproteobacteria; order JAADHQ01; family JAADHQ01; genus JAADHQ01. The sequence continues at coordinate 173,472 of CAMYJD010000005.1, read as the reverse complement.
GCGCACATTGCGTTCGCTGGATATCGACGAACAGCGCTGGCCGCCCAGGCAGGTGCAATGGTTCATTAATGCGAAGAAGGACGAGGGCCTGCGTCCCGAACATCTCGATGCCGAGCATGATCCATTTCAGTCGACAATGATCGAGCTGTACCGCGTCTATGAAGAGACCTGTAAGCGCGCCGGTCTGGTCGATTTCGCTGAGCTGTTGCTGCGCGCGCATGAACTGTTGCGTGATCGCCCGGATGTGCTTAAGCATTACCAGGCGCGTTTTCACCATATCCTCGTAGACGAGTTCCAGGACACTAATACGATCCAGTATGCGTGGGTGCGTCTGCTGGCCGGACAGCAGGGTAATGTATTTATTGTCGGCGATGACGACCAGTCTATATATGGTTGGCGCGGTGCGAAGATCGAGAACATTCACCAGTTTTCAAACGACTTTCCCGGTACCCAGGTCATCAAGTTGGAGCAGAACTACCGCTCCAGTGGCAATATCCTTGCTGCAGCAAATGCGTTGATCAGTCACAATGCCGATCGTCTCGGCAAGGACCTGTGGACCGCCGACGATGAAGGCGAGCCGATCCGTCTGTACGCGGCCTTCAACGAGACCGATGAGGCGCGCTATGTCATCGACCGTATCCGCGACTGGGTCGAGCAGGGCAATGCCCGGCGCGAGAGCGCGATCCTGTATCGTTCCAATGCACAGTCGCGTGTGTTTGAAGAAAACCTGATGATGCTCGGTATCCCGTATCGCGTTTATGGTGGCCTGCGTTTCTTCGAACGCGCCGAGATCAAGGATGCGTTGTCGTACCTGCGCCTGATCGAGAACCGTGATGATGATGCCGCTCTCGAGCGCATCATCAATACCCCGACACGCGGTATCGGTGACCGCAGTATCGCCGCGTTGCGCGACATGGCGCGTGTGCGTTCAATGTCGATGTGGAATGCGATCGCGACCGTGATCGATGAAAAGACCCTGGCCGCACGCGCCGTCGGTGCCCTGACCAAATTTCAGGAACTGATCAATGTCATGGCCGATGATTGCCAGTCGCAGGAGCTGTATGAACAGGTGCAACTGGTGGTCGAACATTGCGGCCTGGTCGAGTACTACCGCAGCAAGGAAAAGGGCGAGAAGGGTGAGGCGCGGATCGAGAACCTCGAGGAACTGGTCACGGCGGCGCGCAATTATGAGCGTTCCGAAGACGATGAAGAAATGACGCCATTGTCTGCATTCCTGGCCCATGCGGCACTCGAGGCCGGTGAGGGACAGGCCGATGCGTGGGAGGATTGCGTGCAATTGATGACCCTGCATTCGGCCAAGGGCCTGGAGTTTCCGCTGGTGTTTTTATGCGGCATGGAAGAGGGCTTGTTTCCGCATCAGCGTTCGATCGAGGAGCCGGGACGGCTCGAGGAAGAACGGCGCCTGTGTTATGTCGGCATGACCCGCGCCGAACAGCAACTGGTTATCAGCTATGCCGAACAACGACGCATCTTCGGCAGTGATATGTATCCGACCCCATCACGCTTTGTCAGCGAGATCCCGGCTGAACTGATCGAAGAGGTGCGCCCGAAGGTCAATAGCCCGCGGGCACATGCCAGTTCCGCATCACTGGATGAATCCCCGGCTGGACTGCAGCTCGGGCAGCGCGTGGTACACCCGAAGTTTGGCGAAGGCGTGATCCTGAATTACGAAGGCCAGGGTAACAGTGCGCGCGTGCAGGTCAATTTTGATTTTGAGGGCAGTAAGTGGCTGGTGCTGGCGTATGCGAATTTGCAGGTCGTTTAAACTTGGTGTCAGCGCGAGGATAGGCGATCTTATAAAAAGGAATATGTGCTATGGACAGGCAATATTGTGTTTATATTATTACTAACAAAAACAACACAACATTATATACTGGCGTGACAAGCAATCTAGTACAGAGAATATATCAGCATAAAGAAAAACAGGTTGACGGGTTTTCACAGAAATATAATCTTGTAAAACTTGTTTACTATGAATGTACTACAGACGTGAACTCAGCGATTCAGAGAGAAAAACAGATCAAGGCAGGCTCAAGAAAGAAAAAGATAAGGTTGATTGAGGATATGAATCCTGCGTGGGAGGACCTCTATAAGAGCATTTTATAAATATTGTAACATGTCATTGCGAGCAAAAGCGAAGCAATCTGTTGGAGTGTCATTCTTGTTAAAAAGATTGCTTCGCTCTCGCTCGCAATGACAGCGTGGTGTTTGTTTATTATCGTCGCGTGGATAATAGGCCATTCATCCGCAGAATCTTTAAACGGTCCTAAAAGGCCATTCTTTTAAAGAATAAATAAGCGGCCCTAAAAGGCCATTCTTTTAAAGAATAAATAAGCGGCCCTAAAAGGCCATTCTTTTAAAGAATACCTAAAAGGCCATTCTTTTAAAGAATAAATAAGCGGTCCTAAAAGGCCATTCTTTTAAAGAATAAATAAGCGGTCCCAAGGATTACTCAGTTGAAAAATAAAAGGCCGTGGTTATATGGCGCGGCGATATGTTTATATGCGTAATTGAACATCGAAATTTTCAATCATGAAAACAGACGTAAACAAATTATTAAAAAAGCACGCCAATCTGGTGCAGACCGATGGCCTGAAGGTCACATCGCATGTGCAAACCGAAAAGGATGACTGGATTATCAATACCGTCATGGTCGAAGGCTATAATGTACCGTTCAAATTCAAACGTCAGCAGGCCTACAGAAACCTGAAAGGGGCGCGTGTGAATATGACCTATTATCCAGCTGTGGAAATGGTGGCCGGCATCGAACTGGAAGTCATGAATGTGGTCAGGATAAAGATGACGTGATGTCGGCGAACCTTTTCCTGTAATACTGATTTAATGTTGCTGGCTTTCCTTTTTATATTGTGCCAGCTGGCCCAATGTCACGTTTCTGGCTATTTGCTGGCTTTTACGAATATGTTTGATCATTACCTGTTTCGCCTTTTCAGTCTCATGGGCAAGCATCAGCTGACATATTTCGAAATGCTCTTCATAGGTGCCGATTACACTCTGTTCATCGGGGAAGCCGAGTAACCTGATCGGACGAATCCGGTTATTGACATCTTTCAGGTATCCGCTAAGCGCTTGATTACCGCTTCCTTCCGCGATAGAGATATGGAAGTCTTCTTCACGTTCCTTGATCTCTATCAGATCGAGATCTTTCTTGGTGTAACTTTGAGGGTCCCACTTGTCGGCCAATGCCTGAATTTCGGATCTTGGCATGTTTTCACAGGCCATCTCGACAGCCATGGACTCCAGAGCTACGCGTACGGTGTAATAGTCACTTATCTGCTCAATATCGACATCACGTACAAAGCAACCCTGTTTGGGCTTGATCGTAACAAGCCCCTCGACCTCAAGGCGCTTGAGGGCTTCCCTGATCGGGGTACGGCTGGTCTGGTATTGGTTGGCCAGTTCGGTTTCAGTAAAACGTGAGCCCGGGAACAACTCGAAATCATTAATTTGCTGGCACAGGTCCTGATAGATTTCCTGTGTTGATAAGCGTTTTTTTTGCACGTGTTTTTACCTTTAATATTGCCTGATTCGTATATCAGATATCTACAGGACTTGCACCTATTTAAGCAGCACCAATCTAATTTGCTTTATATCTGTGCAAATAAGAGTACTGGCCGCCCCGTTCCATATATACGCATTAATCACGAGCCGTTATAATAATACAATAAATACAATATGTTATAGTCAATTTTTTATTTCCCCATACTGTTCATGTGTTATTGGCACGTTCCATGCAACGTTGTATACAACGTAATCTTATCAAAACCATACAAACGGGGGGAAGTATTTCATGCAAGTACAAACTATACACGATTACTCAGGCTGGAATATTCTGCGCTATTCACTAGTCGCCATATTGGCGTTGATGCTCTCAACCAGGGTCGTAGCCGGTTCTGCAGAATGGAGCAGTACCAATTTCCAGTATCTTTATGGCACTGATTACAATACCGGGCTCGGCGGTGATGATACCCGCTCCATATTTACACTGGAGCATGTCAATGGCTGGAAATACGGAGATAATTTCTTTTTCCTGGATACGACAAACCCGACCCGGAGCGGTACGGCAAATTATGCAGAGTATTCGCCACGCATCAGTTTCGGTAAGGTCAGCGGTAAGGACCTATCTGTAGGCTTTATCAAGGATTTTCTGCTAACAGGGACGCTAGAAGTTGGCAATGGTTTTCATAATAATCTGTACGGTCTGGCCGCGGACCTGGATATTCCCGGTTTCAATTTCTTCCAGTTTAACTGGTATATACGTGATGAGGCGACCGCCAATGATGAAGGCTACCAGATCACCCTTGCCTGGGCTTACCCGTTCAAGATCGGAGCAGCAGACATGATGTTCGAAGGTTTTCTGGACTATGCATATGGCCTTGATAAATCAGAAGACAATATTATCACCGCGCCACGGCTACTGGTGGATGTCGGTAAGTTCTTTGGCAATCCCGGTGTTGTACAGGCAGGTATTGAATACCAGATCTGGGACAACCAGTTTGGTGTGAAAGGACAGAATGAAGATGTTGCACAGCTTATGGTCAAGTGGATCTTTTAAGCGGATCATTGAGAGGAGATAATAATGAGTGAGCAAAAGTTGAATGCAGGTCGAAGAAAAGCCCTAAAAACGCTGTCTGCGTTGAGTGCCACCGGCCTGTTGGGCAGTTTTGTTCCCGGCGCCTGGGCATCTGCTAAAAAGGTAAAGATGGGATTCATTTACGTGGGACCACGTGACGATTACGGCTATAATCAGGCGCACTTCGAAGGTAAGTCGTCCCTGTCGAACCTGGACTGGGTAAAGACATTCGATGAAGAAAATGTGCCGGAAACTATTGAAGTGGTTAAATCGATGGAGAGCATGATCAATCTTGATGATGCCCAGGTTCTGTTTCCAACCTCATTCGGTTATTTCGATCCGCATATTCTAAAAGTCGCGAAAAAATATCCAGATGTAATGTTTTTGCATTGCGGCGGCCTATGGGACGAGAAAAAGCATCCGAAGAATGTCGGCAGTTACTTCGGATATATCGATGAGCCGGTCTACCTTGCCGGCGTGGTAGCTGGCCATATGTCGAAATCAGGCAAGCTCGGTTATATCGCGGCGATCCCGATCCCGCAGGTATTACGTAACATCAACAGCTTTACGCTGGGTGCACGCAGCGTCAATCCGGATATCACGACGAATGTAGTATTTACCGGTGGCTGGGCCAACCCGGTCAAGGAGGCAGAGGCCGCCAACAGTATGGCGGACCAGGGTATTGATGTGCTGACCTGTCATGTCGACAGCCCCAAAGTGGTCGTGCAGACGGCAGAAAAACGCGGCATCTACTCTTGCGGCTATCACACCGACCAGTCTGTATTGGCGCCGAAGGGTTTCCTCACCGGTGCCGAATGGAACTGGAGCAAGGTCTATGCGGATTATGCGGAAATGATCAAATCAGGCAAGAAGATACCCAACCTGATTCGCGGGGGGCTGAAAGAGGGGGTCGTTAAGCCTTCACCGTATGGCAAGGCAGTCACGGCCAAGGCCAAGTCCGATGCCGATGCGGTGTTGAAAAAATTCATGAATGGCAGCATGGTCGTGTACAAGGGACCGATCAAGGACAATACCGGAAAGACCGTGATCCCGGAAGGCAAAGCTTATACTCAAACCGATATCTGGCTCGAGAGTATGGACTGGTTGGTCGAAGGGGTGATAGGAACCACCAAGGGCTGATCATTCAAAAGCCGGCACCATGTACCGCTTGATAGAGTCCATACTGATACCTGTAATGGCGCTACTGCTGTCATTGCTGGTATTCAGTGTCTTTATCATGCTGTCCGGCTCCAATGCGCTTGAGGTATTGGCGACTATATACCGCGGTGCGTTTGGCAGCTGGTTTTCATGGCAAAACACCCTGGTCAGGGCGGCGCCGCTTATGTTGACGGCCCTATGTACCGCATTACCTGCGCGCATAGGGTTGATCAATATCGGTGGTGAAGGGGCAATGGTGGTCGGTGGACTGTGTGCCGCAGTTGTCGGTATCTCGATGAACGGTATGTCACCCATGGTCGTCATGTCGGCAATGGTAATAACCGGTATGCTCACGGCGGGTTGCTGGGTCGCGATGATCGGTGCATTAAAGCATTATCGCAATGTCAACGAGACGATAAGTTCATTACTACTAAATTATATCGCAATTGCGATTATGAGTTTTCTGATTCTCGGGCCGATGCGCGATCCGGCAACCTTGAATAATCCATCCTCGTTTCCGATAGGTGAAGCAAATATGATCGGCAACATCGGCGAATCATCGATTCATTGGGGGCTCGTGTTCGGACTTGTGGTCTGTATTGCCCTGTGGTTCCTGATGCGCCGCACCAGTTTTGGATTTGCGGTCGATATGACGGGTGGCAATATACGCGCGGCGCAAATATCGGGACTCGGGGTGGGCAAGTTGATCATCATTACCTGTTTTCTGGCAGGGGCTGCCACAGGTATTGCTGGTGTCATCGAGGTGGCCGCCGTACATGGGCGCGCCAATCTGTCGCTGAATTCAGGATACGGTTATGCGGGGATCCTGGTCGCGTTTCTGGCGCGACATAACCCATTAGCCATTATACCAGTGGCAATTCTGATGGGGGGCATACGCGCCAGCAGCGGTTTGTTGCAACGCGGATTCGATTTGCCGGATGCCACGACACTGGTTTTACAGGGTATTATCTTCATTGTCATTCTGGCCAGTGAATCCCTGTATGGACGAATAAAATGGCTAAGACCGATGGCGGTGAGACATGGTTGAAGCTGATCCAGGATATGCAGGTGTTTTGATTGCCGTTCTGGGTGGTGCTATCCGGGTCGGTACGCCATTTCTGTTTGTCAGTCTGGGCGAATGTCTGACCGAGAAAAGCGGCCGCATTAATCTGGGGCTCGAGGCCAACCTAATCATGGGTGCGATGTCTGGTTATGGCGTGGCTTATCTGTCCGGGTCTGCATGGCTCGGGGTGCTGGTTGCTGGTCTGACCGGTGTCGTGCTGGGCCTGATCCATGCGCTGCTATGCCAGCAGGACAAGGTCAATGATATCGCTGTCGGTATTGCGATGATGCTGTTCGGAACCGGCCTGGCATTTTACCTGGGCAAACCGTTCATACAACCGGTGGCCCCGCGCCTACCGTCTATCGAACTGGGTGCATGGAGCGACTCTCCGGTATTGCGTGCGGCACTTGAAATCAATGCCCTGTTTGTTGTCGGCGTGATCCTGGCACCGTTAATGGCGTGGTTTTTCAGATATGCTCGCTGGGGCCTGCTCGTCAGGACGGTCGGCGAAAGTCGGGACGCGGCACTGGCCATGGGTATTAATGTGAACAGGGTGCGCCTGTATGCAACTATGGGTGGAGGCTTTCTTGCAGGGGTGGGTGGTTCGTTCCTGTCATTGTACTACCCGGGCAGCTGGAATGAAGGTTTATCCAGCGGTCAGGGCCTGATGGCGGTTGCCCTGGTAATTTTCGCACGCTGGAATCCTGTCTATTGCCTGTATGCCTCATTGCTGTTTGGCGGGGCGGCCGCACTCGGGCCAGCCCTACAGTCAGTCGGTATTACCTGGGGTTATTACCTGTTCAATGCTGCGCCATATGTGTTGACACTGGGCATCATGATAGCGACATCATCAAGAAAACAGCGCTTCGCCGGGATGCCGGGTGAGATGAGTAATATTTGAATGCTGGGGAGATAAGGCTATGTCAAAGTATGTACAGGCTGATCCGTATCCATGGCCCTATAACGGTAAGCTGGATGTTGATAATACTGCATTGATCATTATCGATATGCAGACCGATTTTTGCGGGCCGGGCGGTTATGTCGACAAGATGGGATATGACCTGAGCATGACACGTGCGCCGATTGAGCCAATCAAAAACGTGCTCGAGCTTGCCAGGAGTATTGGCATGATGGTCATTCATACGCGTGAGGGCCATCGCCGTGACTTGAGCGACCTGCCCGCCAATAAACGTTGGCGCAGTCAGCGCATTGGTGCAGGGATTGGCGATCCTGGTCCCTGCGGGCGAATTCTGGTACGAGGCGAGAGCGGCTGGGACATCATAAGCGAACTTGCGCCGGCTGACGGCGAGCCAATCATCGACAAGCCGGGCAAGGGCTCGTTCTGTGCGACAGATCTTGAAATGATCCTGCATGTGAATGGTATCGAGAACATTATACTGACCGGTATCACGACTGATGTTTGTGTGCATACCACGATGCGCGAGGGTAATGACCGCGGTTTCGAATGCATCTTGCTGGAGGATTGTTGCGGTGCCACCGACCTGAATAACCATAAGGCCGCGATCCAGATGATCAAGATGCAGGGTGGTGTTTTCGGCGCTGTTTCGGATTCTGCGAGCATGATCGAGACCCTGACATGAGCACAGCCATGCCCTATGCCCTCGAAGCGATTGGCATCAGTAAGTATTTTGCCGGTGTGCATGCACTCGATAATGTGTCAATCAAGCTGGTTGAAGGCAGCTTTCATGCATTGCTTGGTGAAAACGGTGCCGGCAAAAGTACCCTGGTCAAATGCATCATGGGTTATTACCAGCCGGATGAGGGACAGGTCTTGTTTGGTTTTCACCAACAGGAAATCTCCAGTCCACATCAGGCACTGATGCTTGGCATCGGCATGGTGTATCAGCATTTTACTTTGATTCCTAACATGACGGTTGCGGAAAACATCATAATGTCTCGCCCGCAGTTGCCTGCCATCATCAACTGGAAAAAAGAAATGGCCGCACTGCGGCAACGGATGGAGGATATGCCATTTGCAGTTTCGCTGGATGCGCCAGTGACAGCCTTGTCTGCGGGTGAAAAACAAAAAGTCGAAATTATCAAACAGCTGTTGCTCGATACCAAGGTATTGATACTGGACGAACCAACGTCCGTATTGACACCGACTGAAGCGGACGAGGTGCTGGGCAAGATTAAAGAACTGACACGCGGCAATGGTCTGTCTGTATTGCTCATCACGCATAAATTCAGGGAGGTCATGAATTTTGCTGATGAGGTGACTGTGCTTCGCAAAGGTAAATACTCGGGCACTGAAAAAGTGGCAGGCACCAATCCGCATAAGCTATCCGAAATGATGATCGGCCGTGAGCTAGCCGAGTCAAGCATAGAGCGCACGCAATCGACTGAGCAAACGCCGTTATTATCGATCAGGGATCTAGTAGTCAGTAATGATCATGGCGCTGATATCATTGAAGGCCTGCGCATGGATATCAGAGGAGGCGAGATTGTCGGGGTGGCTGGTGTATCGGGCAACGGGCAGCGCGAGTTGATGCAAGTATTCTCAGGTCAGCGCGACAAGCAAGCAGGAAACATTCTGGTGCATGGCGAACAGTATTCTGCCACTCGTGAAGAGATGAGACGTTTCAAGTTACATTGCCTGCCCGAAGAACCGCTGAAGAACGCCTGTGTTGCAAACATGAGCGTTGCTGACAATCTTGTATTTAGAAGATTCGATCGCGCACCGTTTGCATGGCGACGATGGTTAATCAAGCGCCGCAAGATAAGGCAGCATGCGCAGGAATTGATTGAACGCTTTTCGATCAAGACGCCAGGCACAGATAATCCGGTTGGAAACCTGTCGGGGGGTAATGTGCAGCGTACTGTGCTGGCCCGTGAGCTTGCGGATGATGTCAGTGTGCTCATAGTTGCCAATCCCTGTTTCGGACTGGATTTTGCGGCGGTCGAGGATATTCACAAGTTGATCATGAAGGCGAGGAACAATGGTGCCGCGGTATTGCTGATCAGTGAGGATCTCGATGAGATACTGAAACTGAGTGACCGGCTTCACGTTATTTCAGACGGCAAACTGGTGCATGAATCAACACCGGCCGAGGCCGATCTGGCCATGATAGGCCGATGTATGGCCGGACACGGGGTGGATCACGACAATGAATATTGATGCAAAACCTTATCCGTTCGAGTTGCCGGAAACACTACCGGCATTGATCATTATCGATATGCAAAGGGACTTTGTTGAGCAAGGGGGTTTCGGGTCGTCCCTGGGTAATGATGTGACGCTATTACTGAAGATTGTACCGGTGGTTGAGCGGATATTACAGGTCGCACGTGATCTGGGTATGCTGGTGATACATACCAGGGAAGCGCATAAGGCGGATTTGTCGGATTGCCCAGAGTCCAAACGCATGCGTGGACAATGTGCGGTCAGGATTGGTGACCAGGGACCTATGGGACGATTACTAATTGATGGTGAACCGGGTAACGAAATTATCGATACGCTGAAACCATTGCCGGGTGAATATGAAATTGCCAAGCCAGGCAAGGGTGCATTTTATGCAACGGCGCTACAGGATATTTTATCAGAGCATGATATTACTCATCTGTTTTTTTGTGGTGTAACCACAGAGGTCTGTGTGCAGACTAGTATGCGCGAGGCCAATGACAGAGGTTATGAGTGTCTGTTGATTGAAGATGCTACCGAAAGTTATTTTCCTGATTTTAAGCAAGCAACCCTGGACATGATCTCGGCACAGGGTGGTATCGTTGGCTGGACTTCGCCCAGTGAATCTGTGATTTCTGCGCTCAAGAGCCGTTATGGACAATGATAAAAAGACAATACTGATACGTAATATCTTGTCTATCGACCTGAATCCGGATGCGCTCGACTGGCAATTTTTCCGTGAAGGCGTTGATATATCGCCTATATATTTCGATGAGGCAGGCTGTTCTGCTGCATTTATCAGATATGCACCGGGTTCATCGGTGCCATTGCATGAACATGTCGGTTATGAGCACATTTTGATACTGAGGGGCACGCAGCATGCCGGTGGGAGTGAATACAGGCGTGGTGATCTGATCATCAGCCCGCCAGGTACAGCACATCAGGTTCGCAGTACTCATGGTTGCATTGTCCTGGCTATGTGGGAAAAGCCAGTCAGGTTCTATGAATAATTCTTCGATCGCGATTGATAACAGTCGGCGTCAGGACTAGATAATCTGCCCTGGCACACCTGGTGCAGACGTCCGTGGTCTATCAATCAAGCCTGTGATTCAAGATAGGCGCGCCAGCCCCCGAGATGACTGATATCCTGCGCACCTTGTTCGGCGGCTCCTTCACAAATAAAACCGATCTCCCAACGCCCATCGTACAGTTCGACCTTGCCCAGGCCGAGCGGTTGCGGGATGCCTTGCAGGAAACTGCCGAGTTGGTCGATAGGTATGCGCCAGACTTCGACATCAATAGCGCTGCCGCCATTACTGACTCGTAGCATGCCGGGCCGTTTGGGTGGTCCGCCTGGTAGCGCGACCAGTTTGTAATGTGCGGCGGATTGGCATTGCTCGACCAGGGCTGCGCTGCGCTCGGTCAATTGATGGTTGAGTGGCAGACCCTGCATGTGTGCGCCACAAACAACGATGTGGGTGTAGGTTTCATCAATGCCGGTGGCATTCTCCACTGCGGGCAGCGTCCAGTCAGTTGAACCCAATTTGAGTTGCAGTGATTGTTGCAGACTTTGTGCGAATGACAACAGCTTGTGATCCGTGAATGCGTCTGCGATCAGGGTTACGCCGAACGGCAGGCCATTTGCGGAAAAACCCGCAGGTACTGCGATCGATGCATAGTCGAGCAGGTTCATATAATTAGTGTAGTAACCGAGATTCGAGTTAAGTTGCACTGGATCATTATTGACTTCATCGATGGTATAGATCGTACCGGTCGTTGGGGTCAGCAGAAAATCGAACGGCGCCAGCAAGTCGTCGGTAATCTGTTTGCAGGCCTGCAGTTTGTATTGAGAACTGAAGGCATCGCAGGCCGTTTTATCCTTGCCCTGAATGATAATACTGCGGGTCACATCGAGCATGGCCTGTGGATTGTCATCAATCAACGGCTGCGTGGCGAGGTAGCGCTCGGTGACCCACGGGCCTTCATATAACAGGCGTGCTGCATCCATGAATGGGGTAAAATCGATCTCTTGCATTTGTCCGCCAAGCTGTTGCAGTTGTGCAAGCGCTTGTTCGAACAATTGTCGGTTTTGTTCGTTGCCGAAAAATTTCAGTTGCTGCGCTTGCGGCACGGCAAAACTGAAGCGTGCTGGCGCCGGTGCAATACGGGCCTGTGCATTAGGCGCAGGATTGCGGCGTGCATAGGCGTCCTGTGGATCAAATTGCGCCGAGTGTGTAAACAGCGTTTGCAGGTCTTCTGTTGTCGTTGCAAAGATTGCGACACAGTCGAGAGTGCGGCATGCCGGGACTACGCCGGTGTTGCTGAGCAGGCCACGACTGGGTTTCATGCCGATGATGTTTGTGAACGCGGCTGGTACCCGGCCGGAACCGGCGGTATCGGTGCCGAGGGCAAAACTGACCTGGCCCTGGGCGACAGCGACGGCCGAGCCGGAACTGGAGCCGCCCGAGATATAGTCTTTATTAAAAGGATTATGGGTTTCGCCATAGGGCGAACGGGTTCCAACCAGCCCGGTCGCAAACTGGTCGAGGTTGGTCTTGCCGAGCGGGATCGCACCGGCCTCGATCAGGCGCTCAACGACAAACGCACTTTGTTCAGGAATATATTCATATTCGCGACAGGCGGCCGTGGTTGGTACACCGGCCAGGTCGATGTTGTCCTTGATCGCGAACGGAATACCGTACAAGGGTAGTTGTTCGGGATCGCTAGCCTGCAGGCGATCAAGATAGGGTTGCAGCTCGTCTTCGCTGAGCAGGTAGATCCAGGTATTGTAATCCGCCAGTTCGCGTGCCTGTTGCAACAGCGTGTGACATAATTTTTGTGGCGTGATATCGCCGTTACGGTAATGCGCGTGTAATTGTCTGATGGTCAGGTTTTTGATGTTCATGTTAACTCCATGATCAGCAGGCGTTGCCCGGCTGCGACCTGGCTACCTTCCATTTTCAATAATGTCTTGATCGTTCCTGCCTCGGAAGCCGTGACCTCGATCTCCATCTTCATCGATTCGAGTATTAACACGGCCTGGCCTACCTCAACCCGGTCACCTGGTTTGACCAGGATTTTCCAGATATTGCCGGCAACATGGCTTTCGATGGCAACCTCGTTGTCGCGCAGAACCTCTTCCATTGCCGGGTCATTAGCGATCTGCTGTTCGGCCTCGAAATTGATCTGGCCGCTGGCGATCCAGCGCTGCAATTCATCGTCGAAGGCCTGTTGGCGCTTGCGCGTAAATTGATCAATACGTTCCTGATTGTCGCTGAGGTACTGGTTATATTGTTTAAGGCTGAAACGTGTCGGTTCGATGTTGATGCTGTATTGGCCCTTGGGGAAATCGCGTCGGATCTGTTTCAGCTCTTCAGCACTAACCTCATAGAAACGGATCTGGTCGAAGAAGCGCAATAGCCAGGGTTTGTCGAATTCATCGGTCTTGCGGTAGCGGTTCCACATCTGCAAGGTACGGCCGACAAACTGGTAGCCGCCCGGGCCTTCCATACCGTACACACACAGATACGAGCCGCCGATACCAACCGAGTTCTCGGCCGTCCAGGTGCGTGCCGGATTGTACTTGGTCGTGACCAGGCGATGGCAGGGGTCGAGTGGCGTTGCCACCGGCGCGCCGAGATAGACATCACCGAGGCCCATGACGACATAGCTGGCAGTGAAGACGAGCCTTTTGACGTCGTCGACACTATCGAGACCATTGATACGGCGAATAAACTCGAGGTTGCTCGGGCACCATGGCGCATCCTGCCGGACGGACTGCATGTACTTTTCTATCGCCTGGTTACAGGCCTCGTCGTCCCAACTTAATGGCAGGTGTACGATGCGGGATTCGACTTCCTGCTCATCGATATTGACCAGCGCCTGTTCCGCCTGTTCCATGATTGCGAGCAGGCGTTCAAGTGATAGTACCTGGCTGTTGTAATGCACCTGTAACGAGCGAATACCGGGTGTCAGTTCGTGCATGCCCTCGGGCTTGTGTTGCTGCAACCATTGCATCAGCGCATGTACGCGAAAGCGCAGATTGATATCGAGGACTTGCGGACCGTATTCGATTAACAGGTAATGATCTCCGCAGGAGCGATAGACAACGTCACAGTGACCGTCTGCGCTGGTCATGGTTTTGATAACCGCAGTGTCGGGCGTGATGCCGCGCGTCTCGATAGATGGCGCTGTCAATGACGCGATAGATTGCAGTTGTTCGGCCTCAAGCCGTATTGCATCGTTTATGCTGACGACTACGAACCTGATCCTATCGCCGGCCTTCAGTTGACCGAGTTTCCACAGGTCGGCCTGGATGACCGTGGCCGGGCATACAAAACCACCGAGACTGGGGCCGTCGGGTCCAAGGATAACGGGCATATCACCGGTAAAATCGATCGCGCCGATGGCATAGGCATTGTCGTGAATGTTGGACGGATGCATACCGGCCTCGCCGCCATCTGAGCGTGCCCAGTCAGGTTTCGGGCCGATCAAGCGTATGCCGGTACGGCTGGAGTTATAATGCACTTCCCAGGTCGCGGCGAAGAATGTGTCAATGTCTGCAGAAGTAAAAAAGTCGGGTGCACCGTGCGGGCCATAGATCACGTGCAGGTTCCATTCGTGCCGGATGGCCGGGATCAATGTATCTGGCAGTAAACTGGTTTTTGTTGACGGTGCATTGGCCTGCAATTTCAGTACATCACCGGGTCGCAGCAGGCGCCCGCCATGACCGCCAAAGCGGCCCAGTGTGAAGGTCGAGCGTGAACCCAGATATTCGGGACACTGAATACCGCCACACACGAGCAGGTAGGCGCGTGCACCACTGTCATGCAGCTTGCCTATCTTCAGGGTCTGACCGGGACGTACCGCCAGCACTTTCCAGAACGGCACTGTATTGCCTTCCAGCGTTGCGTGCATGCTCGCGCCGGTCAATACGATTCGGGTATGAACGTTAAAGCGCAAGGTCGGACCATTGAGCGTGATTTCGAGTCCAGCGCAGTCTTCGCTGTTGCCGAGCAGGTGATTACCGAGACGAAATGATAATGTATCGAAGGGTCCGGATGGTGGCACGCCGACATCCCAGTAACCGCTGCGCCCGGGAAAGTCCTGGATGCTGGTCTGCGTACCGCCAGCCAGTACATCGATGACAGCGGGCGTGTAGACAAAGTCGTTCAGGTAGCGGGTGAAGATTTTTCCGTCATGAAAAATATCCGTTTGTAGTATGGTACTGACAAATTCCTGGTTGGTTTCAATGCCGTAGAGGCGGGTGTTATACAGTGCGGTGCTGATGGCCTTCAAGGCCAGCTCACGGTTCTGTGCATGTACAATGACCTTGGCTAGCATCGGATCGTACAGCGGCGAAACCTCGATACCGCTCTCGATCCAATGCTCGATACGCAAGTCTTTGCCGTCGGCCGCAGGGAACTCTACATGACTGAGCAGCCCAGCACAGGGCTGGAAATTTTTATGCGGGTCCTCGGCATACAGGCGCACCTGAATACTGTGCCCATGTGCAACGAGGTCTTTTTCAATTTCAGCCAGGGGCGGTATTGCGTTCGCACCCAGACGCACCATCCACTCGATCAGGTCGATTGCATAGATTTGCTCGGTCACACCATGTTCAACTTGCAGGCGCGTGTTGACTTCAAGGAAATAAAACGCATCGTCTATCGGATCATAGACATATTCGACCGTACCGACGCTACGATACTGGACCGCAGCACACAGACGTATCGCGACTTCACGCATTTGCGCGCGCACAGCACTGGGGATATTCGGTGCAGGGGTTTCCTCGATAACCTTCTGGTTACGGCGTTGGGTGCTGCAGTCGCGTTCGCCCAATGCTATGACTGCGCCGTTCCCGTCACCAAACACCTGTACCTCTATATGACGTGCATGTTCGATAAATTTCTCGAGGAAGATACCGTTATTGGAAAAGTTTGCTTCACTGAGGCGTCTGACCGAATCGAATGTCCTGGCAAGCTCGTCGGCGTTAGCGCATAATTGCATGCCGATCCCGCCACCGCCGGCTGTGCTTTTCAGCATTAGTGGGTAGCCGATACGTGTCGCCTCGGTCAGTGCCTGTTCGACGCTATCCAGCAGTCCGGAGCCGGGCAATAGCGGTACATCGTTGCGCTGTGCCAGTTCACGTGCCGAGTGTTTCAGGCCAAAGGCGGCCATCTGTGCCGTGGTCGGTCCGAGAAACACGATTCCTTGTTTTTCACAGCGTTGCACAAAGTCCGGGTTCTCGCTGAGGAAACCATAGCCCGGATGGACGGCCTCGGCACCGCTCTGCTCGATAATAGCGAACAGCTTGTCCTGGTCCAGGTAGGTTTCCGCCGCACTGCCGTCACCCAGCGGCCAGGCTTCGTCGGCCTGTGATACATGTAGCGAGTCGGCATCTGCATCGGCATATACGGCCACCGAGGTTATATTCATATCGCCTAGAGTGCGAATAATGCGGCAGGCAATCACCCCGCGGTTGGCAATCAGTACTTTTTTAAACATTGTATTTCGCAATACCTTGTTCGGGTCGTCCCGATTATTCCAGAGTCATTAATGGTCGTCCATTATTGCTTATTCTAGGTCAGGTTTCCTAGTCTATTGAGAATGTCCTGTCATCGCGAGCCGCGGGTTATGCGGCGTGGCGATCTCACGAATATAACTGTCATGTATTGACCTTGCCATTTTTTCTTCGTTTATCAGATTGCTTCACTACATCGCTCTCACCCATCCATGGGCTTCGCGAACATAGTGCCAATCATATGAACAATATTAGCCGGTAACAAGATCATCCTGGTCAAAGTCGCAATGACAAAAAGTCAATCCCAGACCAACACCTCCACCGGCGTCGGATTATACGCATTACACGGATTGTTCAGCTGCGGACAATTCGATATCAATACGATCACATCCATCGCCGCTTTCATTTCGACATATTTACCGGCATCCGATATGCCGTCCTCGAAGGTCAGCTTGCCATCATCGGTCACCGGTACATTCATAAAGAAATTGATATTATGGGTGATATCTCGCTTACCAATACCGAATTCCTCGTGTTCGGCGACGGCCAGCATCCAGCTGTCGCGACAGGCGTGCATGCATTTTTTATCCAGTGCATAACGCACGGTGTTGCTTTCCGTCGCGCAGGCGCCACCGAGTGTGTCGTGACGCCCACAGGTATCGGCGACGATATCGAGCATGACATTACCCTGATTGGATAGCAGGCGCGTACCGGTGCTCAGGTAGATGTTGCCCTGTTCGCGGATCGTATCCATGGCGCTGTAGCGTTCGGCTGGATCATTGGCATTATAGAACAGCGTGTCGGCGGCCTGGTTGCCTTCGAGGTCGAGGATGCGAAAGGTCTGACCTTTATTGACGACCTTCATGTAATAATCACCGGCCGCAACAACAGTACGGTCGATGGCATTATCGGGTTTCAGTGTGCTTTCCTTAATCATGTGTCTGCCCCCCGTTCAGTCATGACAGCCGCAGCCGATGTTATACAGTTCGGTGTTCTTGAAGCCGCGTCTGTTCTCTTCGCGTGAATTCATGCACATGTCATCGTCGGCAACCGCCGCTGCCTCGCGTATCTGGTAGAAAAGCGGGCATTTAGGATATTCAGGCGCCGGATTCATTGGGTGCGGGCAGGTATGGAAAATAACCAGTGTATCCATTTCGAAGCGTAGTTCGATGTAATCGCCGGCCTGGCTGTTGTCCGGGGCAAATGACATGTCGCCGTTGTCGGCGATGGAAATCTTGCTGAACAGGTTCAGGTTAGCGGCCATGTCGCGGGCATTCATGCCGTACTTGGCCAGCTCGACCAGAAAGCTGTCATAGCCGTTCAGGTACCAATCGTTATGATAGTCTTGATAACTGTGTTCACCCCATTTTTCCGCGACACTTCTTTTCGTCGTGTTGGCACCGACCGTATCATGCCAGCCGACCGTGTCTTCGACGATCGAACAGAAGATCCTGCCCATATCAGAATACAGACAGTTGCCCTGGGTTAGTTTGAAGGTGTGCTGGCACTTCAGTGTATCGGGAGCATTGTAGCGCTCGAGATAGTTGGACGGATTATAAAACAGCATGCCGCAATTGGCGCCGCCGAGCTTGTCGATCAGGCGCAGGCTGGTGCCCTTGCGCATCAGCATCGACCAGTGCGCGCCACCAGGTATTTCATCTTCATACAGGATGGGTTCGCTCATTGTTATTACTCCTGATCAGTCAGCAGTTTTTTACTTGCGTCGAGAGAATCGTCAATGGTTTCATAAGTGTTTTGGTCGGCCCTGTCAACCGGGATGTCATAGGTGATACAGGCACCATAGGCATTCGGGTTTTGTTTGTCGAGGCGTACCTTGTCGAATACCCACAGGCGTGTGCCCAGGTAAAAGCCTTCCTGCAGATCATGCGTGATCATGAATATCGTGATGCCGGTCTTTTTCCATATATCGAGGATCAGTTCATGCATGTCGGCACGGATGCCCGGGTCAAGGGCGCCGAACGGTTCGTCGAGTAGCAGGATGCGTGGTTTCTTCATCAGCGCCTGTGCGATCGCCAGGCGTTGTTGCATGCCGCCGGACAACTCATGCGGGTAGCGCTCGAGGGCATGGTCGAGTCCGACCGAAGCAAGGATCTCACGGGCCTGTTGTTCGGCTGCATGGCGTTTGGCGCCGAACAGCTTGCCGAGCAGGCGTGAATCATGGAATTCTGCGCCGAGCATGACATTTTTCAATACCGTCAGGTGTGGAAACACCGAGTATCGCTGGAACACGATACCACGATCCTCGCCGGGTTCGTCCGGGAATGGTTTTCCGTTGAGTAGTAATTCGCCACGCGTGGCTTGCTCGATACCGAGCAGCATGCGCAGAAAGGTTGTTTTACCGCAACCGGAGGTGCCGACAATGGTGATAAACTCGCCTTCATCGACTCGCGTATTGACCCCTTCGAGGACAATGTTGCTGCCGTATTCTTTCCACAAATTGTTGGCTTCTATCATTGACATGGCTTAGTGCTTGCTCGCGTGGAACCACGGAAATAGCCTGAGTGACAGTTGCTTGAGCAGGTAGTCGGTCAGGAAGGCCAGCACCGTAATCCAGAATACATAGGGGAGTATGATGTCCATCGACAGGTAACGCCGTACCAGGAATATGCGGTAACCAAGGCCATCGGTCGCGGCGATTGCCTCGGCCGCAATCAGGAACAGCCAGGCGGCACCGAGGGACAGGCGCAGCGCCTCGATCAGGCGCGGCAAAACTTGCGGTAACACGACACGCACAATCACCAACCACGTCGATGCACCGAGGGTTTGTGCCTTGATCAATTGTTCGCTGGGCAGTTCCATGACCTTGCTTTGCATGTCACGAATCAGGAACGGGGTAATGCCGATTGCAATCAATACGACCTTGGAGACCTCGCCGAGTCCGAACACAATAAACAGGATCGGTAATACCGCCAGTGGCGGTATTAGTGACACCGCGGTGATCAGGGGTGACAGGTTGGCACGCGCATACGGAATGACGCCATTGAGTACGCCAAAGATTAGCCCGATCAACGCACTGATACCGATGCCGAGCCCGAGTCGCGTCAGACTGGAACCGGTATCCTGCCAGAACAGGTATTCACCACTGCGCTTGCTCGGTTGCAGGGCCAGCGTGTCGACCGCCTGGCCCATGCTGCTCAGGGATGGCAGCAGTTTGTCACGCGGGTTTTCGGCCAGGCGCGCATTCGATGAGACGACATACACGATCAGGATCAGCACAAATGGTATCACGCCGAGCGCGATGCGCAGCATGCGTTCGGGGTGCTGGTTCATTATACGTTTCATATCGGATCGTCCCCGTGATCGCCCTAGAGCTTGCCATCGGCAGCCATTTTCATATAGTCAGGGCTGAAGCGTAGTTTGACGTTGTTTTTGTCACCATAGATACCACTCGGTGTTTCGATACCGATGTAACCGGCATCCGGCGCGCCGTCACCGAGCAGGCCATGGTCAAATGAAAAGCTGGCGACCTTTTCCATGGTGTCCTTGAGGTCCTTGCTTTCGGTGAAGCTGACCGCATCGACTGCCTTGAAGAACATCTTGGTCGAGGCCAGCTGTGCATCATAGCCCTTCAGGTCGGTACCGGAGGCCTTGCCCATCTCGGTACGCGCGGCGATGGCCTTTTTGTCCGTGCCCGACATCGTTGCCATGATTTCATACCAGGCACCGGTCAAGGCCTTGCCCAGCTTAGGATTCTTTTTCAGCGTCCCGGTATTGACCACCATCAGGTCGATGATTTCACCGGGGATCTGGCTTGAATCAAATACCTTGTTGCTGTTGGGCATGTTCAGGATCTCGCTGACCAGCGGGTTCCAGGTCGTGACCGCGGTGACGCTGTCGGTGCCATAGACGGCGACCATGTCCGCATCCGATGTGTTGACGACCTTGATGTCTTTTTCGGCAAGACCGACAGTCTCCAGCCCGCGTGCGAGCAGATAATGCGAAACACTGAGCTCGACCAGATTGACCTTCTGTCCCTTGATATCCTTCAGTTCCTTCTTTCCTTTCAGGATCACCGCATCGTTACCATTGGAGAAGTCACCGACAATCAGTGCAGTACTGTCGACGCCACTGGCTGCAGGGATGGTCAGCGCATCCATATTGGTCATGACGCAGCCGTCAAATGCACCGGTGGTATACTGGTTGATCGATTCGACATAGTCGTTGATCTGGACAACTTCGATCTCGATACCATACTTGTCGGCCCATTTCTTGACGATGCCTGATTTATTGCCATAGTCCCAGGGCATCCAGCCGACATAGATAGACCAGGCGATCTTGAATTTGTCTTTTGCCAAGACAGGTTGCGTGGCAAGTAATGCAAGGGGTAGAACCAGTAATGCGAGTATTTTCTTCAGGGTGCTTTTCATGTTTCCTCCGGCCGTGTACACGTGGATGTCAGGAGGTCCAATGCCTATGCATGGCTGTCCTCCCGGGCTTTTATCCCTCCGTGTAACCTGCGGGAACCATGTCTGGTACAGGGCAGGTCGACAGCTCTCGGACCAGGCACCCGTAGCGGATCGGAACCCTAGCTGTCTATTTCAGGTTGTGATGGCAAGCATATGCCATTGAACTCTCACCTGTGGCTAACTATTGCAATATGGGTGCCATAAAATAATAATTAATTAATTCATATAGTTATTAATATAGAGGGATATGTAAGCATCAAGTCTATCACTTAATTGGTGCAATTAAAAAGTGCGCGCACTAAAACAGCGCGCAGAGGCGCTACCGATTCCCCCTCCCTCCGGGAGGGGGAAATGGCGGCATCGCTATGCACTATTTGGAGAGGGGGAAAAGGTGGCAAAGGGCCATTCATTTAAAGAATAAAAAATAAACGGTCCAAAGGGCCATTCATTTGAATCAATAAAAAATAAACGGTCCAAAGGGCCATTCATTTGAACAATACACCAAGCGGTCCAAAGGGCCATTCATTTAAACAATACACCAAGCGGTCCACCGCTGCGCACTGTTTGAGGTGGTGACAAAATCAGCAGCATTTATTATTCACTCTACTTACCATGTCTGCAAAACCTCGGG
The DNA here is from genome assembly GCA_947258655.1 of uncultured Gammaproteobacteria bacterium. Taxonomy (GTDB): domain Bacteria; phylum Pseudomonadota; class Gammaproteobacteria; order JAADHQ01; family JAADHQ01; genus JAADHQ01. Next base: position 151,919 of record CAMYJD010000005.1, on the reverse strand, counting down.
TCGTGACCTGCTGGTAAAGAGAAAGCGCTATTGCAAAACCCCTGGCTGCACACAGCTTAGCGCATGGGCCTTGTCAGGTTCCTGGACAGGGCGGCCGAGATGATGCCCCTGTACATAATCGACCCCGAGTTCCTTGAGTACGTTCAGGGTCTGCTCATTCTCGACACATTCGGCGACGGTCACCTTGTTCATGACATGGGCAATTTGATTCATCGATTGTACCAGTGCACGGTCGACGGGGTTTGTCGCAATGCTATTGATCACGGAACCATCGATCTTGATGCGGTCAACCGGCAGATCCTTGAGGTAGCCGAAGGAGCAGTAGCCAGAACCAAAATCATCGAGTGTGCATTGACAGCCGAGCGCCTTCAGGCTGGACATGAATTCCGTTGCAGCGGTCAGGTCGGTAATGATCGCGGTTTCGGAGATTTCAAAATTCAGGTAGCCGGGTTCAAGGCCGCTCTGATTGAGCTGTTCCTGCACCAGTGCCACGAGGTTGTCATCTTCAATCGCGCGGTCGGACAGGTTTATACTGAAGCGCGACTTGATGCCCTGTTCATGCATATCTGCCAGTCTGCTGATGGCATTGATGACCATCCAGTTATCGAGGCTGTGGATCAGGCCAAAGCGTTCCGCTGCCGGCATGAAGCCACCCGGTAAAATGATCTTGCCGTCATCGGTGGGCATACGCAACAACAGTTCATAATCGATGATCTGCTGCGTATTTGTATCCATGATCGGTTGGTAGGCGAGGATGAAACGATCATTGTCGATCATGTCCTTGACCCGCGCGGCCCAACCCATATCGTCCGCCATGCCTTCCTCGTCACGATCTTCGGCCTTATAGATGTTGACGCAATTGCGGCCACGGGTCTTGGCCAGGTTGCAGGCGAGGTCGGCATGTGACATGGCCTGTTCGGATGAATGTGTGTTTTCATCAATCAACGCGACGCCGATGCTGCAGGAAACACTGAAGCCCTTGCCCTCATGATGGAAAATGAAATCGTCGAACAGGCGACGGAAGTTCTCGGCCGCCTTTTCCAGGTTTTCGGCTTCGATGTCATACAGTAGCAGGGTGAACTCATCACCACCGAAACGGGCAAACAGATCGCCTTCGCGTGCATGCGCCGAAACCATATTGCTGATCTCGATCAACAGTTGATCGCCAGCGGCATGACCGAGTGTGTCATTGATGTACTTGAACTGATCGAGGTCAATATATAACAGGCCTGATGTCTCCGAACTGCGCGACACGCGGGCAATCAAGCGCTCAAGTTCCTGCTGGAAGAAACGGCGGTTATACAGCCCGGTTAAGGCGTCGTGTTCAGCCTGATAACTGAGTTGGCGCTGATATTTTTTGGTCGCGGTAATGTCGCGCGCCGTCCCGGTAATACGCACGATGCTGCCTTCATGGTCGGTTTGCGCGCGCGCGTTGAAACTCAGGCAGATATCCTTGCCGTGTTTGTCACGGTGTGTTGTTTCAAACTGGTAGAGCTCATGGTCCTTGCTGATATCAGCGAAGGCGGTCTGCTCCTGCTCGGCAAAGTCCGGATGTTGGAAATCGCTGACCGGCATGCCGATCATATCATCCGGCTTGTAACCATAGAGTTGTAACGATGCCTTGTTCAAATAGGTCCAGTTGCCATCGGTGTCCATACTCCATACCAGATCATGCGCGGTCTCGACCAGGTCACGGTACAGGGTCTCGGCTTTTTGCATCTTGTCGAGTGCGGCCTCGGTCTCTGAGATGTCATTGACCAGATAGATAAACACCGGTTTGCCTCTGAGGATGACGCCGCTAACACATACCGACACGGATACATTGCTGCCATCTCGCTTGATGCCCTTGATCTTGTAGCGACCGGACAGGTGTTTGGGTGAACCGTCTTTTTCCAGCATGTCATGCAGCAGCCACGACAGCGGTTTACCACGGACTTCGTGACTGGTGTAGTTGAACAGGTTCTGTGCGGCGATATTGAAGGTATCGACCATGCCGTGTTCATCGGTAACAATAATGCCTTCTGCAGCATTATCGATAATGGCACGGATATGTGCATCCTGATCGACGAGGCGCTGAAAGACCTTGCCCAGGGCCTGGGTCAGGTAGCCGATCTCATCATTGGAATGTGCCTTCAGGCCGGCCAGGGAGGTGTGCGTTACCGCGCCGCTGCTTTGCAGGGCCTGCTGTACCGGCGCCAGTGACTGGCGCAAGCTGCGTATCGTCAACAGGGTTAGTGTGACCGTGATGACACATAGCCCTGCCCAGATAATCAGGATCTGCGCTTCCAGTTGGCCGTTGCCAAGCCAGTGGTATTGCAGCAATAGTGAGTAGGCCAGCACCGGCAGCAGCCCCCCCAGCAACAGCAGCTTGGAGTGCATCGTATTCTGTACTTTTAACAGTCCGGTGATCCGGCTCAGTTGGCTGAGTTTATCCTGGGACAGGATATAGGCTGGCATGCCCACGAGGATCGAAATCGTCATTTTCAGGATCAGGAAATTCCAGATGAAATCCTGTTTATATGGCAGTCCGGTCTTGTGCATACTGTATAGCAGTATGTAGGACATGCACGCAGCATTGACAATGAACAGGCCCCAATAGACCAGGTTGTAGCGGCGTATGCGCCGGTGCAATATCACGGCCAGGTCCGGGTGCTCGGGATTGTCCTCGAGCTTCCTGGCCAGGGGGTTCAGAAAACGCCAGAAATATGTCGCGACAAACGCCAACATTCCGCTCAGATAGGTCGGTAACAGACCAAACTCGAGTAACTGCCGCACCTGCTCCCATGTCAGCAGGCCGAAGAACGCCGTGGCCCACAGACTGAATGCCGGGGTCAGTAAAAAAGTCAGGCTAATCATAGCCATAATGCGTATTCGCTGACGCTTTATCTGGCTAGTCATTGGCCTGTTACAGGCAAAAAGTTAGTCATATCGGCCCTGTTTATGCACATTACAGTTCAATTATTCGTGTAATTACAAGCAATTAACTTGCCAACTTTACAGGTTGGTTCAATAGTTGCGGCGTCTGCGGCGTCGCTTATACAGATGCAAATTTAGACTCATGCAATATTGATGTTGATGTTATATTAAGCGCCAACATAATAACATTTTTTGCAATAACCGCTGTTGCCCGTTGATTACGATTGCACGGGACGGCATGACATACAATAAAAAGGTAGATCTTTATGCGACGTCGAGATTTTGTGACCAGAGTGGGTTTGGGTGCCATGGCCGGAGCAGGACTGTTAAGCGCCTGTGGTAAAAAGGAAGAACAAGGCAGTAAGAAAACCAGTCCTGCCGCGCGCACGGAATACAAATGGGACATGATCACGACCTGGCCGAAAGACTTTCCCGGCCTCGGAACCGGTGCCAATACCCTGGCCCGCCTGATCAATGAAATGAGTGGCGGCCGTATGCAGGTTACCGTGTATGGTGCCAAGGAAATTGTACCCGCGTTCGAGGTCTTCGATGCCGTTTCCAATGGTACCGCACAGATGGGCCATGGTGCGGCCTATTACTGGAAGGGTAAAAACGAGGCCTTCCAGTTCTTTTCAACGGTCCCGTTTGGTATGAACGCGCAGGAAATGAACGGCTGGCTGTTTCACGGTGGCGGCCTGGAATTGTGGCAGGAGGCCTATGCGCCATTCAAGTTGATCCCGGCACCGGCGGGCAATACGACCGTACAAATGGCCGGCTGGTTCAACAAGGAGATCAACAGTATCGATGATTTGAAGGGATTGAAGATGCGTATCCCGGGACTCGGCGGCGAGGTACTCAGCCGTGCCGGTGGTACGCCGGTGAATATGCCGGGCGGAGAACTGTTTACTGCATTGCAGACCGGTGTACTGGATGCGACCGAGTGGGTCGGCCCGTATAATGACCTCGCCTTCGGATTCTACAAGGTGGCCAAATACTACTACTACCCCGGCTGGCATGAGCCCGGCACGACCCTGGAGGCGATCATCAATCAACAGGCCTATAACGAGCTGCCGCCGGACCTGCAGGCCATTGTCATGGCCGCCTGTCGTGTTGCCAATCAGGATATGGTCGATGAATATACTGCGAATAACAATGCCGCGCTACACGAACTGGTCAGCAAACACGATGTCGAGCTCAGACGCCTGCCGGATGATGTGCTCGCCCGTTTGAAGGAATTGTCCGATGACGTCGTCGAGGAAGTGGCCAACAAAAGTGAACTGGGCAAGAAGGTGTTCGCGTCCTACAGCAAGTTTCGCGATCAGGCGCATGACTGGCACAATATTTCGGAGCGTGCTTATTATAATGCGCGTACGTGAATGTTTGTTGGGCTTGTCCCCCCTGTGCGCTGTTTTTAGGTGGGGGTCAGATACCAAATTCTGGCTGGATAAGTAAAGCATCATATCACCACCCCCTGCCCCCTCGACTTTGGCTCCGGGCGTCGTTCTCGACTGCAGGTTCCGGACGCAGTCTACCGATCCCTTCCCTGGGATCGTACCGACTCCATCCTTGGAGTCGTCCTTGGAGGAGGGGGAATTGGTGGCACCGCTGTGCGCTGTTTTGGGGTGGTGATATAAATTAGAAACAATACCAATAAGGACATTAAATGCTAGAAAAATACGCAAAGGAACTGCGTAACAATCCCACCGATGCCGAGCGATTGTTATGGCGTTATCTCAGGAAAAGCCAGATAAATAATTGTAAATTCCGCAGGCAGCAGGTGCTTGGTAAATATATCGTCGACTTTGTTTGCCTAGATCCAAAAATCATTATCGAACTCGATGGCGCCCAGCACCAACAACAGCAAACGTACGATGCCAGGCGCACTGCTTATCTCGAAGGTAATGGATTTCAGGTATTAAGGTTCTGGAACCATTAAGTATTGGGCAGTACAAATGCAGTTTTAGATAACATTTATGAAGCGGTGTAGAAGAGCTGTGATAGCAATGGGTAACTCAATATCCGGAAATTGAATGCTATGCACTTATGTCTGATATTACTTGAAAATTTCACCCGGTAACCACGTTGCCAGCTCCGGCCACAGTGCCAGCATCAACATGCCAAATAACTGTATGCCGATAAACGGTATCACCCCCTTGTACATCTGTTCGGTGCGCACCTCGGCCGGTGCGACGCCGCGCAGATAGAACAGTGAGAAGCCAAACGGCGGGGTCAGAAAAGAGGTCTGCAGGTTGATGGCGATCATGATGCCGAGCCAGGTCGGATGGACACCCATCATCAATAACACCGGTGCGATTATCGGTACGACAACAAATGTGATCTCGATAAAATCGAGCACAAAGCCCAGTATAAACATCAGTAACATGACCAGGAACACGGCGGTGAACTGGCTGCCGGGCAGATCATGTAATAACTCGGTGACCAGTTCTTCACCGCCAAAACCGCGAAAGACCAGCGAGAATATCGTTGCACCGATCAGGATCATGAATACCATACTGGTAATCGATACGGTGCGGCGCATCGCGTAGCGTAGTACGTCCATGGTCATTTGTTTTTGCATCGTGGCCAGTAATAGCGCACCGAGTGCGCCGATCGCGGCGGCCTCGGTTGGTGCGGCGAGTCCACCGATAATCGACCCCAGCACCGAGATGATCAGTAACAGCGGTGGTATTAGTGCAACCATGACCTGCCTGAACAGTTGCAGCCTGGAGCGTTGTTGGCGTTCATGCTGCGGGATGGCCGGCATCGCATCGGGTCGTCTGAAGGCGGTAATGGCCAGGTAGATCAGGTACATACTGACCAGGCCAATGCCGGGTAATAATGCACCGGCAAACAGCTCACCGACCGAGGTCTGGGTGCTGCCAGCCTTGTTGGCGGCATTGGTCAGTACATCACCCAATAATATCAGTACGATCGACGGCGGAATGATCTGTCCGAGTGTGCCGGACGCACAGATGGTGCCTGTAGACAAACCCGGATCGTAACCACGGCGCAACATGGTCGGTAATGATAGCAATCCCATCGTTACCACGGTGGCACCGACGATGCCGGTGCTGGCAGCCATCAGGGTGCCGACGATAATGACCGAAAAGCCGAGGCCGCCGCGTAAAGGTCCGAACAGGCTGGCCATTGTGTCGAGCAGGTTTTCGGCGACCCTGGAGCGTTCCAGGACCAGTCCCATAAACACAAACAGCGGCACCGCAATCAATGCTTCGTTTTGCATGATGCCAAACACGCGACTGCTGCTTGCATTCAGAAACGCAGACTTGAACGCAATCAGGTCAAATGCATCCATCCAGCTACCGAACAGCGCAAAGATCAGCGCCGTACCGGCAAGGCTGAAGGCCACTGGGAATCCTGCCATCAATACCAGGCAGACGACTATGAACATCACTATCGCCATGGCCTAATTACTTTCTCCGGGTGGCGGTGCGGATGCGTCGCTGCGCAGAGCCTGGATATTGCGTAACAGTATGGCCGTGCCCTGCAGCATCATCATGACAGGCATGATCAACAGGAAGGTCTTGAGAATATAGACAAACGGCAGGCCACCGGGGCGCGACGAGGACTCCATGACGTCCCAGGCATTGATAACATATTGCCAGCTCATGACCAGTAAAAAGATAAACATCGGGTAAAACAGGGCCAGGCTTCCGATAATATTGACCCATGCCTGTGTGCGCGGTCGCAGATTGCGATAAATAATATCGATACGTACATGTTCACCGCACTTGAGTGCGTAACTGACACCGACCATGAAGATGATTGCATGGACGTACTGGATGCTGTCGTTCAGGGCATTGACATTGCGACTATAGACGCTACGAATCGCCTCCCAGTCCAGTGAAAACAGTTGCAGGCCGAGAAACCATTCACTACTGAGCAGATAGCGCGGCACCGCGACGATCAGTGTCAGCATGACCAGTAGCAAGACCAGCCACGAGACCATACGCCCGGCACCCTCGGCAAGCACATCCAACCAGCGGATTATTGTTGTGGTTTTGTTCCCCATCGACCCGTTTCATTGTTATTCGGTCGAGTATTATAAAGGATTCACAGCCAAAAGCGCACTACCAGGCCATGATGCCTGGCATCATGGCGCTGCTGAGCTCATCAGTTTGCGATGGTTTACTGGTCGTTGTTGGCGTCTGCCAGGTAGGTATCCAGGTCGGGGATGCGATGGCCGCGAAACTTGACGATCCCGTCCGGGGCGATCAATTGTATCGTCGGTGTGCCGACGAGGCGGTAATCCTGTGCAATCTGCGCTTTCTTGCTGTCCTCGTTCAGTACCAGGTAGTCGAGCAGGAATTCAAATACATAGTCATCGACATCGTCCTTGTCTTCATAGCCGACATTGATGGCGACGAATGTCAGCCCCTTGCCGCCATACTTTTTATGTATTTGCTTAAATTGCGGAATCATTGCATGGCAGACATGACATTTGGTAGACCAGAAAACCAGTAATACATGGCCGTCCTTGCGCAGTTCCGCCAGACTGTGTGGCTTCTGTTGCAGATCGGTCAGGGTAAAATCCGGTGCGCTCTGGCCCACCCTTGGGCCGGTCGTGGCGGACACATTCGTCGCGCTCAGGCCGAGTACCAATATAAGGCATGTGCGGGCAATTATATTAAACATGATGGTGATACCTGAAAATTGTGTTGGTCTTGCCTGTTCTGACACTGGTAGCCGCGCAAAAGTTCATTCAGGTTTGTGGCGATTTCAACATGTTACCATTCAAACAGTTTCCAGAAGGGGGTATTGATATCATCCAATTCCCTACGGATTACGCGGCCTTCAGGGCCATCCGGATAGCGTAAATAGTAGGGTTTGCCGATCTTGGGAGTAATACGGACCATATACAGTCGGCCGTTGACGCGATATTCTTCGACCACCTTGTCCTTGCCCTTACGGATGATGACATCAGCTTGAAAGCTGTCCTCTTCATCCATGCCCTCCGGAATGAGCGGCGGTGGCGGAACATCAACGGCCTTTTCCTGCGCCTGGATTGTGCCGCTGGTGGACATGGCCAGCATGGCCGCTATTAGAGTCAGTTTCGTTAATGTAGCAGGCATAATTACAGCTCCAGCATGATTTCCTGTTCTTCGGCCGAGAGTTCGAATTCACGGTTTTCATAATGGTCGAAAATGGCATTGACGACATCATCGGGCTTGTCAACAATCGTGATCAGATCCAGATCCGTTTTGCTAATCGTGCCTTCGTCGACCAGGGTCGTTGCAAACCAGTCTATCAGTTTCTCCCAGAAGCTTGAAACCACCAGGATAATGGGGATTTTGCGGCTCTTGCCGGTTTGTACCAGGGTCAGGATTTCGGCGAGCTCATCGAGTGTGCCAAAGCCACCCGGCAGCACCACATAGGCCGAGGCATACTTGACGAACATGACCTTGCGCGAGAAGAAATGGCGAAAACTCAGCGCGATATCCTGGTAAGTGTTACCGATCTGTTCGAATGGCAGTTGGATGTTTAGCCCGACGCTGGGTGACTTGCCTTCATAGGCACCCTTGTTGGCGGCTTCCATAATACCCGGGCCGCCACCGCTGACAACGGAAAAACCGGCATTCGACAAGGCGTGGGCGATTTCCTCGGCGAGGCGGTAATAGGGGTGCTCGGCGCTGGTCCGCGCCGAACCAAAGATGCTGACCGATGGACTGATCTCGGCCAGGCGTTCGAAGCCCTCGACGAACTCGGCCATGACCTGAAAGATCTTCCATGATTCGCGCGATAGCATGCTGTCGTCGATGGGTGTTAATCCGGGATGAACTGAATTCTTGTTTATACCCATAATATAATCCTGCACAGTAGTCACCGCGGTCGTCATCTGCTCGCGAATACGTGATAACATTTATTCCATTTCAACTGTTTTAATAATAACAGATAACAGCAAAGTTTATGCTTTCAGGAAAATAATATGTCCACTGCAGCCCAGCCATTGATCCTGGTCGATGGATCGTCCTATCTGTATCGCGCCTATCATGCCATGCCGAACCTGAGCAATGCGGATGGCGAGCCCACCGGCGCCATCTATGGTGTGATCAATATGCTGCGTAAACTGATCCAGGATTACGAGCCGCAGCAGATGAGCGTGGTGTTCGATGCCAAGGGCAAGACCTTCCGTGACGACATGTATCCCGAGTACAAGGCCAACCGCCCGCCGATGCCGGAGGATCTGCAGCAGCAGATCGAACCCCTGCTCGCAATCGTGCGCGCGCTGGGACTGCCGATGCTGCAGGTGGAGGGCGTCGAGGCCGATGATGTTATCGGTACACTTGCGCGTGAGGCTGCAGCGCAGGGGCGCGAGGTTGTCATATCGACCGGCGACAAGGACATGGCGCAACTGGTTGATGAACATGTTAGCCTGATCAACACAATGACCAATACCAGCATGGACAGCGATGGTGTCAGGGAGAAGTTCGGTGTGTCACCGGGGCAAATCATTGATTATCTGGCCCTGGTTGGTGATACCTCCGATAACGTACCGGGCGTACCCAAGGTCGGACCCAAGACCGCAGTCAAATGGCTGGGGCAATATAGTGACCTCGATGCGATTATCGAAAACGCCGACAGCATCAAGGGCAAGATAGGCGAAAACCTGCGCGCCAGCCTGGAACAGTTGCCACTGTCAAGGGAGCTGGTGACGATCAAATGCGATCTGGAACTGGGGCTGGATGCCGATGCGTTGACGATCAGGACGGCCGACCGTGATACGTTGATTGATTGGTACAAGCGCCTCGAGTTCAAGACCTGGCTGTCTGAATTGCTGAATGAAAAACAGGGTGGCGAACAGGCGTCAGGCAGTGAAGTTGTCGGTGCCGGCGACTATGAAACGATCCTGACCCAGGCCGCACTGGACAAGTGGTTGCAGGCACTAAAGAAGTCTGAGTATTTTGCCTTCGATACCGAAACGACCAGCCTCGATTACATGCAGGCCGAGATTGTCGGTGTATCGTTTGCGCTCGAGCCGGGCAAGGCCGCCTATGTGCCGCTTGCACATGATTATCTCGATGCCCCGAAGCAATTGGCGCGCGCCAAGGTGCTAAAGCAGTTGCAACCGCTACTCGAGGAAGACAGGGCCAGGATCATTGGTCAGCATTTCAAATATGATATGAATGTGTTGTCGCGCTATGGCATTCATGTCAGGCAGGTGGCCTATGACACGATGCTCGAATCCTATGTGCTCAACAGTACTGCAACGCGTCATGACATGGACAGCCTGGCACTGAAATATCTCGGTTACAAGACCATTCATTTCGAAGACATCGCTGGTAAAGGCGCAAAACAGCTGACGTTTAACCAGATCGATCTGCAACAGGCCGCACCGTATGCTGCCGAGGATGCGGACATAACCCTGCGTCTGCATAATACCCTGTGGCAGCAACTCGGTCAGCAGGAAAAACCGCGCCAGGTGTTCGAGGACATCGAGCGCCCGTTGATCCCGGTATTGTCCGAGATCGAATGTAATGGCGTGCTCGTGGATGTCGCCATGCTCGAACAACAGAGCAGTGAGCTCGAGCAAAAAATGCAGCAACTGCAGCAACGGGCATATGCTGAGGCCGGCGAGGAGTTTAATCTCGGCTCGCCGAAACAGTTACAGGCTATTTTATTCGAAAAATTACAGTTGCCGATTATCAAGAAAACGCCGAAGGGGCAGCCGTCAACGGCCGAGGACGTATTGCAGGAACTGGCGGATGATTACCCGATGCCACGCCTGATTCTCGAGTACCGCAGCCTGCACAAACTCAAGAGTACCTATACGGACCGTCTGCCGGAGCAAGTCGACCCGCATAGCGGACGTGTACATACCTCCTATCATCAGGCCGTCGCCGCGACAGGCCGGCTGTCGTCATCAAACCCAAACCTGCAGAACATACCGGTACGTACGGCCGAAGGCCGCAGAATTCGCCAGGCCTTTATCGCACCGCATGGCTATCAGATCGTTGCCGCGGATTATTCCCAGATCGAATTACGTATCATGGCCCACCTGTCGGCCGATCCGGGCCTTACGCAGGCCTTTGCCGAAGGCGAAGATGTGCACCGGGCGACTGCGGCCGAGGTATTCGGGGTCGCGCGTGACCAGGTAACGAGCGATCAGCGGCGCTCGGCCAAGGCGATCAATTTCGGTTTGATCTATGGTATGTCGGCCTTTGGCCTGGCCAAACAACTGGGTGTTGAACGGCGTGTCGCACAGGAGTATGTCGATTTGTATTTTGAGCGTTATCAGGGTGTAAAGGCCTATATGGATCAGACCCGTGAACGCGCACGTGAGCAGGGCTATGTCGAAACCGTTTTTGGTCGGCGTTTGTATCTGCCGGATATCAAGTCACGCAATGCGCAGGTCAGGCAGTATGCAGAGCGTACGGCGATTAATGCACCGATGCAGGGTACTGCTGCGGATATTATCAAACGTGCGATGATCAACGTGCATCAGTGGATGCATGCACACAGCGCGGATATGAAAATGATCATGCAGGTGCACGATGAGCTGGTGTTTGAAATAAAAACATCACAGGTCGACAAGTTGCTCGTCGAAATCGAACGCTGTATGTGCGCGGCGGCCGAACTATCGGTGCCACTGGTGGTTGACAGCGGCCGCGGTAAAAACTGGGATGAAGCGCATTGATGTAATAATACTGGTAAATATTAAACATCCACGTTGATTAATATATTAATGGATAACTGCTCGATTCAAGGCCAATACTTGCAATAAATGTAAAGCATTAGTAATTGCGGTAAAGGGTTGTTACGCATAGATCAACCTTGCATGCAATAGTGGATATGCCACCTGCATTATGCTGCTGTGATGATGTCGTGCATACGGAATGCAGAGGCAGTATGGGTGATGCCGATATCAATACCCGCAATCGAATTAGGCTAATAATGCCTTGCATTTTTTCTGCGTTGGTCAATAATAAGTATTGGTTTCAACGATTTATACTTTGTGTAAAAAATCGTAAAAAAATTGCAGAAAGGCTTGTGATTTTTTCGTGATTAATTACAATACCAGTCTGAACTTTATGAGACCGGATTAGTCTTATAAGTTCAGATGCCTTGATTGGCATCTCCCACTCACCTCCCTGGGTGGGAAAACATCCCGGCAACCCCAAGCTGGGAAACCTTGACCCTTGCTTCCTCCCCCCAATTCGGAAGCAGGGGTTTTTTATACAATTCTACGCTTCGCGCTATAACCACATTATTATTGACCAAAGAACATGCACGTGTATCGACCATTTGCCGTCAACGGTGCCTGCGTGGCTAGTCGGGTTCATTCGCCCAGTTGCAACCATTCATCCAGAACCTCGTGAACATCCTCTATACCACGCCTGGTATGTGATGAGAATATTTGCAGGCTGGCCTCAATGCCCATATCTTCGACATCACTGGCAACACGGTAGAGGGTGTCGTTGGCTGGCCCTTTCTTCATTTTATCGGCCTTGGTCAGCAGGATATGTACGGGAAGCCCGGCATGGTGGCACAAGGACAGCATTTCACGGTCATAATCGGTCAGCGGATGGCGTATATCCATGACCAGCACCAGCCCGCGCAAGGAGCGGCGTTTAACCAGGTATTCGGTCATATGGCGCTGCCAGCGTTTTTTTATCGACTCCGAAACCTTGGCGTAACCATAGCCCGGCAGGTCAACCAGGCGATGCTGTTCATCCAGTTGGAAAAATACCAACTGCTGGGTGCGTCCAGGGGTCTTGCTGGTTCGCGCCAGGCCCTTGTTGTCCGTCAGTGTGTTGATTGCGCTGGACTTGCCGGCATTGGAGCGCCCGGCAAAGGCGACCTCGAAACCAGTGTCTTCAGGTGCGTGTACTAGGCTGGGGGCACTTAATAAATAGGTGGCGCGGCGATAATACTTACTCATGTCAATCATGGACCCGGTTGCATGTAGGCGAGATTACCTGCTGCTAGATAATAACGCAAGTGATTGTTTTAAATGTACTATATCGCGGGTGAAGAGGAATCCCGCATCTGTGGGCGGCGCTCAGCATGTCTGCATTAGTTGACCGGGGCGCGCTGCGCTGGTATATAGTGCACTCGTTTTGGTCGGGTCGCTTGTCCTGGCTTTGTTTTTTGGTCGCAATGGCCCGGGCAGGGCATGGGAGATTACCCACATGAAGAATACGTTTGTCACTTTCTTAGCAATGGCAGCCCTGGTGGGCGCCGGTTCCGTGAACGCAGCGGGTAACAAGGATGCAGGTAAGGCCAAATCAGCCGCCTGTGCAGCCTGTCATGGTGTCGACGGTAACAGCAGTATTGCACAGAATCCGAAACTGGCCGGTCAAAGCGAAGGCTACCTGTTAAAACAGCTGCAGGAATTCAAGTCCAAAAAACGTGACAACGCTACGATGTACGGAATGGTTGCGGCGCTGTCCGATCAGGATATGGCCGATCTGGCCGCCTATTACGCCAGTAACAAGGTCAAGGCGGGCGTTGCCGACGAGACCCTGGTCAAGAAAGGTGAGCAAATCTATCGTTCCGGGGATGCCTCCAAGGGACTATCTGCCTGCATCGGTTGCCATGGTCCGACAGGAGCAGGTAATCCGGCCGCAAAATTTCCGGCACTCGCGGGTCAGCACAGCGAATATACAGTCTCGCAGTTGAAGATCTTCAGCTCGGGCGCACGTGCCAATGATGCCGGCAACATGATGCAGAATATCGCCGGTAAAATGAATCCTGCCGATATGAAAGCGGTTGCCTCCTATATACAGGGTCTGCAGTAAGCGCCGCATTCCAGGATAAATCCTGTATAAAGGGTGGCCATGGGCCACCCTTTTTTATGCCGCAGTTTCACACTGCACTATTATGCATTCGTTATTCAGCGTGTCGATTCTATAATCAGAATCAAACCAAATCATGCCATCGCTGTCTATACTCATGGACTGGGCACTGTGCCACTGCTAAGATGCTGGAAACAAATGTAAAATATCTGTTGTCCGGGTTTGCAGGCCGGCTCGGCCCAGGCATTATGTTACTGACACTGATACACAGCGAGGATTGCCGTGGGTTGTTTGATACGTTTATCGGTTCGCTATCCCGCTAGTGCATGTGATGATTAATTAATGAAGGAGAGATAAATGAGGCTATTGTTACGCTCGCTGATGGCAGTGATGCTGTTTTTACAGGTTGCTGGCAGTCATGCGGATACGCCCCGTTTTGTCACGGGTATTGAGTACCAGGAAATCATCCCGGCGCAGCAGACGCGCGCTCCGCAAGGCAAGATCGAGGTGGTCGAGCTGTTCTGGTATGGATGCCCCCATTGTTATCGCCTCGAACCCGAACTGGAAAAGTGGCTGAAAAGCAAGCCCGAGAATATCTTCTATTACAGAATGCCGGCACAATTTAACAAGCATTGGGAAATCCATGCAGCGGCCTACTACACGGCAGAGAGCCTGGGTCTGGAGGACAAGATGCATATGGATTTTTTCAAGGAGATACATGATAAGCGTAACAGACTTGAAAATGTGGACCAGCTGGCGGCTTTCTTTCTTCGCTATGGCGTATCACGTGATAAGTTTCTGAAGGTCTTCAACTCCTTTGCGGTACGCAGCCGCCAGGCCCATGCGAAGGGTATGGGTCAGCGCTATGGCGCGCGTAGTGTACCTACTATTGTCATTAACGGTAAATTTCGGACCAATGAAACGATGGCCGGTAGCAAGAAGGATATGTTCGCTGTAATTGAGGAACTGGTTGCAGCGGAAGCGCGCGCACAACAAGCCAAACCGGCAGCCGCCAAGAGTCAATAAGGGCGCGTATAACAGTAAAAGGAGGGCAAGGGTGAAAGCATCTGAAGTGCTGGTCAAATGCCTGGAAAATGAGGAAGTCGAGTATATATTCGGCATTCCGGGCGAGGAAAACCTGGATGTCATGGATGCCCTGCTGGATTCCAATATCAAGTTTATCACCACCCGCCACGAGCAGGGTGCGGCCTTTATGGCCGATGTCTATGGACGCCTGACCGGACGCCCCGGTGTGTGCCTGTCAACACTGGGGCCGGGCGCCACCAACCTGGTGACCGGTGTCGCCGATGCCAATATGGACCATGCACCGCTGGTTGCGATAGCCGGCCAGGCGGGTACGAACAGGCTGCACAAGGAGTCGCACCAGGTCCTCGATCTGGTCGATATTTTTCGTCCGATTACCAAATATTCATCACGTATATTAACACCTAATATTATCCCGGAGGTGGTGCGCAAGGCCTTCAAGGTGGCGCAGACAGAAAAAACCGGCGCCACATTTATTGAATTCCCGGAGAATCTGGCGAAAATGGACATGGAAGAGATTGTCCTCGGGGTCAAGCATCCACATCTGCCGGAGCCGCCACAGGACCGGGTTGAGCTTGCTGCGGAACTGATTTCCGTAGCACGTCATCCGATTATCCTCGCCGGTAACGGTATCATCCGTGGACGTGCATGGAAACATCTGGAGGATTTTGCCGCCGAGCTGAATATACCGGTAGCCAACACGTTCATGGCCAAAGGCGTTATACCATTCCGCCACCCGATGGCGCTCGGTAGCGCCGGACTGCAGTCACAGGACTATATCAGTTGTGGCTTTGATCGCGCCGACCTGGTGATCTGCATCGGCTATGATCTGGTAGAGTATCACCCCTATCTGTGGCATCCGACCAGGGATCGCAAGATCATCCATATCGATAGCTCGCACGCCGAAGTGGATGAGGCCTATACGGTTGCTGTCGGCGTGGTCGGTGATATCAAGCACAGCCTGATGCGGATCGCTGCACTGGCGACACCGTACGAAGGTCATCTGATGCGACCACTGCGTGCAGCCCTGATCGAGGAAATGAACCAACTGAGTAACGATCGCGAGTTTCCGGTCAAGCCGCAAAAGATTATCTGGGATCTGCGCACGGCCATGGATCTGGATGACATAGTCATCTGTGATGTCGGCGCGCACAAGATGTGGATGGCGCGGATGTTTCGCTGCGAACACCCCAATACGTGTATTATATCCAATGGGTTTGCCAGCATGGGTATTGCCGTACCCGGTGCGATCGCGGCGAAGCTGGTGTATCCTGAATGCAATGTGGTTGCCGTGACGGGTGATGCAGGCTTCATGATGAATTCGCAGGAAATCGAAACCGCAATGCGTTATAACGTCCCGATTGTTATCCTTATATGGAACGATGCCAGTTATGGCCTGATCGAGTGGAAACAGATCAATGAGTTCGGGCGCAAGTCGAATGTGGATTTCACCAATCCTGATTTTGTCAAATATGCAGAATCGTTTGGCGCGCGTGGCTATCGTATTGAAAATACCGACGATCTGTTGCCCGTTCTGCAGGAAGCGCTGGCCAGCAAGCAGACTTGTATAATCGATTGCCCGGTCGACTACCGGGAGAACATGAAGCTGACAGAAAAACTCGGGGATATGGTTTGCCCCGTTTAAGGTTTGCATAAACGCTTAATCGCCCCCATATTATATTGCAAGCATGTTAATATTTATTTCAACGATGGTATGGTATGTTTTCGTGGAATACGATTTTTTTATGATGATTGATCAATAATGGCAAAAGCTGCAGCAAAACAGAAACAGGGCGTCTACACAGCTGGACGCCGCCTGCGCTTTCTTAGTTACAATATCCAGACCGGGACCACGACCAGTAGTTACCGTCATTTCCTGACCCAGAGCTGGCGCCACGTACTGCCGCATTCACAGCGTATAGAAAACCTGACCGGTATTGCACATATGGTCAGAGATTATGATGTCGTCGGTCTTCAGGAAGTCGATGCCGGCAGTCTGCGAAGCGGTTTCATCAATCAGACAGAATATCTTGCGGCCCGCGCACACTTCCCGTTCTGGTTTCATCAAACCAATCGCAAGTTCGGTAAAATTGCCCAGCACAGTAATGGCCTGTTGAGCAAGATCAAACCTTCCGAGATTTCTGACCACAAACTTCCCGGGCTCCCGGGCCGTGGTGCCTTGTTCGCGCGTTTTGGCCATGGCAGCGAGTCACTCGTTGTCGTTATCCTGCACCTGGCCCTGGGGCAGAGGGCGCGCATGCGCCAGCTGTCCTATGTCGCCGAAGTCGCCAGTGATTTTAAATATGTAGTCGTCATGGGTGATATGAATTGCAAACCCGACAGCAAGGAGTTGCGCCAGTTAACCCAGCATTCCGATCTGCATGAGCCGCTTGAGGACCTGTATACCTGGCCCAGTTGGCGACCACAGCGCAGTATCGATCACATTCTGGTTTCATCCAGCTTACGCGTGGAAAAAACCCAGGTCCTTAACCATACTTTTTCCGACCATCTGCCCATTTCGATGGAAGTGACCCTGCCTGACATCATTAAATTACCCGCATAAAGTAATGTTTGGGTGCGCGCCTGTGTACGCCTTGTTATTCAAGTTTCAGACTTCCTTGTCGAAATATTATAGCTAAGCACAGCTTTTTTAGCTGTGCCTGGATCTATCTGTCACCTTGGTCATTTACAGAATAAAGTGCATGTTTAAACGTAATACAGAAAAAACAGAACAGCAGTGGAAGGCAAAGTATTTCAATAGCCTGGAAGAGCTGGAGACAAAGGAAAAGCAGTGGACGGTGCTCGACAATGCCATGCGGCAATCCCTGTCGCGCATGAGCCTGCTGGTCAATGGTGTCGACCGCAAGCTCGATAAGGAGCTCGATTATTTGCGTCTGTCGATTCGCAAGGGCGCTGAAGGTAAGAAGATCCGTGCGATTTTAAATTCCATTTTCGAAACACTGGAAAAGATTGAAAGTAAACGCAGCAAACACAAACGCCTCAGTTCGGCAGAGGCCTACGATTTATTGATCGACAGGCTGCAGTTACCTAAAGGGAGCGCAAGAAAGGTCAAGGCCCTGAAGAAGTCGATAAGCCGTCTGGGAGAGGATGATAGTCCGGCCGATGTGATCCGTGAATTTGAAGAAGTGATACGCTACAGCTTCAGCCTGATCAAGGAAAATGCCGCCGCGCAGCCCGGCAAGGAAGATGCGGACAGTGCAGATGCTGAGCGGTCATTCGCAGAAGGGCTGGATGCCGATAAGGCGAAGACGACAGAGCAGGTTGCAAAGGAGGGGAGCAGCGGGCAGCTTGTGTTGGAGGAGCTGATAACTAAACTGGAAATACCGCAAGAACTTGAAAAAGATGTCAAGGCAGTGCAGCAACGCTTGCAAACAAGCAGCGTCGAAATGGAACTGAGCCGCCTGGCCGTACAGCTGGCAGGTATAATAAATGATGCCATAACGCCCGCCCAGGCCGAGGAATTGTTGCAGGCCGATGATGACCTGACAATCAATGAAGTGCTGTTGCAGTTACTGGAAAAGATAGAATTACCAGCCGATGTCAATGAAGAAGTGGAGCAGATTCAACTGCAGCTCGAAAGTGATGTAAGCCAGAGCGCATGGCCAGAATTACTTGAACGCATCAGTCGCTTGATTCGCGGTATGCGTGAGAAGGCTAACGAAGAAAAGAAAAGCCTGGAAAGTTTTCTGGCGCAATTAACCGATCAACTGCAGACGCTGGATAATTTTATCAGCGGTGTTGAGCGGGATCATCAGGAATCCATGCACGAAGGACAGGCGCTCAGTGATCGTATGCAGGATCATATTCAACACATAGGGCAGTCGGTCGACGATGCCGCAGAACTTGAACAGCTGAAGATGGCCGTACGCACGCGCCTGCAGACGATCTCGCAGCATATGACAGAGTTCCGTGATTATGAAGAGACCAGGGATGTTCGCGCGCAGGAGAAAATTGCTGCACTGAATGCCAGGATAAAAAGCATGGAAGAGGACTCGGAGAAGTTACGCAACAAGGTTAAGCAGGAGCGTGAATCCGCACTCATCGATCAGCTGACCGAAGTCAGTAATCGCATGGCCTATGATGAACGTATTGAACAGGAATATGCACGCTGGAAACGTTACCAAACGCCGCTGTCACTGATTGTTATCGATATCGATTTTTTCAAAAAGATCAATGACAATTTTGGTCATATCGCCGGGGACAAGGTGCTGCATACGGTTGCACAGAATCTTCAGCAAAATATTCGTGAGACGGATTTTCTGGCGCGTTATGGCGGTGAGGAGTTTGTTATTCTTATGCCTGACACAGGGGTGCAGGAAGGTGTGGGGGTCGCCGAAAAACTGCGTGCAGCGGTACAGGAATGCGGCTTTCATTATCGCGGTGAATCTGTGCAGGTGACCATTTCCTGTGGTGTTGCGGAGTTCAGTCAGAATGATACACCCGCAAGGGTGTTCGAGAAGGCGGATGCCGCGATGTATCGCGCAAAATCAGAAGGGCGTAATCGTTGCTTAGCCAGTTAATATAACGATTGCCATCTGTATACCTGCTCCACGAACAGCTCCGGCGGCTTGCTGTATAGCTTCAAATCAGGATAAGCTTGGCCAATGAAATCGCGTCAAGCTATCCTGATTATCAAGGCCGGAACCAAGCTGTCATCACTGGCCGACACAGCGGGTGATTTTGAACAATGGATCATTTCTGCAATGCACAGACCCACGGAAGACTTCAGTATCATATCGGTGGCAACAGGGGATGTCTTGCCCGATCCGGCATCAATAAGCGCGGTAGTCATTACCGGTTCCACAGCCATGGTGACAGATAGCTCTGCATGGGTTGATAGTACTGTAACATGGTTGCGGCAATTGGCGGACACTGCGGTGCCCGTGCTGGGTATATGTTTTGGTCATCAGTTACTGGCCCATACCTTCGGTGGTGATGTGCTCGATAATCCGCAGGGTGTGGAAGTCGGAACAGTCGATATGTATCTGACGGATGCGGCCGCGAACGATGCACTATTTGCCGATATGCAGAATATGAAGGTACAGACCAGCCACCGCCAGGCCGTCATGCAGCTGCCTGCGACGGCTATTCGCCTGGCATCTACCGCGATGGACAAGAACCATGCCTTTCGTTATCGGGATAATATCTGGGGGGTACAGTTTCACCCGGAGTTTAATGCGGCCATAACCTGTAAATATATTGAATATTATCGCCAGGACCTGTTGCAGGCAGGGCTCGATATGACACAAAAAATACAAGCTTGCCATGAAACTGTTGCAGCGAATAAAATACTGCAAAGATTTTCAGGGCTGATAGGTATCTAGCATGAAGTTTCATCAAGTGCAGGAAGGGCAACGCTTCCTTTATAAGGACCAGGTCTATATTAAAGTCAGTCCTGTGATAGCAAGGCATGACCAAAGTGGCGAGCAAAAATTTTTACGCCGCGCCGATAGTGTTGAGGTACTGGCGGATCAGAGCTTACCATCCACCACGCCCGGCATGCGTAAAAACATCGAAGTGAAAAAAGTGAAGGCTATGTTTGACGATTTTTATAGTCAATGCGTGTCTGTCATTGAATCTGAACTGGCAGCACAACCACAGGCCTGTAAGGAAAAAATAATTTCACAATTACAACGGGCCGGAACGGACTTCATTCAAGGCCTGTCGGGCCCGGGGGCCACTAAAAGGAAGTAATTTGCCGTTCGCATGGGCAGGATATCGCTCTATAGCCATTAGTTGGGCCACAATGGTATTCGCAACCCTAATACGACAGGCAATTAATATTCAGTGATTTCAGTCACTTGCGAAGTCAAGATTCGTATCCCGCCAGCTGTTTACACAAATCTGATATTTCTACTAAAGATTATCCGACCATTGCCGTTAAGACTATTAACAGATGATGAAACACGACCCCATTATGCTAATCAGCGTGTCGTAATTGAGTCATAGGTTACTACTGGAATCTGGCGGTTTGGTATGTTGGTGTGAATGTCCATCTCCGAATGGAAATCCTGATACATACTACGGCTTAATACTTAATAACGCGATTCAAGTACGTGCAATACGCTGATTAGCATAATGTGGGACAAGTTCCATCAACAGTTGACTCCTCCGGCAGCGCTAAGCGCACTGCATTGACCCGATCACCCCCCTGATCGGGTCTATTTTTTTGTGCGGGATTTATATTTTTTCTCCCTCAGGCCAGCCAGTCCGCAATTTCCTTGCTCATTGCCATGCGTTCCTTGACCAGTTCCCCGGTCAGCGCAAAACCCAGGTTGTTACACTTGTCATCCCTAAACCATGCGCGTATGCCCTGGTCGGTGACTTCCTCATGCCATTCACCGTCGACGGGCCTGGGTGACGGACAGACGACAAGCGGATAGAGCGGGGTCTTGACGACAACCGGCATGGCAGGATAGCTGACTGCAGTCTTGTCGCCGCCCAGGGTTGCGGCCAGTGCGCGTGCGGCATTCATCAGCGGCATGACAAAAGGCAGGTGCAGGTCTTCTACCTGGGCACAGTCCCCGAGTGCATAGATACCCTGCTGACTGGTTTGCAGATAACGGTCCACCTTGATACCACGCCCACTATCGAGGCCTGCAGCTGTGGCCATGGCGGTGTTGGCACGCAGACCGATAGCCGACAGGACCATGTCGGTCTCGATGCGGGTGCCGTCTTTCAGCTCTACGCTCAATGTATCATCCGCTTGATGCACGGCAGCGACTGCGTTGTCGAGATGGAAGTTAATGCCGGCGCTGGATAGTCTGTCTCTTAATGCACGTGCAGCCTGTGCGGGTAATAAATGTCCCAGTGGTTGCGGGGCGAGATCGACGATATCGATACTGACATCTGTGCTCGACAGGTCATTGGCAAACTCGCAACCGATCAGACCTGCGCCAATGATAAGCACGCGTTGACTCTTCTTTAGTGCAGCACGAAACACGCGATAATCTTCGAGGTTGTTGATCGACAGGATCTGGTCAGCAGCATCACCTGCGAACGGAATCCGGATCGGGCTCGCGCCGATAGCCAGGACCAGGTTATCGTATTCAACACTGCCACGATCGCATGTTATCTGGCGTTTGGCCGTATCGATTTCGCTGACCGTTGTATAGGTCCAGATGTCGGCACTCAGGTCGACGGCCATTTTTTCGGCAGAGGCCATAACCAGCGTATCTGCGGTTTTGCCCTTGTCCAGCGCATTTGACAGCATCGGCTTGGAGTAGGAGCTGCCATCGTCATGGGTTATGAGCAATAGTTCGGATTGTTGGTCGCGTTTGCGCAGCTCGCGCGCTAACGTATACCCCGCCAGTCCTGTGCCGAGAATGATGGTTTTAGCCATATTTATATTTCGGCCATGTCAAAGTCGGATTTGCCTACACCGCAATCAGGGCAAAGCCAGTCATCCGGTATATCATCCCAGCTTGTGCCCGCAGCAATACCATCTTCGGGTAGTCCCTGTTCCTGATCATAGATAAAACCACATACAATGCATTGCCACTTTTTCATAATATCTCCTGCTTGATTGATGCGTATTAAACGATTTCATGGCATTAAACTCAAGTATTATTTGCTCGTAGCCGCTCATTTACAAGGATTTGCCTTTTTACTGGCAGGCGTCATTCTGTTAGTCTGATGGTGACTGAATTATGGAGGATACATTCATGCAAACCGCACAACCCGGCATACTCGCCGGTGAAACACGCCTGGCACGTTTTCTTGTTTTCAGTATTGCATCAAAGGAAGATGCCGCTACATGCCTGCAAGATTTAAGCGCAAACATAGATACGCTGATGACCGTTATCGGTTTCGGGCAATCACTTGTAACTACTCTGGGCAAGTCTGTTGCGGGTTTGCATACGATGCCTGCGCACGCGGTAGGCGCCATCGATGTACCGTCCACTCCAATGGCATTATGGTGCTGGCTGCGCGGTGCTGATCGCGGCGAGTTGTTTCACCGCGCCCGTTATATTGAGGAGCTACTGATGCCGGCCTTTGTTCTGGAGGATGTCATCGACTCGTTCCAGTTTGATAATAATCATGACCTGACCGGCTATGAGGATGGCACCGAGAATCCGCAAGGTGAAGCTGCGGTGAACGCGGCCATCGTACAGGGTGTCGGCGCCGGCATGGATGGTTCCAGTTTTGTCGCAGTGCAGCAATGGCTGCATGATTTCGATGCGTTTGATGATATGAGTACCGAGCAGCAGGACAATGCCATCGGCAGACATATCAGTAATAATGAGGAATTCGATGAGGCGCCGGCTTCCGCGCATGTGAAACGCTCGGCACAGGAAAGTTTTACACCGGAGGCATTTATCCTGCGCCGTTCGATGCCATGGGCGGAAGGCGACAATGGTGGTCTGATGTTTGTCGCGTTCGGTCAATCACTGGCTGCGTTTGAGGCGATTCTGGACAGGATGCTCGGCAAGGAGGACGGCATTGTTGATGCGTTGTTTGACTTTACCCGCCCACTCACGGGTGCTTATTTCTGGTGTCCGCCAATCAAGGATGGCAGGTTGGACCTGAGCCTGCTGGGTCTGTAGTATGTAATTAGATACCCTGATATCACAGCGTTTCGCAGTAGAAATCAGGTTAACATCCGGCTGGTTGCGGTGTTGTAATCATGCATGCGGTCTATAAAGGAATGGGCCGGCACAATGTCGGTCATAGGTCTATTATACTATTTGTGTTGTGGTGGTTGATCGAATGTAGTGAACGGCCGCAGTTGATAATTGCGACAGGACAGGAGTAGAGATGGCGAGCGAAAGCAGCATTGAAAGTATGTCGTTTCGCGAATGTGTGGATCGCATGGTCGATCGGGCGATACTCGCTTCTGGCCTCGATCCTAATACTGCCAAGATCATCCAGGCCTGTAATGTCGTATCGCAGATCAAGTTCCCGGTGCGCATCGGCGGTAAGGTGGAAATCTTTACCGGCTGGTGGGCCATTCACAGCAACCATCGACTCCCGGCCAAGGGCGGTTTTCGCTATGCACCTATCGTCAATCAGGACGAGGTCGAGGCGCTGGCGGCACTGATGAGTTACAAATGTGCACTGGCCGATGTCCCCTTTGGTGGCGCCAAAGGTGGTCTGCTGATCAATCCGGCCAATTACAGCGAACAGGAATTACGCGAAATAACCCACACCTTCGGCATCGAGCTGGCACGCAAGGAATATCTGAGTCCGTCCTTGAGTGTACCGGCACCCGATATGGGTACTTCATCGCGGGAAATGGTATGGATAGCCGATGCTTATAAAAGCATGTTTCCCGAGGACGTCAATCAAAGTGCCTGTGTCACGGGCAAGCCGCTGAACCGCGGTGGTATCCATGGGCGTACCGAAGCCACCGGCAAAGGTGTGCAATTTGCGCTCAGGGAATTCTTTCATCATCCGGAAGAGCGCGAAGCGGCAGGCCTGACAGATGGATTGTGTGGGCAACGCGTGATCGTGCAGGGTCTGGGAAATGTCGGCTATCATACGGCGAAATTCCTGTCCGAGGAAGACGAGGTCAAGGTCATCGCCGTGATCGAACGCGATGGCGCAGTTACAAATCCGGATGGTCTGAACATCCATAATCTGCGCCAGCACCTGGCCGAGACCCACGGCGTCAAGGGCTTCAGCGGTGGTGATTACACCGAGAATGGTGCCAGTGTTTTGGAGATGGAATGTGACATCCTGATTCCGGCCGCGCTGGAAGCGCAGATCCACGCCAACAATGCCATGTGTATCAAGGCCAAATTGATTGTCGAGGCCGCCAACGGCCCGGTTACCTACGAGGCAGATGAAATCCTGCGTCACCGCGGCGTGACGGTCCTGCCTGATATCTATGTCAATGCCGGCGGTGTGACCGTGTCCTACTTTGAATGGACGCGCAACCTGTCGCATATGCGCTTCGGTCGATTGCAGCGCCGTTATGAGGAGTTACGCGGGCAGACCTATCTGCGCTCACTGGAGCAGCTCACAGAGAAAACCGCGCCTGACCAGTTGCGCGGAGAAATTGTGCGCGGCGCCAGTGAGCTGGACCTGGTCCGCTCCGGTCTGGATGACACATTGCGTACGGCATTTCAGGACATGCGCGATGTGATCAAGCATAACGACAATATTCATGATTACCGCACCGCCGCCTACGCGGTCGCTATTGCCAAGATCGCTCAGTCCTATTACGATCTAGGTCTTGTCGATCCAGTCGGTAATCCGTAATAATAATGACCACGATATCCGCGTGGGTAGAACGACGCACAATCGGTCTGCTGCTAGGACCGTTGTTGTTTCTGATGTTGCTGCTGTTGCCAGCGCCGCAGAACATGTCGGCGACGGCCTGGAGTGTGAGTGCGGTTGCAGTCCTGATGGCAACCTGGTGGATCAGTGAAGCGATACCGCTTGCCGCCACGGCACTGTTGCCGATCGTATTGTTTCCGTTACTGGGCGTCATGCCGACAGCGGCGACGACCAGCGCCTATGCCAACCACCTGATCTACTTATTCATGGGCGGCTTTCTTATCGCCATGGCCATGCAGAAATGCATGCTGCATAAACGCATTGCCTTGCATATCATACGCAGGGTCGGGGTCAGCCCGGCGCGTATCATCCTCGGCTTCATGCTCGCCACGGCGTTTCTGTCCATGTGGGTCAGTAACACCGCAACGGCGATGATGATGTTGCCGATTGCGCTGGCCGTTGTCAGTCAACTGACAGCGAGCAAGCAAACTGGTTCCGATGTACATGGCAGAACACCTGCGTTTGGCACCGCTCTGATGCTGGGTATCGCCTATGCCGCGTCTATTGGTGGCGTGGCAACCCTGATCGGAACGCCGCCCAATGCCATCCTGGCCGGGGTTATCGAGAGCATGTATCAGCAACGCATCGGTTTTGCCACGTGGATGGCTTTCGGACTGCCGTTGTCTGCAGTTATGCTTGCGATTGCCTGGGTGTACCTGACCCGTGTAGCCTACCCGATCGGTAGTCAGGTATTGGCCGATGTCAATGACCTGATCGACAAGGAGCTCGATGAGCTGGGTTCAATGACACGCCAGGAAAAATGGGTGGCAGGCATATTTGCCTGCGTTGCGATCAGCTGGATTGGTCGCGGCCTGTTAGACATACCCGCGTTGGCGGGCGTCAGTGACGCGAGCATTGCGATGGCCGGTGCGCTGTTGTTGTTCATGATCCCGGCGGATTTCGGCAAGCGCGAATTTCTGCTCGACTGGCACAACGCGGTCAAGTTGCCGTGGGACATCCTGATATTGTTCGGTGGTGGCTTTGCCCTGGCGCAGGGATTCAGTGACAGCGGCCTGACGCAATGGATTGTCATGCAATTGTCAGTGATGCAGGGCTTACACATGCTTGTGCTCGTGCTCGCTATCTGTCTGGTCGTGATCTTTTTGACCGAAGTCACATCCAATACCGCGACAGCGACTTTGTTTCTGCCGGTCATGGGTGCGCTGGCCGAGGCGGTCGGTGTGGAGCCGTTAATGCTGATGGTGCCCGCTGCGGTGGCTGCGTCGTATGCGTTCATGTTGCCGGTGGCGACACCGCCGAATGCAATCGTGTTCAGCAGCAGGTACGTCACGATCCCGCAGATGGCCCGTGCCGGCCTGTGGATGAACCTGATTGCCAGCCTGGTAATCAGTGCATTCGTTATGCTGTTGCTGCCTGTTGTCCGCTGACAGGATTTCACTGCGTGTTTGTTTTTATAGGCGCGTTCGTGTGATAGTCATTTTCTGAAACAGGCTATCAATTATTACAGGACGTAATCACTTACTTGAGCAGTTTCCAGTAGCGTTGTTCATAATCCCGACTGTGATCAGAAACCGGAATTTTTGTCATGCCCATCGCGGTAAAAAATCCGATGGCATGCTTGTGTGCCCGGAGCAACAGTCTTTTAGTAGATTGTTGTTGTGCAATGTATTCGGTATGCTGAAACAGACGTGTACCGATACCTATGTGTTGCTGTGCAGGATGAATGTAAAGCCCATGAATCAACATGACTTCATGCTGCGTATTTTCAAATTCGTATTTATAATGGCTGTCCATGCTTATTACACCGATGATCCTGTTGTCAATGCAGGCAACAGCAATCTGGTAGTGTTGTAAGTCCTGTATGTCATAGATATAACTCGGCAGTGACAGGCGCTTGACGCGTTCGGGCAGGTCCCATGTCATCAGTGCAGCGCTTATGACATCGTTGATTGCATCGAGATCGTCAGCAGTGGCTGTTCTTATATGTAGCGCTGTTGTAATCATGATGTTAATTACCTGGGTCCTCCCCGTTATCAGGGAGGACATCAGTCAGGCGGAGCGTTTCCATTCATTGCCGGCATCGACATCGTTGATTTCCGTATCCTTTGCCGCAACATCGCTGCGCATGGTCACCAGCTCTTCGGCGCTGCTTGGATGGATGGCCATGGTATTGTCGAAATCGGCCTTGGTTGCACCCATGGTTACAGCTACGGCAAAACCCTGCAGCATTTCATCGGCATTGTCTCCGATGATATGGATGCCTACAACTTTTTCGCTATTGCCTGCGCAAACAAGTTTCATTGCTGTGACGCTGCCGTGTGTCGATAAGGCATGCCGCATCGGCGTGAATTCACTGTGATAGACAGTGACTTCGTGACCGTACTGGTTACGTGCCTGTGCCTCGGTCAAGCCGACTGTCGCTATCGGCGGATGGGCAAATACAACACTGGGGATCGTATCATAGTTGACCCTGCTGTCGGGGCTGTTGTTGAACAGGCGCTCGGCGAGCTTACGTCCTGCGGCGATCGCGACGGGTGTCAATGCGGCCCTGCCGGTGATATCGCCAATGGCATAGATGCCGGGTATGTTGGTATTTTCATACGCATCTACCGGGATTACGCCATTGCCCAATACCGATATGCCGGCTTTTTCCAGTCCGAGACTGTCGGTATTCGGACGACGACCGACGGCCCAGATCACAGCGTCGAAGGCCTGTTCGACCTGGCCGTCCTTGCTATGAACGACAATACCTTCTGCCGAACGCGCCAGTGCATCGACGTGGAAGCTGGTACGTACATTGATGCCCTGTTTATCCATTTCCTGTTCCAGCACCGTACTGATCATTGGGTCGAAACGTTCCAGCAATCGATCCTCCAGGGCAATATTCGTGACAGCCGAACCCAATGCCTGCAATACACCGCTCAACTCCACACCGATATAGCCACCGCCGATGACGGCGACACGTTCAGGCAGGTGATCCAGCTCAAAGAAGCCATCCGATGTGGTGCCCAGGTGTGCACCGTTTACGGGAGGGATAATCGGCTGGCTGCCGGTAGCAATGACAATATGGTCGGCGCTGTAGTGCTGGCCATTGACTGCTATAGTCCTGTTGTCGACAAACCGTGCATGCCCATGGATACGGTCGATACCGTTGTCTGTGACATAGCCATCCCAGTAGTCGTTGATATTTCGGATATAGGTCTCACGTCCCTGGACCAGTTTGTTCCAGTCGGTCGCACCACGCCTGGCATCAATGCCGAAGTGTCTGGCATCATCGACGGCATGGGCGAGGTTTGCGGCGTACCACATAACCTTCTTTGGTACACAGCCGTTGTTGACACAGGTGCCGCCGATCCGGCCAGACTCGACGATTGCGACCCTTTTACCCAATGCGGCAACCTGTTCGGCAACAGCCAGGCCACCGCTGCCAGCACCAATCGCGATCAGGTCATACTGTTGCTTGTTCATAATATTGTCCTCTTTAGTTCAGCGCCCTGCGGACAGGGCGCCTGGATTAGATGAATGATTTGTTTATGCGGCGTGCTGTTGCTCAAGGTATTGCTGCAAAGCCTCTGAGCCGCCGATACGTTCGCCATTGATAAAGATCTGTGGCACCGTGGCCTCGCCCGAGATTGCACGGATGGTCGATTCACTGTAATCGCGGTTCAGGACCAGTTCTTGATAGTCAATGTCGGCATCGGTAAGCATGCCCTTGGCGCGGACGCAGAATTCGCAGCCCTCGCGAGTGAATACGGTCACATCCAGGGGTTTGGCTGCATGTGGTGCAAGGTAGGCGAGCATCGTGTCGGCATCCGAAACCTCGAACGGATCGCCGGGCACATCCGCCTCGATGAACATCTTTTCGATAACGCCATTCCTGACCAGCATCGAATAGCGCCATGAGCGCTCACCGAAGCCAAGGTCGCTCTTTGCCACCAGCATGCCCATGGCGCGACTGAAATCGCCATTACCGTCCGGCATGAAGGTGAGGTTGGTGGCCTGTTGCTCGCGCTGCCACTCGTTCATGACAAACGCATCGTTGACCGAGATACAAACGACCTCGTCGACGCCGTGTTGCTTGAATGTCGGGGTCAGCTGATTGTAGCGCGGCACATGCGTGGATGAGCATGTGGGCGTGAATGCACCCGGCAGCGCGAATACAATCACGGTCCTGTTTTTGAAAATCGCATCACTGCTGACATCGACCCATTGATGCTTACGGCGGGTACGAAACGTGACTTGCGGTATCTGTTGGCCTTCTCTGTTTTCTAACATTGCTGTTCTCCAATAATTAGGTCTGGGGCAGATGCCCTTTGTTGTCGTCGGAAAGTATTATCGGGGCTCAGTAATGATTTATAAAATCGTTTGTTATGATTATATTAATAGGTTTTGCCTATTAATCTGGCAAGCAGGTAGACAAGCAGGGTTATGTATATATTGCAGAAACTACAGAATAAAGTAGATATATACCATTGAATTAATTGGTTATATTGATTTTTGCGCTTCACCTGGCGGTGATTGCTGCTTGATTGCCTGTACGGTATTGGGGAGGTGGTCAATAATGACCTGGGCGAAGGCCTGCAGGGCCTGCTGGCGCGGAAATGTGCGCCGGAATACGATGGACACCTGTCGATAGGCCTCTGCTAGTTCGAGTTTGCGGGCGATAATACCGCTGTCGGTGGTCCACGAACCTCGCAATGCCAGTGCCGGCACCAGCGTGCTGCCAAAACCGGCTCCAACCAGTTGCAACAGTGTCTCCAGACTGGAGGCGCGTAGATCGGCCATGTCACCCTGTTGCTGGCGCTCACTCAAATGGCATATATCCAGGGTCTGTCTGGCCAGGCAGTGCCCCTCGGACAGGAGCAGCATTTCGGTCTTGTCGAGATCGTCCCGGGTAATGTTGTCGCGGTTATAAAACCAGTGCTTGCGTGGATGCGCCAGCCAGAAGGGCTCATTGAACAGCGCGACGGACTCAAACTCGTCCTCGTCCACGGGTGTGGCCAGCAGCGCGGCATCGATCTCATGGTTATGCAGGCGCTGAATCAGCGTGTCTGTCATCTCCTCGGACAGGACCAGTGTCAGTTGCGGGTGGCGACGGCGTAATGGCATCAGGATCAATGGCATCAGATACGGGCTCAGCGTCGGGATCGCGCCAATGCGTAATGGTCCGGCCAGCGGGTCCTGGTGGGCATGGGCGAGCTGCTCAATGGCATCGGCCTGGTCCATGACCTGGCGTGCCAGCTGGATGATTTGTGCGCCGATTGCAGTGACCTCGACCGAGCGGTTGGTGCGCTCAAACAATGTAACGCCGAGTTCGTTTTCGAGCTTTTTGATCTGCCCACTGAGGGTCGGTTGGCTGACGAAACAGCGCGCTGCGGCCTTGCCGAAATGGCGCGTTTCGGCCACGGTAACGATGTATTTGAGGTCTTTCAGGTTCATATCATTAATAGGTATTATCTATCATATAAGTATAAACAAATGTAATTACTTATCAATAACATCCGTGAAAAAATATAAGTTATTGTTTTATAGGTTATATTATGTTTTCATTATGAAACTTATGTGTAAGGCATCTATATTTCATTACCTGTGGCTGCTCTGGGTATTGACGCCTGGATTACAGGCCAGCACTAATGTCGATATCAGCATCAATGCAGAGGTCGAGGTCGGCGTGTATCAATATGGTGCGGGTGGCGATGAGCTGTTGTTGTGGCTGCCATCTGAATCGGGCCTGCTGCCACAGGAGAAGGCAGTTGCACGGTCGCTGGCGGCTGCCGGCTATCCGGTGTGGATGGCAGATGTGCTGACGGCGTGGTTCCTGCCGGCATTGCCAAGCAGTATCGATGCCTTACCACCTACAGATCTAGCAACTCTGGTGGAAAAGGTACGCAAACTCAGCGGCAAACGCATTACGCTCGTCGCCGCTGGTCGCGGCGCCCTGCTCAGCTTGCGGGTTGCGCGTGCATGGCAACAGCGTTATGGCGCTACAGCGCGCCTGGGCGGTGTCATACTAATCAGTCCAAAACTGTTCGTCGAAACGCCTGAGCCGGGCCTGCCAGGTGAGTTCATGCCGGTGGTCAGGCAAACCAATCTACCCATATTCATCATCCAGCCTGCCAATTCTCCATGGCGATGGAAACTTGATCGGATGTTGCCGGCGCTGGAAGCCGCCGGCAGTGATGTATATGCACGTGTGTTGAGTGGTGTGCGCGATCGCTTCTATTACCGCCCGGATGCCACGGCAGCGGAAGACAGCATGGCCCTGGCACTGGCGCCATTAATACAACAGGCAGTTGGGCTGTTGGCGAGTTTTAATAACAAGCCGAGGCAGGTCATTAAACTAACGCAGCAAGGGCAAGCCGAAGTCAGGACAGGCAAGAAAGAACGCCTGTTGCGCTCCTATGCCGGTGATCCTCAGCCGCCGCAGCTGCAACTCGATAGATTCGATGGCGGCAAGGTGGATTTGCGTGATTTCAGCGGCAAGGTGGTGCTGGTGAATTTCTGGGCCAGCTGGTGTCCGCCCTGCGTACACGAAATGCCATCGATGCAACAACTGGCGGATCACTTCGCCAGCAAACCATTCGAGATACTGGCTGTGAATATGGCCGAGAATGAAAAGACAGTGCGGGCCTTTCTGCGGGAAAAGGTAAGTGTGCGATTCCCGATACTGATGGATGTTGATGGTCAGGCGTTGAAGCGCTGGAGGGTGTTTGCATTCCCGACCAGTTATGTGATCGACAAGCAGGGTAAAATACGTCTGGCCCTGTTTGGTGCGATTGACTGGATGCAGGCAGATGTTTTGCAAAAAATCGGCAAGTTGATAGATGAATAAGAGCGCAGCGATGAGTGCATGGAGCGGTAAACAGCTAGAAAAGTATTATCTATATGCGTTGATAAAGACGGGAAGTAATATCAGACATTCTTTTTCGTGAACAAATCGCCACCTTCTCCTGCCTTCAGGAGTGCATAGCGTGTCAATATAGGGCCAAGCAGTTCGAAGATAACGGTTGTGGCAACAACGACGGACAGGATTGTGCTCGATAGCTGCGGTAATCTGTGGCTGGCTGCCAACGCCATACCCATGGCGACACCCGCCTGCGGCATCAATGCCAATCCGATAAGACGGCCTGAGCGGTTTTTGATATGAAGCAGGCGACATGCCAGATCGGTGCCTGCAATTCTTCCGGCGATGCGTAATAGTATATAGGCGATGGCCAGCAAGCCGATGGTGTTGATGCTGGCAATTTCCAGCGATGCACCTGCCAGGACAAAAAACAGGATCATAAACGGGCGCTCTATATTTTCAATTTCATGGAACGGGCGTGTGTGGTGCCTGGCCAGGTTTGCGACGACTGCGCCCATCGTAATCGCAGCCAGTAGATATGATACGTTCAGCCACAGGGCCAGGCCTGCGCATATAAATACAACAACGAGTGCTTCCAGTGCGATCGGTTCATCGGGACGAATCCGTCCGCTCAGGTATGACATTGGTGCACCCAGGACTATGCCGAGGATCAGTGCGCCGACGACTTCCCATAATCCATTAAGCAAAACATCAGTACCCGCGCTATTGCTCAGGAATATCTGCGTGCCGGCGAGAACAAGGCTGAACAGGATTAGCCCCCATGCATCATCGATAGCGACGATACCCAGTAAGGTATCTGTAAATCTGCCTTTGGCACGTAGTTCCTGTACGACGTCTGCTGTAGCTGCCGGGGCAGTTGCCGTTGCAATGGCGGCGAATAGCAGGGCGATTTCAATGCTATAACCCAATAGCCACAGACCGAAAAAGACCAGCACTGCCGTCATCACTACAACCGATAATGATATCGTGATTACACTGTGTCCATGCTCCCGCAGGCGGCTCAGGGTGAGTTTTTCCCCGAGCAAAAAACCTACCATGACCAGGGCAAGGTGTGAGATAAACGGAAACCATTGCCTGCTTATGTCGGGGAGCAGGGACAGGCCGGATGGCCCTATTAGAATCCCGAATACCAGCAGCAGTGTGACCCTGGGCAGGCGTGTGCGCTGGCCGATGAAATCCGTGACTACACCGAGTAATAGTAAAACGCCGATGGTCAGAAAGATAATGGCGAGATTATCCATATATGGCTCAGGTTAGCTTAATTTTTCGACAAAGTCTGTAATATGGAAAGCATGCAGGTTAGTGTGGAATTTGATCATTTAATCCCGCGCTGTTGTTGACGTAGGGCTATACGGCTATTAGATAAGATCCTGGCTGTGGCCAAGATGGGATATGTGCAAACCTTATGATGCTGTTTATGCTGGATCAGGATTGACGGGGTAGTTTAACCAGTCGATCGGTTGCAGGTACTCATTCAATTTCGCTTCTTCACTGCCCGGCTCCGGTTGCCAGTTGTAGCGCCATTTAACCAGTGGCGGCAGTGACATCAGGATAGATTCCGTACGCCCGCCCGATTGCAGGCCGAACAGTGTACCGCGATCGAAGACGAGGTTGAATTCGACATAGCGGCCGCGTCGGTAAAGTTGAAAGTCGCGTTCGCGTTCACCGTAGGTAATGTCCTTGCGGCGCTGGACTATCGGGCGATAGGCATCGATGTAATGACTGCCAACACTCTTCATGAAGTCAAAGGATTTATCGAAACCCCATTCGTTCAGGTCGTCAAAAAACAGGCCGCCGACACCGCGCGTCTCCTGGCGATGTTTCAGATAGAAATATTCATCACACCATTGCTTGTATTTGTGATAGACATCATTGCCGAATGGAGCGCAGGCAGCCCTGGCTGTCTGATGCCAGTGGATGGCATCCTCTACATGCAGGTAATACGGAGTCAGATCAAAACCACCGCCGAACCACCAGATCGGTTTCTCACCGTCCTTTTCAGCGATAAAGAAGCGCACGTTGGCATGCGAGGTTGGCACATAGGGGTTGTTGGGATGAATGACAAGTGATACGCCCATGGCCTGAAAACTGCGCCCCGCTAAGTCCGGGCGATGCGCTGTCGCCGAAGGTGGCAGATTATTGCCATACACATGGGAAAAATTGATCCCGGCCTGTTCAAATACATTGCCCTCCGCGAGTACGCGGGTGCGGCCACCGCCACCTTCCTCGCGCTGCCAGCTATCCTCCTGAAATCCCTTTCCGCCATCCACTTCTTCCAGCGCTGAACAGATCGTGTTCTGGAGTTCGAGCAGGTAATTTTTTACTGATTCTATATCGATTGTACTCATTGGATTGGCTCTGCTTGTCTGGCAGGTAAGGATAACGTAATCGGGCAATTATTTCAGCATTGAAGGATAATGCTGTTTATGAAGGTGGTCTAAATGCGTAAATCTAACCGCGGTTTGCTGTCCGCGTCCTGCTCCAGGGAAGGCTGGCACTGGAACAGGCGTGATGCATTAATGCCATGATTTTTGATTAGAATATCCTTGATCGTGCTCGAGCGTTGTAAAGCCAGATCGAGCAACTCTTCATCAGAAACGCTGAATAGCGGGGGTGTGGCCTTGCTGTCCGGTGTTGACTGTTGCTGCTTTTGTTTCCAGTTGTCCTGTTTTTGTCGGACCAGTGCCTGTGAGTCCTGTGCGGTCGCTATACCACACAGTTTTATTTTGAGATCAGGACGTTCTTTCATCAGGGATGCGATCTTGGTGCTGTACTCGATGGCAGTATTATCTGCCAGGCTGGATGCAGGGCTAAACAGGATCGGGTTAAGGCTGACATATTCAGCGGCTGTCTTGGCCAGCTTGGCCAGCGTGATCAGGCTGCCATAAGGCTGCAGGGCATGTGATAAATAGGACAGCGAAGCCTGCTTCATTGCCACCCCGATGGCCTTGTTGATTACATCGCTGATATCGAAGTCGGGTTTGTTGATATCGCCTTTGACCGGGATGCTCAATTTGATGTCATTGTTCTTGTCCCGTAATAATGATAATGCGCTGTTCAATGGCATGCTCAACTGTTTGGTCAGGCTTTCAGATTTTTTGCTATCACTTGTTTTGACCTCGAGGTTGGATAATGTGATTTTATTATCAATATCCAGTTTGCCCTTGACAATATTTGCATCGAGATCGGCGCTGAGTTGCCCACTCCTCAGGTCGTAGCCGATGAATCCGGATGTATAGCTGGAAACAGGTGGAAGATTGACATTGGCGATCTTGCCTTTGAATTTAAGCGTAAGTGGGTCCGAGAAAGGCAATATCTCCCCATCAAAATGCAGGGACGAGTATTTATCAAGGCTGGCGTTTATTGTAAACGGGCTTGCTGCGTCGTGCCTTGATGAATCGATATTGCTGATCCTGGCCTGTTTTATCAGCAGTTCAGATTTGAATGCGGGTTTGACCGATTTATCTACGATTTTAACTCGACTGTTCTTGCTGACCTTGAATGCCTCGAGCATGACATTAAGTTCAGGTTTCTTTTTTACGCTATCTTTTTCTGCGGGTTTGATTTCCGTTGCAGAACCGGTTTGCAATGCGGCCAGCTGTTGCAGACGCCCGTCCTTTTGCCTGATGACAGAAATCAGTGCGCCCTCTAGACTGCTGCTTCCCAATTTCAGCTGATTGCCATCTGTGAAATTGGCATGTTCAATCTGCAAGGCTTTTGCCTGTAACAGTGCCGGATTCCTTTTTTCATCCTTGCTGGCAAGACTGTAAAGTGCGCGGATCTCCTGAAACGATATTTTCCGGGTATTGATCTGGTTACTGTCCAGTACTTGCAGTTCGTTGATGCCGATGTTGCTGCTGCGAAACAGCTCAAGATTGTTGGAAAGTTGCCTCAGTATGAGGCCATTGGCATGAATGGAGCCGCTGACTTGTGGGAGTGAAGCGGATTTGCCAGGTGATTTGATCGAGCCTTCCCAGTTCAGTTTGTCATGATGGTAGTGGTATTCCTTGTCCAGGCCAAACTCAGCATTTTCACTGTCTATCTTTCCCTGCAGATGGTACGACATTACACCCTGTTTTGCGGGAAGTTGAATGCTGGTGTTGCCTTGCCAGTAGAGCCTGTCTAATGCAAGCTTGTTGTCGGCCTGTTTGAGTAGCAGGTTGTGCAGTCCCAGGGCCCCCTGGCTGTGGATTTCTGTGCCCTTGTCGGTGTGCAGCTTTATCCTGAAATTCGTGTCCAGGCTGAGCTTGCCCGTAAGTCCTTGCAAGTGTTGTTTCAGATTTGTTGCAAGCGGGGATATGTCCAGTCCTTCGAGTTTGATGCTGCCTTCATAGACAGGCTGCTCGGTAAAAGGACGTAATGTCGCTGTGGAGGTGAGCACGGCCTTGTTGATCTTGCCGCTGAAATCAACATGAGTGTCGGTGTCGGACCAGCTTTCCAGCTTGTCAAGCTGAATGGAGTCAATGGTGAAGTCGGCTTTCTGTATAGGTGTTTGCAGGTACAGCGCTACATTGCTGATTCCGATGTTATGCAAGCCGAAGCCCCAGGGTTCGGGCGTAGTATCATCCTCATCCGCACCTGCGGTTTCATCTGTCACACGTGGCAAACGGATGCCGCCAATGAGGATGTCGCCGGCCTCAAGTTGCTGTATCCTGGCCTTTAATCCATCAATACTTATGTTTGGTAAAAAGACACGTTTTTTAAGCAGCGGTAGCCAGTCAAAATCCACACTGGAGTTTGTCAATGCCAGGACTTCATTATCGTCCTTGTGGGCCGTTATTTCTTTCAGGTGTAATTCGCCAGTAAACAAATTCAGGTCAATATCCCTGATGGATATAGCGTCTATGTCCTGTTGTAGATACCATCGCTCAATACCGTAGCGGATCGCAACAGGCAAAAAGCTGATAAAAAGCAGGCACAGGATAATGATTCCTATGCCTGCTTTAAACCAGCTTTTTTTAAACAAGGGCCTCATGCCCCCATTATTGATCAATTATCAGGGAATGGCTACCATGCATAGCCGACACTGAACAATATTTTTCTGTCTGTGCTCTTGGTCCCGGCCGGTGGCGATTTGTCCCAGTCCACATTGGCCTGAATACTTGCATTCATGCCGGTGAACAGCGGAAATCGGAAACCGGTCTGCGACGTGATAGTCAGGTTTTCGGTGTCGCTGAAATCGAGCAGGCCTTCGTGCAGATGGAAGAACTGTACTCTGTCCTGATACAATTTGTGGTCGAATCTAACTGCCCAGCGACCGGCCAGATAATTTTCGTCGACAGCCACGAAATAGTCATCATTGACATAGGTCAGGCCGGCTTCGAGGGCCAGGTTGCGGTTTGGTGCTTCCCAGAATTGATGGCCATAACCAAGACCGATCGTGCTTTTAAGTTTCTGGTCCTTGAATTCGTCACGGGCAAACGAGGTGTTGCCATAGATATAACGTTTGGCGCTCAGGAAGTGGTCATATTTCAGGAACGCTGCATACTTGTCTTCGGTGTCGGAAACTTCATCACTAGCCTTGTACATATTCGCACCAACTGTGAAGCGATTGGTTTTCGTCCGCATAATGACTTCACCATCGAGATGATAACTCTCTGACTCGGAATTGCCGCTGGCAACACTGGCGCCGGCGTTGACCCTGCCGTTGACTTTTACCCCCTTGCCGCTGACCTCTATAGAAGGGTTGATGTATTTGACCGAACTCAGTGCGATGTTCATTGATTCACTGACATTCGCGGTGCTGACACTGGCGGAGCCTGCTATGGTAGGCGCAAGATTGGCGCCTTCAATGGTGGTGTCATTATCGAGTACCAGTGCAACAGGCTTGTCTGTTTTGAGTGTGCTGATCTGTGTCCATTGCAATTTGATTTCGCCGGCGAAACCTGTTTTGAATACCAGGCTGTCCCCCTCTTTGCGTACGACGGTGCCTGTTAATTTGTCGCCGTTCTTCATGGTGACGGTATCTGCGTGCACAGGCACGGAGGCCAGTGTTAATGCAAGCATGTATAAAATATTTTTCATGATGTGCTCCTGTAAATTCAGCGACGAAGTATAGCATCCGCTTTTTTTCTGAAAGAAGCCGCCAATACTGATATCACATTGTTTAACACAATATTTACAATTGATGCGCCAGGCGCATCAATTATTATCGATAGAGGTCTGCCGGATATCTAGAATGAGTAACTCAGACCCAAAGCGACTGCAGACAGGCGCACGTCGGGATTGGAATTTGTAGTATTGGCAGGAAGGTTGGGATTCGATATGCAGAAGTTGCAGTCAATATCGCCATGATAGAAGGTATAGTCGAAGGTGATGCGTGCATTCTTGCTGAATTCATACTGCGCGCCAAGATTGAGTGTTGTAAATGGTGTGTCCGTGGTTGTAGTTACGGCCGGCTGGCCACCCACCAAGACCGAATAATCCGAGCGTATCTGGGTGAAGCCTATGCCACCATAGAAACCCCTGCCTGGTGTGCTTACGGTTAACTGGATGCCGAAACCGTGCAGGAGGTCATACTGGTGTGGATTGACGCTGCCCGGAAATGTACCGGTATCGTCAGCGGGTGTCAGAGCCTGGAACTCCCAACCGAATTCTTTGTAACGATGTCCGAATTTTATTCTTACCGGGCTTAGTTCGAATTCGGTCGTGCCATTGCCAAACACGGTACTGGCATCTATATACGTGGCATCGACTGCCATATAGTATTCACTGAATGCAGGTGTTGACAAGGTCAGTGCGGTTGAAATGACAAGCCATTTGGATGCGCGTAACAGTGGTTTGGTGTGATTGTTCATCGATATCCCCATTGTATTTTATTAATCCCTTTAAAAATGTTAGCACGTTTTTTCAGATATATTCCATATTTTTATACTGAAAAGGGCGGCTGTACGGGGATGCGGAACAGTCAGTAGATCAGGACGTATATGTAAAATCGGATTTTTTTATACAGCGCGCACTACTTTATTACTGCGCATGTCCCTGATTTCGGAGGCCGTGCGTCCACCGCCGGTGTCTGAGTGTATGATCATATCGACAGAATCACCGAATATGCGCTGTACATCGAGCGCCTTACGTGCGGCAGGATGATGGCTGATATTGGCACTGGTGGAAACCAGAGGATGACCCAGATGTTCACACAGGCGGCGGGCCGGCGGGTGCTTGATGAGTCTGATGGCGATACCATCGTGGCTGCCGCTAAGCCATGCGGGACAATGCGGGTGTGCCGGCATGATCCAGGTCGTCGGTGTTGTTGTCTTGCGCGCGAGTTTGTCGAGTTGCGCGCGCGTCGCCGATACAAACGGTTTTATCTGTTCGATGTCGGCCGCTATCAGGATCAAACCTTTGGACAGGCTACGATTCTTCAGCTCACAAATGGCTGCGACGGCGCTGAAATCTAGCGGGTCGCAGCCAAGACCGAATACGGCCTCGGTCGGGTAGGCGATGATGCCGCCCTGGCGCACAATCTTTACGGCTTGCCGTAATTGCCAAGGTGTCATGTACTTGTCCTGGTCTGTGTTGGCATATTCATTCGCTCATTATATCTGATTTATGCATGGCTATAATGGTGGCGGTGTGTTGTCACTGCTGCTACCTGTGAACAGAGTACGAATTTTTCTAAATATAATAACGATACCACGCCATATCTTCGGCAACAGCCAGATCATCAGGATTGTAAAAATAATAAACAGGACCAGGAACAGCCAGGGGTATTGCAATGCGGTCCACAGTCCACCGATTACCGCGATGTCCTCAGCTATTGATGCCGTCCAGTTCGTGACCGGCTCTGGCGAGGTGTTGATCAATACGCGCGAACCGGATTTTCCCAGATGCGTGCTGCCGGCAATCCCGCCTCCCACCAGCAATGCAGCCAGTTCCACGCCTTGACCCAGTTCACCGACGCTGGCGGCAGCCAGCATTGCACCGGCGGGGATGCGGATAAAGGTATGCAGCGTATCCCACAGTGTATCCACGCCCGGAACCTTGTCGGTGAAAAATTCGACCACATACATGAATCCGGCTGCGGCCAGTACCAGCGGGTTAGTCAGAATCTGCAGGTCGGGTGGTAGGTCAATATTGCCGCTCAGTCCCATGAAGCCCAACATGCAAATTGTTGCATACAGGTTTATACCACTGGCCCAGGATGCGCCCATGGCCAGAGTGATTATATGAATCGTGTCCACAACCGTCTCGTCATATGTTGGCCTGTACGATGAATGGCATTGTTAAATACCTCGTTGTGTTATTTGTTGTAGTATCGACTTGATAGTGCATGGATTATTACCACGAAGGCAAGAAGACACGAAGTTTTCTCGTAAACCCTGTCATGTATCGTCACACAAGCAAGTCAATGCAAATCGTATCTCAATTAACCTTAACTATCGATTGAGACTATTAATATTCACAGCGGATTAAGGCAATATTCGGGCAGTTTTTGTTTGGGATTTATGCCTGAATAGCGCTACAAGTTCATGTTCCGAGCCTTGGTGGTGAATAGCTTTTATTATGGAATGTGTCGCATGTGTATGCATATGTTCGAGCAAATACGCATTATTTTCGCCAGTTCGGAATTTTCCGGATCAATCGCTTTCACTGGCTTCTTCAGTTTCTTCCTTTTCATAGGGTTCTGAAAATTTGCAGTCTTTTTGCGGGCAAACACGCTCGGTGCCACGCTTCTTGGTCGTCTTGATCATCGTGATTGGCCAGTGGCACAACGGGCAGGGCTCTGCCATGGGTTCGTTCCAGATTGCATAACTGCAATCTGGATAACGTTCGCAGGAGTAGAATATTTTTCCGTTGCGCGATTTGCGTTGGAGGATATTCCCTTTCTTGCATTCCGGGCACTGCACGCCGGTGTCTTTGGGTTTTTCCAGTGGCTCGATATGCTTGCAGTCCGGATAGCTACTGCAACCGATGAATTTACCATAACGCCCCTGGCGTATGATCAGGTCGGAATTGCATTCGGGGCATTTGCGTCCTTCGATAACTTCGGGTTCGGCAGACTCGGCATCATCACCGACATTTCGCGTGTAGTCGCAATCCGGGAAGCCGGAGCAGCCGATGAAACTGCCGCGACGCCCAAGGCGGATGGTCAGCTGTTTGCCGCATTTAGGGCAGTTCTCGTCGATGGCCTCCTGGGTGACATCCTTGCGGCTGACGCTCTTTTCCTTCTCGACGACCAGTTTCTTGAATGGTTTCCAGAACTTTTTCATCATCGGCGTCCATTCCTCTTCACCGCGCGAGATGGCATCTAGCTCATCTTCGAGGTTGGCGGTGAAGTCATAGTCGACATATTGGGTAAAGTGCTGGGTCAGGAACTTGTTGACGACACGACCGACATCGGTGGGGAAAAAGCGTTTTTTATCCAGCCTGACATATTCACGATGTTGCAAAGTCGAGATAATGGAAGCATAGGTCGACGGGCGGCCAATGCCATATTCTTCCAGTGCCTTGACCAGGCTCGCTTCGGTGAAGCGCGGTGGCGGTTCGGTGAAATGCTGCTCCGGCCTGATCTTGAGCAGATCAACCTGTTCGCCCTGTAGCAGTTCGGGCAGCATACGCTGATCTTCGCCCTTATCCTTTTTGTCGTCCATGCTTTCCTGATAGACCGCCATGAAGCCTGGATTGACGATGGTCGAGCCATTGGCGCGAAATACGTTTTCATCGCCAGCAGTCAGGTCGGCGGCGACGGTGTCGATCGTGGCATGAATCATCTGGCTGGCGACGGTACGTTTCCAAATCAGGTCGTAGAGCTTGAACTGATCCTTGCTGAGGTGCTCCTTGATCGATTCCGGAACGCGCTCTGCCGAGGTCGGGCGAATGGCTTCATGTGCCTCCTGCGCGTTTTTAGACTTGGTCTTGTAAACACGCGGTTCATCAGGGACGTTGTCGCTGCCATAGCGTTGCTTGATGACGGCGCGGATCTCATCCAGAGCTTCCTGGGCGAGATTAACCGAGTCGGTACGCATATAGGTGATCAGGCCCGCGGTTGTGCCACCGATATCGATACCTTCATATAACTGCTGCGCGGTACGCATCGTGCGTTGTGCCGTAAAACCGAGTTTACGCGCTGCTTCCTGTTGCAGCGTGGAGGTGATAAACGGTGCAGTCGGATTGCGTTTGCGTTTCTTTTTCTCTACCTTTTTAATCGCCAGTTTGCCGGCCGCGGCCTTCAGCAGTGCCTGTTCGGCATCCATTGCCAGTTCGCTGTTGTTGATATCAAACTGGGTAAGTTTCTTGTCGTTCAGATGGGTCAGGCGCGCAACAAAGTTCTGTCCCTTGCTGCTGACATCCGCTTCTACGGTCCAGTATTCCCTGGCGACAAATTTTTCGATTTCCAGTTCACGTTCGACAATCAGTCGCAGTGCAGGACTTTGGACTCGCCCGGCGGACAGACCGCGGCGTATCTTCTTCCATAATAAGGGTGACAGGTTGAAGCCGACCAGGTAATCGAGTGCGCGCCGCGCCTGTTGTGCATTGATCATATCCATTGACAAATCACGCGGATGCTCCATCGCATCGTTGATGGCGCGCTTGGTGATTTCGTGGAATACGACCCGATGTGCTTCCTTGCCCTCAAGCAATTTTTTTTCTTTCAGTAATTCATACAGATGCCATGAGATCGCTTCACCTTCGCGGTCCGGGTCAGTGGCCAGATACAGGGCGTCGGCTTTTTTCAGCGCCTTGGCAATGGCATCTACATGACGCTGGTTTTTTTCGATGACCTGGTATTTCATCGCAAAATCGTGCTCGGGGTCTACTGCCCCTTCTTTCGGGATAAGGTCGCGTACATGGCCGTACGAAGCCAGTACATAGAAGTCCTTGCCAAGGTATTTATTGATCGTTTTGGCTTTTGCCGGTGATTCAACAATGACCAGGTTTTTACTCATCGTTAGTAGTATCTAGGTAAAGTTTCAAATGTTCGCGAATGACTATGGTGCAGTTTGTCAATGCAGGCTTTCCAGCGAGCTGTCAAATACCATGTTTTCAATCCATTCATAATTGTTATTCTGCTCAGGCTGGTTGAATAACACCATCAGCACCACCCATTTAAGGCGTTCGATATCAAAATCAAATGAATCCAGCGCCATAACTCGTTCGATGACGAGTTCACGGTTTTCTGTGCTCAGTACACCCATATTCTCCAGATATAACAGGAAGTCCCGGCATTCCAGGTCCAGGCTCGAGAGCTCTTCATCGGCATATACCCTGAACGATGCGTTATGCTGGCTATCACATAGTTTGGCCTGCTGATTGGACAGGTCATCCAGCCACAGGAAGGCCTTGTCGATTTCATACTGTTGGAAGCCTGCTTCAACCAGCTGGTTCTCAAGGAAATCCCGGTCAGGATCTATTTCATACTCACCGTCCATAAAGTTCTGGAACAGGTATAGTAATACATCCAGGGTGTTCTCTTTCATTTAAAACCTCATTATTTGACCCGAATATAACAACCTCCGGGGCTCGATGCTACATTGCCTTGTAGCTCCAGGATCAGCATCATGGAGGAAACTTCTTCTGCCGTCAAACCGGTGCGCTGCACAATTTCATCGACGGCGACCGGCGCGTATCCCATTTCGGCCAGTACGGTGGCGTAGTCGGGATCATCGGATTTATCGTTTTCCTCTTTATTATTAAGGACCTGCGGCTTGTCCTCGGGTGCGGATTGCCATGGCCCGAGTTCGCTGATGATATCCTCGGCCGTCTCCACCAGTTTTGCGCCCTGCTGGATCAAATGATGGCAGCCGCGCGCAAGCGGATTATGGATCGAGCCCGGGATCGCGAAGACCTCGCGGCCCTGTTCCAGCGCATGCCTGGCGGTTATCAACGAGCCGCTGCGAATGGCTGCCTCGACCACCAGCGTACCGATACTCAGGGCACTGATGATACGGTTGCGACGCGGGAAGTTTTCCGCCTTCGCCGGTGTGCCGAGCGGGAATTCCGACACGATCGCACCCGCGTCGATAATGGCATGTGCCAGGTCACGGTTACGCGCAGGGTAGATGCGGTCGAGCCCGGTCCCGGTCACGGCGACGGTGGCGCCAGCGGCGTCGAGCGCGCCCTGGTGACAGATGCCATCAATGCCGATCGCAAGCCCACTGGTGATGACCAGGCCGGCGGCAGATAAATGGCGGGCGAACTCGAGTGCGGTACGCTTGCCGTCGGCTGTCGGATTGCGGCTTCCGACCATGGCGATCTGGGTTTCATGCAATACATGCGGATTACCGAGTATAAACAGCAGTGGTGGCGCGCCCGCGCTTTGCCGCAGCAGTTGCGGATATTCTGCATCCTGCAACGTAATTATATAATGATGATCCTGCTGCTGCAGCCATTCCAGATCGGCATCGACACCGCGCCAGTCGGGCCGCTGTATCGCATCGATGCTGGCCGCCTCAAGTCCATATTCTTGCAGCAGGCTGGCAGGGCTGCTGAATACATGTTGAAGTTGCGAGAAGCCCTGCAGTAGCTTTGTAAAAGTGGCCGGGCCGATGCGCGGGCAGCGCAGCAAGGCCAACCAGTATTTAAGCTCTGCAGACGGGGTAGCGGGCATTGGTAGTCTCCTTACATGCTGATCAGGCCGTTCCATGACCTGGCTTGTGCAAATGACAGCCCGGTCTTGCAACCGGGCGTCATCAGTATGGATTGTCAGGGATTGGTTACAATATCGAAGACATTGATATTGCGGCTAGCCTTCAAAACCAGGGCGTAACTCAGTTTCTCGAAGGTGCGGAATACCATTAGTACGCCGGCCTTTTCGTCCGGCAACGTGACGGTATCCTTGCGGTTTTCGGTGACGCTGTCTGGGATGGTTTCGCCGGCCTGGTAAATATCCATAACATGTCCCTGTTCCAGTCCGTCACGCGCGCCCTTGTTGATAACAACGACCTGGTAACTGCCGATCTGGTTAACACCGTCCAGTACCGACAGGATCCTGCCGTTTATGTCAGACTGTGGTGCGCGTGGCAGAAAGCTGGCATTGTATGTTTCTTCACCGCTGGGTAGCAGGCGATCGCCAATCAGTGCCTCACGCGTGGTGCGCAACAGCTTCA
Source organism: uncultured Gammaproteobacteria bacterium (assembly GCA_947258655.1). Lineage (GTDB taxonomy): Bacteria > Pseudomonadota > Gammaproteobacteria > JAADHQ01 > JAADHQ01 > JAADHQ01. The sequence goes on along the minus strand of CAMYJD010000005.1, from coordinate 107,028 downwards.
GTGTCGATGGATCGCCAGTGCGGTAAAGCTTGGCATCACCGACAAAGCGTGCTTCATAGCCCAGGACTTCCTTGCTGATCGGGTCAGTATAGGTGTTGCCGGCACGAACAACGGCGTATTTACGGATGTTGTAGTCCTTGATGCCGCGGACATAGATACTGTTATCCGTGGCGGATACGATATGCTCACCCTTGTGTTCAACAATATAAGGAGCCTTGTCGAGTTCATCCTTGCCGACGATAGTCGGTTCGGTCAGGAACTGCTTGATCGCGTCTATCGGGATTGTCGGTATCGCCTCGTCCAGCGGTATGATGCGCCCCTGGGGTGTTAGCTTGTAGGTGCCTGCGCCACGTTCCAGCATCAGTCTGGGCTTGCCGTCCACATAGACCAGGCTAATAATATCGCCCGGGTAGATAAGGTGGGGGTTGGCTATTTGTGGATTGACATGCCAGATTTCCGGCCATTGCCACGGGTTTTCCAGAAAGCGCCCACTGATATCCCATAAGGTATCGCCTTTGACAACGACATATTTATCGGGGTGGTCGGGATTCAGTTTGACCGCGTCGGCATATGCCAGGCCCATGACTAAAAACGACAATAATATTCCTAGAATCTTTTTCTTATACATAAAAATCCCTTAAGCTGATCAAAAAGCAGCACAGATTTGTGTAGTTTAGTCGAATAACCCCATCGCTGATAGGATGGAATTCTCATTATAATCCTGTATCATCATAAGATTAGCTGAACTATCTACATTTTTACACTAATATTTTTCATTTTGTAACCCATATGGCAAAACTGGATATTCTCCATTACCCTGATCCGCGTCTGCGGACTGTCGCCAAAGCCGTCGAAACAGTCGATGACGAGTTGCGTACCCTCGTCGATGATATGTTCGAAACCATGTATGCGGCCCCGGGTATCGGCCTTGCTGCGACCCAGGTGAATGTCCACCAGCAAGTCATTGTTATAGATATATCGGAAGAAAAGAACCAGCCTTTATGCCTGATTAATCCGATGATCCTCAAAGCCGACGGTATCGAGGAGTATGAAGAGGGCTGCCTGTCGGTGCCGGGTGTCTATGACAAGGTGCGCAGGGCCGAACAGATCGAAGTGCGTGCATTGGATCGTAATGGCGCTGCCTTCGAAATGCAGGCGGACGGCTTGCTGGCGATCTGTATCCAGCATGAAATGGACCATTTGAAGGGTAAGTTGTTTGTGGATTACCTGTCCCGGCTGAAGCAGGGGCGCATCAAGAAAAAGCTGGAAAAACACGCTAAAATGGCGCTATAAGTGCCGAAAAGAGTCTATTTGAAGTGAAAATAGTTTTTGCAGGTACGCCTGAATTTTCCGTTGCGGCGCTTGAGGCACTGGTCGCATCGACGCATGATGTCATCGCTGTCTATACCCAGCCGGATCGGCCGTCGGGCAGGGGGCGTAAGCTCCAGTCCAGTCCGGTCAAGGAATGCGCGCTGGTACATCAGATCCCGGTTTATCAGCCACTTAGCCTGCGTGATGCCGATGCGCAGCAGGAATTCGCCGATTTGGGAGCGGATTTGATGGTGGTCGTCGCCTACGGCCTGATATTACCAGCGGCGATTCTCGATAGCCCACGCCTGGGCTGCCTCAATATCCATGCCTCATTGTTACCCCGCTGGCGTGGCGCGGCTCCGATCCAGCGCGCCATCCTCGCCGGCGACCGTAACACCGGCATCACGATCATGCAGATGGATGAAGGGCTGGATACCGGCGATATGTTATTGAAGCTGGAATGCGAGATCACCAAGCTTGATACGGCGGGATCGCTGCACGATCGTCTCTCGGGGCTGGGGGCGCGCGCGATCATTGATGCCATTGATCAGCTCGAATCAGGGCAATTGCAACCCCAGGCCCAGGATGAGCAACTGGCCTGCTATGCAGCCAAGCTGGACAAGGCAGAGGCGCAGCTGGACTGGCATAAAACTGCGGCCGAGTTGGATCGCCAGGTGCGTGCCTTCAATCCCTGGCCGGTTGCACAGACCCACTGGCATGACAAGGTGCTCAGGGTGTGGGAATGCGCACTGGTCGAGCAGGCGACACAGCTGCAACCTGGCAAGGTCGTGCATGCAGACAGGCAGGGCATCGATGTCGCTACCGCTTCGGGCCTGCTGCGGCTGAAAAAAATCCAGCTGCCGGGCGGTAAGCCGATGAGCGTCGATGCCTTTCTTAATGCGCATGACATAGATGGTGACATGCTTGGCTGAGTATCCATTTGCAGTCCTGTCAGTGTGGGCGGATGGCAAGTTCACATTTACAGCGACCGGATCATGGGCTAATGTCTGCTGCCGGTAAAAAGAAACAGACCGTCCGGGCGCTTGCGGCCCAGGTGCTGTTGCAGGTTAGTGAGCGCGGCCAGTCCCTGAACCGTACCCTTGCCAGCGCTCAGCAGCAATTGGCCAGGCCTGCAGACAGCGCATTGTTGCAGGAGATGTGTTACGGCAGCCTGCGCTGGTACTACAGGCTCGATGTGATCGCGTCAATGCTGTTGAAGAAACCTCTAAAGCAACGTGATCAGGATATTTTCTGTCTGTTGTTAGTCGGCCTGTATCAACTGGAATTTATGCATATCCCCACGCATGCAGTCGTCAAGGAAACCGTGGATGCGGTGCAGGCACTACGCAAACAATGGGCAAAGGGTCTGGTCAATGCGCTGTTGCGCGAATACCAGCGCAATGCCGAGCGCTTGCGTACGCAATGGCAGCAGGACGAGGAGGCGCGTTATGCGCATCCGGCATGGATAATCGAGCGTCTGCAGCAGGACTGGCCACAGCATTATCAGCAGGTGCTCGATGCCAACAACCAGCGTCCGCCCATGGTGGTGCGGGTAAACCAGCAACAGACGACTACGGCGCACTATCGCCAGCAACTACGTGAACAGGGTATCGATGCGCGCCTTTGCGAATTTGTCGACAGTGCATTGATTCTCGAGCAGGCCGTGAATGTGTATGAGCTACCAGGCTTTGACGAGGGCCTGGTATCCGTGCAGGACGCCGCAGCACAACTGGCTGCAGGCCTGTTACAATTGCAGCCCGGAATGCGTGTACTGGATGCCTGTTGTGCGCCGGGTGGCAAGACCTTGCATATGCTGCAAGCCTGTACGCAGTTGCAACTGGTGGGGCTGGATATTGATGCCGACAGGCTGGCTCAGGTTCAGCAGAACCTTGATCGTGGCGGTAGCTCGGCCGAGCTGCTGGTCGGGGATGCGGCCATACCGGCATCGTGGTGGGATGGGCGTGTATTTGAACGAATTCTGGTAGATGCGCCCTGCTCGGGCAGCGGTGTTATACGCAGGCACCCCGATATCAAACTATTACGCAGTAATGCCGATATAAACAATCTGCAAAACAGACAGGCAGATATCCTTGCAGCTGTCTGGCCCTTGCTCGCTCCAGGAGGTATGCTTGTATATTCAACCTGTTCTGTATTCAGGCAGGAAAATGAACAACAGATCAACACATTTCTGAACCGTTATAGTGATGCACGTGAACGACGCATCGACGCGCAATGGGGCTTCCCGTGTGAATCCGGCAGACAGATATTGCCAGGTACGCAGGGTATGGACGGTTTTTATTATGCATGTGTGGAAAAGCAAACATAAAGATAGACAGCCATGTCCTTGATACCGTCTAAAAGCGACGTTTTGCAGGCCTCGCGATTACTGTTGCTGGTATGTAGCAGTGGTTGGCTCGGTGTGCCACTTGCCGGGGACACACAGGGCCTGCGTGTATATTCAGCATCGACGCAATTACAACATGATATATATTACCTCGATGCGCAGTTGGATTATGACCTGAGCCAGACGGCTATGGATGCGCTGGATAGCGGCGTGCCACTGACTTTCGAGCTGGAAGTCGATATCTACGAGCCGCGGAAATGGCTGTGGGACAAATCACTGGCCAGTCTTACGCAGCGCTACCGTGTAGCCTACCATGCGCTGACGCAGCAATATATCGTCACCAATATAAATAGTGGTATCCAGAACAGTTATAGCCGGCGCAATACAGCCTTGCTGACGATGGGCAGGGTTATTGATCTGCCACTGGTGGAAAAAAAGCTGTTGCCGGCTAACGGGAATCACCGGGCCAGATTGCGTTTCTCGCTGGTTATCAATGCATTGCCGGCGCTGATGCGTCCCTGGGCATATATCAACTCTGAATGGCTTTTGGCTAGTGAGTGGTTTGAATGGGAAATCGAGTAGGACGTAGCTGGGCAGGTGTGCTGGTACCGATGGTCGGTTTGCTGCTGATCCTGCTGGTTTCCCTGTATGTGCTTAGCAATGCTACCGAGAATGCTGCCCGCTTCAGTAATCAATATGGCTGGATGATACTGGTTAATCTGGCCGGTCTGCTGGTTCTTGTGAGCATGATCGGTGCGAACCTGTTCAAACTGGTCAATCAATACAGGGCAGGTGTGGCGGGATCGCGCCTGACCGTGCGCCTGGTCATTGTTTTTGTTGTCCTGTCCGTGATCCCGGTGACCATTGTCTATTATTTCTCACTGCAATTCCTGCAACGCGGTGTTGACAGCTGGTTCGATGTGCGCATCGAGAAATCGCTCGAGGATGCATTGCAGTTGAGCCAGGTTTCCCTGGATCTGAGGCAGAGGGAACTGGTCAAACAGATACCGTCGGTAGCCAGCACGCTGCTGGATGTTACCGACTCCAATGCTGGCCTGGTGTTGAGTGACCTACTCGAACGTACCGGTGCCGTGGAGTTGAGTCTGCTCGGCAAGAACAACCGCATTATCGCGTTCAGTAGTGCCGATCCCGGTAAGGTGGTTCCGCATCGCAGTGATGAAGATGTATTGATGCAGGCCAGGCAGGGTAGCCACTATGTGGGTCTCGAGCCGGTCAAAGACAGTGGAATCCATGTGCGCCTGGTGTTTCCGATTCCCGCAGGTAATACGGCAGCTACAGAATTACGTATCTTACAGGCATTGTTTCCAATCGATCAGCGCCTGAATACACTGGCCGGCAGCGTGCAAAACTACTTTACCGTTTATAAAAAGCTTAATTATTTGCGCGGACAATTGAAAAAAAGCTTTCTGCTGACACTGTCGATGGTGTTGTTGCTAAGCTTGTTCTCGGCAGTGTGGGTGGCCTTTTTCTCGGCGCAACGACTGATGGCTCCGGTCAGGGACCTGGCCGAAGGCACCCAGGCTGTGGCCGAAGGTGATTATGACAAGCAATTGCCCGTCGTCGGTAATAATGAACTGGGGTTTCTGGTGCAGTCATTCAATGATATGACGCGTCGGATCGCGCAGGCGCGTATGCAGGCCCAGGATAGCCAGCAGCAGGTCGAGTCACAGCGTGCCTATCTGCAAGCGATCCTCGGTAATCTGTCTTCCGGCGTCATGACACTGGACCACGAATTGAATATACGCACGGTCAATCCGGTGGCCAGCAAGATACTCGGCCTGGATCTGCAAACCTATATCGATCAACCGATTGATGCGATTGCGTTGGCGCATGAGCCATTGCAACGTTTTGTAACGATCCTGAAGCCGCTATCGATTCGTCAGGAGCACTGGCAAGAGGAAATTGTGCTGTTTTCGCAGGCGGGCAGGAAGGTGCTGATGTGCAGGGGAACGACACTGGTCGATGAGCAAGACCAGAGTGGTGACCATGTTATTGTCTTTGATGATATTACCGCGCTGGTGCAGGCACAACGGGATGCTGCCTGGGGCGAGGTGGCACGTCGCCTCGCGCATGAAATAAAGAACCCACTGACACCTATCCAGCTATCGGCCGAGCGCTTGCAGTTCAAGTTTCAGAATAAAATGAATGCAGAAGATGCAAGTATGTTGACCCGTTCAACCGAAACAATCGTCCAGCAGGTAGAGGCAATGAAGGAAATGGTCAATGCATTTACCGAATATGCGCGTGCCCCGGCCATGGACCTGCAGCGCATTGACCTGAACAATCTGGTCTATGAAGTCACCGAAATGTACAAGATGCCAGAACTGAAACTGAAGCGCCAACTCGATGAACGCAGCCCGCTGATAGAGGCCGATGGCGCACGTTTGCGCCAGTTATTGCATAACCTGATCAAGAATGCACTCGAGGCCATGGAAGGAAGTCAGTCAAAGAGAATCGATATTGCGACGCGTTGTATGGATGAAGCGGGATGTCGTTTTGTCGAACTGGGTGTCCGCGACTACGGGCACGGATTTCCGGAACAGGCGATGGGGCATTATTTCGAACCCTATATCACGACCAAGAGCAAGGGTACCGGTCTGGGGCTGGCAATTGTGAAGAAAATAGTCGAGGAGCATGGCGGCATGGTAACCGCAGAGAACTTGCCAGATCTGGGTGCAGTTATTACTATTCGATTACCTGTTATTACAACAATGAACGCAAGCGAGGGGCGTGGGCAGATGCTGGCCAGCTCCAGGAAAAATACATGACCGCTCCCTATATATTGGTTGTCGACGATGAACCTGATATTCGTAACCTGGTTCAGGAAATCCTCGAAGATGAAGGTTTTCAGGTGGATATCGCAGATGGCGGAGAGGCCGCCAGACGGGAATGCCGAAACCGTCGCCCGGATCTGGTGTTGTTAGACATCTGGATGCCGGACGTGGATGGTATTACGTTATTAAAGGAGTGGAAGGAAAATGGTGAATTGCCTTTTCCGGTCATCGTCATGTCAGGTCATGGTACGGTCGAGACCGCGGTCGAGGCCACCCGTCTCGGTGCCTATGATTTCCTGGAAAAACCGCTGTCTCTGGCAAAGCTGTTATTGACTGTTGAACGTGCGCTGGAGGCAGACAAGCTGCGCAGGGAAAACATCGGCTTGCGCGAACATATTCAGCCCTTGCTGGAGCCAATGGGGAAAAGTGCATTAATGCGCCAGTTGCGCGAACAGGCCAAACGTATTGCATTGCATGATACATGGGTGTTACTGACAGGTGAATCCGGCAGTGGCAAGGAATTATTCGCGCGTTATATGCATCGCAACAGCAACCGCAGTGAAGGGCCATTCGTGGCCATGCCTGTTGGCAGTATCGCCAGGGAAAATTCCGAAGTCGAATTGTTCGGCAGCGAGGAAGGTGAAAGTACGCATTACGGCAGGCTCGAACAGGCTAATGGCGGTATCCTGTTTTTACAGGGGGTTGCGGATATGGATATGGATACACAGTCACGTCTGCACAGTGCCATTGAAGGTCAAAGTTTTATGCGTGTCGGTGGTGTCGATCCGGTCAAGGTTGATGTCTGTATTTATGCCTCTACGCACAAGGATCTGGAGATTGAAGTCAAAACGGGGAATTTTCGTGAGGATTTATATTATCACCTGAACGTTGTGCCTTTACGCATTCCGCCGTTGCGTGAGCATCTTGAGGATATTCCGGAATTGCTGGCCTTTTACGTTGATCACTTTGTCAGCCAGGAAAATCTTCCCTATCGTCGATTTTCTGTGGCTGCCCAGAACCGTTTAAGAAATTACACATGGCCCGGTAATATCAGGGAACTGAAGAATCTTGTTCAGCGCTTGCTGATACTCGGTAATGGTGAAGATGTCGGATTGGATGAAGTCGAGAACAGCCTGTCCACGCATACAGAAAGCAAGGCGGGTGTCGCTGGTATCCCGAGTGGTGCGATCGACCTGCCGCTACGCGAGGCCAGGGAGCAGTTTGAGCGCGAATACCTGACTCATCAATTACAGGTTTGCGGCGGTAGTGTCGGTAAGCTGGCCAAACTGGTTGGCATGGAACGAACCAACCTGTACAGGAAATTGCGTGCTCTCGGTATTGACGTCAAGCAGGCATGAAACATCTATAAGGACTGATTGCTAGAGAAATGAAAATTATAATCCTGGGCGCAGGCCAAGTCGGTTCCTCAGTGGCATACAACTTGTCCAGTGAGGCCAATGACATAACCCTGGTCGATACCAATGAGCTACTGCTTCGTGATTTACAGGATCGCCTGGATATTCGCACCGTAGTCGGACGGGCATCATACCCGGAAGTATTGCAGCGCGCCGGTGCAGAAGATGCGGACATGGTCATCGCCGTCACCAATAGTGATGAAACCAATATGGTGGCCTGTCAGATGGCGCATACCCTATTTCATACGCCGACAAGAATCGCAAGGGTGCGCGCACAGGAGTATCTTGATCATGAAAAAATTTTCGATCCGGATGCGTTGCCAATCGATGTCACTATCAGCCCCGAGCAACTGGTTACCGATTACATTCATCGCTTGATCGCCAATCCCGGGGCATTGCAGGTACTCGATTTTGCCGGCGGGCGTGCGCAGCTGGTTGCTGTCTCGGCCTACTATGGTGGTCCGCTGGTAGGGCATGAACTGCGCACATTGCGCGAACACATGCCCAATGCGGAGGCGCGTATTGCTGCAATCTTCCGGCGTGGTCGAGCGATTGAGCCTGATGGACATACGGTCATAGAGGCAGATGACGAAGTCTTTTTTATCGCTGCGCAAAAGCATATTCGCAAGGTCATGAGCGAACTGCGCAAACTCGATAAACCTGTGAAAAAAGTCATCCTGGCAGGCGGTGGCAATATCGGCAAACAACTTGCCAGCGTGCTGGAAAATCATTATCAGGTCAAGATAATCGAACGCAATATCGAACGTGCACAACAACTCTCGGAAGAGTTGGACAAAAGTATTGTATTGCATGGTGATGCAGCAGATGAAGAACTACTGCTTAATGAGAATATTGAAAACACGGATGTCTTCTGTTCATTAACCAATGATGAAGAGGCCAATATACTGTCTGCCATGCTCGCCAAGCGCCTCGGAGCGCGCAAGGTCATGTCATTGATCAATCGTGCATCCTATGTTGACCTGGTCGAGAGCGGAATCATCGATATTGCCATCTCCCCGCAACTGGCCACTATCGGCACCCTGCTGACACGCATCCGCAGGGGTGATGTGGTGGTAGTGCATTCGTTGCGGCGCGGTGCGGCGGAGGCTATAGAGGCCGTGGCACATGGGGATCAACGCACGTCAAAAGTTGTCGGGCGAGCGATAGAGGATATCAAATTGCCAAAGGGCACGACGATCGATGCCATTGTGCGCGGCGATGATGTCATCATTGCGCACCACGATACCGTCATCGAGGCTGAGGACCATGTGATTCTGTTTCTAATGGACAAAAAGCGAATCGGTGAAGTGGAACGCTTGTTTCAGGTGGCGGTTACTTTTATATAGTAGCGAGTGGCTAGTGGCTGGTAGCGAGGATGATTTAGTTTTGTCTGGCTACACGGTATTCATAATAGAGGATTCATATGAGCCAACACGAACAGAGGTTTAAGAATGTGCGCTGTTTCTCAGGTTTTAACTCGCTACTCGCTACTCGCTACTAGCTACTCTTCACCAATGCAATTCACAGCCATACAAAGAATTTTCGGACTGTTGTTGATGCTGTCAAGTGTCACGATGCTGCCGCCTGCGGCTATTGCCTTATTGTATGGGGATGGTGAACTGATGCCTTTCCTGATTTCGATGGCGTGTACGTTGGCGACCGGTTTTATCATCTGGTTGCCAGTCAATTCGATCAGGAAGGAGCTCAGGTTACGCGATGGTTTCTTGGTCGTTGTCCTGTTCTGGCTGGTGCTGGGCCTATCAGGGGCGCTGCCTTTGTATCTTTCCGATCGGCCCTTTATTTCGTTTACCGATGCTGTTTTTGAGTCGTTATCGGGATTGACCACGACGGGCGCAACCATTCTTGTCGGTATCGATGATTTACCGCACGCCATACTCTTCTATCGTCAGCAACTGCAATGGCTGGGTGGAATGGGCATTATCGTACTGGCCGTGGCCGTGTTGCCCATGCTCGGAGTCGGTGGCATGCAGCTGTATCGTGCTGAAACACCCGGGCCAATGAAAGATACCAAGCTGACCCCGCGCATCACCGAAACCGCCAAGGCGCTCTGGTATATTTATTTGAGCCTGACGGTCGCCTGTAGCCTGGCCTACTGGCTTGCCGGCATGAATGCATTCGATGCCGTCGGCCATGCATTTTCCACGATTGCGATCGGTGGTTTTTCCACCCATGATGCCAGTATCGGCTATTTTGAAAACCCGATGATTGAAGTTGTCGCCGTTATCTTTATGTTTATTGCGGGAATTAACTTTGCACTGCATTTCGTTTCCTGGCGCAATGCCAATGCCACGCATTATCTGCATGATCCCGAAGTCAGGGCCTATGCAACGATATTGATACTGGTCTCTATTATTACGACTGGCTATCTGTATTACAGCGGCACCATGGGAGACGACTTTTGGGGCGCATTGCATCATGGTGTGTTTCAGACGATCTCGATAGGTACGACGACCGGCTTTACCACAACGGCCTATTTTGACTGGCCGACATTCCTGCCGGTTATGTTGATTTTCATCAGCTTCATCGGCGCCTGTGCGGGTTCGACCGGAGGTGGTATGAAGGTCATACGTTTCATGCTGCTGTTACGACAGAGTAAACGCGAAATACAGAGATTGATTCATCCAAATGCACAGATCTCGATCAAGGTCGGCGGAAAAAGTATGTCACCACGGGTGATTGAGTCGGTTTGGGGCTTTTTTGCCGCCTATGTTGCTGCATTCAGTATTATCCTGTTGATATTGATGATGACCGGTCTTGACCAGGTGACGGCGTTTTCGGCTGTTGCCGCCTGCATGAATAACCTCGGCCCGGGGCTCGGCGATGTCGGGGAGCATTATGCCAGTATCAGTGATACAGCAAAATGGGTGCTGGTATTCGCGATGTTGCTGGGCAGGCTGGAGATCTTTACATTACTGGTGCTGTTGACGCCGGATTTCTGGCGTCGTTGATGTTTATTGCCCATGAATATTCGCGATAAATGGAACACGCGCTACGCGCAAGTGACTGATGAACCGAAGCCAGCACGGGTGCTCGAGGAAAACCTGCACCTGTTAGCACACGAGGGGCGGGCGCTTGACCTGGCCTGTGGCCGCGGTGGTAATGCCATATTGCTGGCAAATCTAGGTCTACAGGTCGATGCCTGGGATATCTCCAATATTGCTATCGATGCATTGGCTGGACTGGCTGCAGAGCGAGATCTCAATATTCATGTGCAGGTCCGTGACGTTGAAAATAACCCGCCCGAGCACGCGCAGTATGATGCGGTCGTAGTCAGTTATTTTCTCTATCGTCCATTGTTTCCCGCATTGATTGAAACATTGAGACCCGGCGGATTGTTGTATTATCAGACATTCATTCGTGAGCGCGTTTCGGATCGTGGCCCGGCTAGTGAGGCTGTTGCAGCAACTGCCCGGTTTGAAGTTACTGGTATACCGGGAAGAGGGTCGTATCGGTGATATCGATAAAGGATTTCGCGATGAGGTCATGTACGTCGGTATGAAAGAGATATGATCGTTTTTGCTAAAAAAGGCACGAAGTATATGATGTGTTGTTCTAGCCGCAATGATTTCTAAATAATGGCGCTGAAGTCAGCAGCGGAACAAAATAATTGAACGGGATTACTCACGCGGTAATGAGTATATTCCCGCAACCAATCTCTTCACCTTTTGTGGTGTTTCAGCATATCAATGTAGTGTTGACAGTACCATGTTGCTATATGAATTCAAGATAGAAGCAACTATCGTACGGATGCTAGCGCAGTAGACATTGGATGTTATTTCGATTCATAATCGTAAGGTTTGTCGCGGAATGTCATGCAGAAACATGCTCCCTCGTTTGGTGCACCTTCCCCCTTTATTGATGCATCGTGTTTACGGACAATCCTGTATACGGTAGCCAGTCCAATACCCGTACCCTCGAACTCGCTGGGAGAGTGCAGGCGTTGTAATGGTGTAAACAGCTTGTCGGCACTGACCATGTCGAAACCGGCGCCGTTGTCTTTAATGCAAATGCTGCGCGCACCCTTATGTAATTCCGAGCTAATGGTGATGACAGCATGTTTTTCCCGGCGTGTATATTTCAAGGCATTGGAGATAAGATTCTCGAGGGCAATCGTCATCATTTTCTTGTCAGCACAGACATGCATGTTGTCTTCTATGCTGACTTCGATGTTGCGCTGTTCATTTTCCAATGCGCGCAGGCGATTGACGATAGTGTGACATGTCTGGGTTACATCAAAATCTTCATGCCTTAATTCACTCTGAGAAATTCGTGCCAGCAATAATAGGTCGTCAATGAGGTCGCCCATTCGTACGGTGGCATTGCGCACACGTTTAAGGTAGTCGCGACCTGCAGCATCAAGTCTGTCATCGTACTCGTCCAACAGCATTTTGCTGAATCCGTCTATGCTGCGCAAGGGCGCACGCAGGTCGTGGGAGACTGTATAACTGAATGTCTGCAGTTCACTGTTGGCGACTTCAAGTTCCTTTGTGCGCTCATAGACGCTTCTTTCCAGTATGTTCTTTGCCTGCTGTAGCTCGTGCTCGGCGCGGTCACGTTGTTTCTTTCTTATCTCCAGACTGGCCAATAGTAAATTTATATTCTCCGATAATTTGCCTATTTCATCTTCGCTGTGTTTTTTTGCCGTAATAGAGTAATCACCGCTTTCCTTTACCTGTTTGATTTTTTCTGATAGATCGAGAATCGGTTTTGAGATAATACGCTGGGAGTAATGGGCCAGGATCGCGGAGAAAATGGTCATGACTGTCAGGATAAGGAATGTAAGTAGGATAAAGTCAAAAATCTCACCCTGCAGTTCGCGGGTGGAGACTTCAATAAGGATCGAACCAATGAATTCATTCTGATGGTGGATTTTTTTGTGAACAATCAGGGTTGATTCAGTGCGCTTGATCACTTCGACCTGATGACCCTTGTTGATTAATTGATAAGGACTACCCTTGCCATAGGATGCAAACAATGTATTGTCTGCATCATATAGAGCGGCCTGGATAATATTCGGCGTAGATTGTAGTAATTGTAATGTCTTTGTGGCTGCCTGTTTATCCTTGAAGGTCAGGTCAGTGGTGGCGTAATCGCCCGTTATTCGTGCAATATGGGCGATCTCTTCCTCGAGTGATTTTATGAGGTGACGCGTTTCTCCGTAGGCATAAAGTATAAGTACCAGGGATAATGTAACCAGCGACACACTTGTGATAATCAGGATCAGCTTGGTCTTTATAGATAAATTTGTCGGCGATATCATGGAGTGCCTCCATGTGTTTCGATTATATTTGCAAGTTTCAGGAGTCTGCTGGATATTCTGAAGCGCGCAAGGTCAGATTCAATCCTGTTGATTTCAAAGCCGAGAAATTGTTCTTTTGAATAAAAATTGATAATTACACCTTGTTCGCCATAGCCGGGTGTATCTGCAATAGTTAGAACTGAAGAATCCCTGGCCTTGTGAGTGATGGCGTTAATTTGGTTTGCAGGCAGCCTGGTAATGAAGGCTATGTCGCAATATGAGATATCGTCATCGTGGTTAAGGTAGTAAATCTTTACTGGTAGTTTTTTTATTTTTGTTAATCTGGCGAGGGTATCCAGTTTGTCACCAAAGGGATTGTTGCCCAGTACGCAGATATTAAATGTATTGCTGCTGTCAGTACTGTGTTTATCCTGTGGCCAGGTAATAAAGTGAGTGAATTTTTCAATAAAGGCGGCTTTGATCGAGTATTCCTGGTCATTGGAGGCAGCCAGCGATGACGGACAGTGTAAAATCGTAACCCAGGCGAATATTAGCCAGGTAAGATAGCTATGGCGGAAATGCTTCATAAACTGACGTCAATCAGGTAATTTGTATCTGATGATATTCGGCCGTCTTGATTCAATTGTCAAACCTGTATCTCAGACCCAGCTCGAAGCTGATTTCTTCATCCTGTATACCATACTCCATATCCTCCATGCTGGGTAGGAAATTTTCACGGTCAAACAGATTGCGTATGTTGGCATACAGCGTCAGATTTCTATTGAATGCTTTTGATACATTCAGGTCGGTGCGCCAATAATCGCGAAGTTCGTTGGCGGTCAATGTTCCTTCTGCAGGTCTGTTGTCGGCCTGTAGATGAATGCGGTTATTGACATACATGGATAGGCTGTCATCGAAGCGGTAGCCTGTACCAATATTGAAAATATATTGCGGGAATGTAGCGTACTCTTCGTTAGTGCTTTTGTTCTTGCTCCTGACATATGAGCCACTCAGTCTCAGTTGCCAATTGTTGATATCAGCTTGATGCGATATTTCTATACCCCTGGAATGATTGTCCCCACTATTGGTAAACAGATCTGCCACGGTATCATTATCGGTGTCGGCTGCAATGATCGAATCCTTCCATTTCGATGTGAAGAATACTACTTCGGTCATGCTATTGCGCGCCTGCTGTAAATACACAAGTTCATAGGTATCAATGGTCTCGGGTTGGATATTCGGATCACTGTTTATTCTCGGATTGCCAGTTTTCTCGACAACAGTCGGTGCACGGAATGCATTACCATAAAGTAGCTTGACCGCATGATTGTTATCCAATGCATAGATGATGCCCAGGCGGGGTGTGGTCTGGCTGCCAACATCACTATAGTCGTCATAGCGCAGGCCATAGCGTAGGATCAGCTTGTCATTCATTAAATTCGTATTGTTATCAAACAGGAAGCTGTGGATGGTTCTGTTGCCACCTTTAAACGGTTGGTCTGCATTCACCAGTACTGCGCCTGACGGATTCCTGACCGTGCGTTGTGAATCGGGTATCTTTTCACGTCGATAGCCCAGTGCCATACTTAGCTGGGTGTTGTTAAAGAGGTTCTGTTTGCGAAATATCAGGTCAGCGCCGGTGCGCTTCTCTTTAGATGCAATGCTGATGTTATTGCCATTGGCGAGCGGGAAGGCAAAGTTATGTCTTTGTTGCCAGTGGTAGGTTACCGCTTCGATAGAACTGTCGGCATCAAGCTTTTGTTTGATGCTGAATTTGGCAATGCCGATGTCACTATCGACTTCAGACTCGTCGGTGGCCACTGTTTCAAGCCCTTGGCCATGAAAGCCATCCTGATCGTTATTGTCATAATACAGGCCCAGTTTATATGACAGATCCTGTTTTGGGTCGGAGTTGAATTTCAATACAGCTGTTTGTGTATCGTATTGATATCTGCGCTCGGAGCTGGCAGTCAGGCCACTGCCGGGATCGGTGTAAATGTAGCGCATATCCTGGTCGTTCTGGCCATTACCACCGAGGGCAAAGTTTAAGCGATGGTGTTTGCCGATGGCGCGGCTTACCTGTACAGCACTGCTATAGTAACCGTTTGTGGCCGCTCCGATCGTTGCATGGGTGGTATCGTAATCAGACTCGAAAGCGTTCAATGCAACAACGCCATGGAATGCACCGGTACCGTAAAATGCTGAACCAGGGCTGCGTGTTACTTCAATATTGTTCAACGTGTTGAGGTGGATATTGGGACGGTTGATATCAGCCGTGCCTAGATTGAATGAAGACAGTGGCACACCATCCCATAAGGTTTCGACACCTCTGGCATCCGGCTGGGCAAAGCCACGAATACGTACGGAATATTGACCAAGAAAACTGGGGAAAATTGCTACAGAGGGCTGCACCAGCAATGCATCATGCGTGCGTCGGGCGCCGCGCTGTTGCCAGTCCTGTGTAGAAATGATGCTGACTGTAGAACCGACGCTGATGCTGTCTTCATTAAAATAACTGGTCGATGTAATGGGTAGATTGATTAAATCCTCGATCGATAACTGCAGCAGTTGCCCTATATTCTGCTGCTCGCGGGCCTCGGAGACAGGTATGAAATTCAGGACTGGAATCAGTAGTAGCGTAACAGGTGTTTGAAATTTATAAGGCATCGTAGACATGTCCTTAGTATTATTATGCTTATCAGTTAAGGTTCATACTATTGAATATAGTCGATAGATCCGAGATATACCTCTGCTAAAGTATATTAAGCAGCAAAATTTGATAGCTGCAGAACGGGCTGTTACGCGGAAAATGCGCGCGCAGGAACTCCATCTGGTCGGCCAGTACTGAACGACCTTGCAGGTAGATGTACTCGGCATAGGTTGGTGTGAACGGTATTGCCAGCAATTGCATATCCGCCTGTTCGGGGGTCATGCCGGCCTTGTGGTTATTGCAGCGTATACAGGCAGTCACGACGTTGTTCCAGTCATTCTGACCACCCTGGCTAAGCGGCGTAACATGGTCACGGGAAAGATGTCTGTGCGCAAAATGACCGCCACAGTACATACACAGGTAGGCATCACGTTTGAACAGGGCCGGGTTATTTAGCGGTGTATGATAAAAAAGCCGCGCCTTGTGTATGGCTTTACTGTTGCCATGTGTGGCAATAATGGAGTTGATTTCAAGTGTGCTGGTGCGTCCGCTGGCAGCATTAATGCCGCCATGCAGGGTATAGAGTTTGCTGCCGCAACTGTAGGCGACATGGCCGAGATAATACAGACGGGCCGCATCCTGGTAGCTGATCCACTCCAGTGGCATGCCCGAAGCTTCGGTGCGTAGTATCTGGTGTTTAAATTCCGCCAATGGACACCTCCTGGTGCTGTATGGCGAGATTAACATGGCAAAACCTGTGAAACCACCGTTGTTTGGGCCAAATCTGTGCACTTGATCTACCCGTCAGTGTAAAAATCCGCTAACATTGGCCCACTTTGAAATGGCTGCATGTCAGGGCATACACTTAGCGATAATCGTTAGGGCCCGTCTGGCACTCCGGATATCCCGGCACGTGCCTTTTTTATGTAAATAAAACAGATGGTTACGAAATACAACTTTTTTGGAGAACCAACATGCCGGTAACGATAGGCATACCCACAGAGATTACAGACGGCGAGCGACGTGTCGCGATAGTGCCGGCGGTCGCGGAAAAATACTGCAAAAAGGGATTCAAGGTTGTGATCCAGGGCGGCGCCGGTGATGCCAGTTATCTGCCCGATAGCGAATTCGATGACATCAGTTGTGTCGAAAACGCCCAACAGGTATACGAGCATGCCGATCTCATCCTCAAGGTCCAGCCTCCATCAGAGGAAGAGATTGACATGATGTCTGCCGGGCAAATTGTCATCGCGATGATGCAACCGCATCGCTATGCAGAACGCGTCAAAAAAATGCGTGATAACAATATTACCAGTATTGCGATGGAGCTGGTGCCGCGTATTTCACGCGCGCAATCCATGGATGTGTTGTCGTCACAGGCCGCTGTGGCCGGTTACAAGGCAGTCCTGATGGCGGCGGATCTGTCCAGTCAGTTCTTCCCGATGCTGACCACGGCCGCCGGTACGATCAGACCGGCCAAGGTGCTGGTGATTGGTGCTGGTGTGTCCGGCCTGCAGGCAATTGCGACGGCACGCCGCCTGGGTGCCGTGGTCGAGGCCTATGATGTGCGTGCAGTGACGAAGGAACAGGTCGAGTCACTGGGGGCAAAATTCCTCCAGCTCGAGGTCGATGCCGAGGCTGAAGGTGGCTATGCACGCGAACTGACCGAGGCTGAAAAACACAAGGAACGTAACATGCTGGCCGATCATATCGCCAAATCCAATGTGGTGATTACAACGGCCTCGATCCCGGGACGCACGGCGCCACGCCTGATTGACAGTGATATGGTTGAGCGTATGAAGCCCGGTTCGGTCATCGTCGATCTGGCGGCCGAGAGCGGCGGAAACTGCGAGCTGACCGAGGCCGGCAAGACAGTCGAGCATCAGGGCGTACTGGTGCATGGCCCGGAAAATGTACCCAGTATGTTGTCCGTCCATGCAAGTGAGATGTATGCGAAAAATTTACAGAATCTGCTTGAGTTAATGATAGTCGATGGTGAACTGAAGCCCGATTGGGAGGATGAAATCCTCGCCGGGGCATCACTGACGCGCGACGGTCGGATTCTGCACGAGCCAACCCGAAACCTGGTTGAAGGAGATTAATAATGGTTGAAACTATATCAGGTATCAGCGCCCTGTATATTTTCTTGCTGGCCGCATTTGCCGGTTACGAAGTCATTGCCAAGGTGCCGGTCATCCTGCATACGCCATTGATGTCGGGGTCCAATTTTGTCCACGGTATCGTGCTGGTTGGCGCAATGATCGCCTTGGGACATGCCGAGACCACGAGCGAGCAGGTAGTCGGTTTCTTTGCTGTGTTGCTGGCCGCGATGAATGCCGTCGGTGGTTATGTCGTGACCGAGCGCATGCTCGAGATGTTCAAGAGCAGTAAGGAGAAAAAGCATGGCTAATCTGATCGAAGTCGTCTACTTCGTCGCCGTTGCCCTGTTTATCCTAGGGCTCAAGCGCATGAGTTCACCGCGAACCGCACGCGATGGCATCATCTGGGCTGGTATCGGTATGATTGCGGCTACGATCGTTACCTTCTTCGTGCAGGATCTGAATAATTTTGGCCTGATGATTGCGGCGATTATCATCGGTTCCGGTATTGCGTTTGTGTCCGGCAAACGTGTTGCGATGACCGACATGCCACAAATGATTGCGCTCTACAACGGTATGGGCGGTGGTGCGGCCGCCGCGATTGCCGCTGTCGAGCTGATCAAGCTGTCGGCTCACGAAACGGCCATGCATGGCCAGGTGGCCATAAATCTGGCCGTACTGGGTGCGTTGATCGGTACCGTGTCGTTCAGCGGCAGTCTGATTGCATTTGCGAAGTTGCAGGGCTGGTTGCGCACAGCAGTGCGCTTCCCTTACCAGCAGGCCTTTAATCTGCTCGTGTTTGCCGGCACCATCGGTTCTGGAATCTACCTGGCTTTTGTCGGTGCTGACGTCCCTATGATCATTCTGTTTTTCTTCCTCGCTTTATTGTTTGGCGTATTGATGACCGTGCCGATAGGTGGCGCCGATATGCCGGTGCTGATCTCGTTGTATAATGCACTGACGGGATTGGCGGTTGCCTTTGAAGGCTTTGTATTGAATAACGCCGCAATGATTATTGCCGGTACCGTGGTCGGTGCGGCGGGTACGCTGCTGACCCAGTTGATGGCCAAGGCCATGAACCGGCCGCTGTCGAATGTCCTGTTCGGTTCATTCGGGGCCACAACGGGTGCCGAGGAAGCCGCTGTCGAGGGCAGCCTGAAACCGATCGAGGCCA
Organism: uncultured Gammaproteobacteria bacterium; assembly: GCA_947258655.1. Taxonomy (GTDB): domain Bacteria; phylum Pseudomonadota; class Gammaproteobacteria; order JAADHQ01; family JAADHQ01; genus JAADHQ01. Next base: position 87,980 of record CAMYJD010000005.1, on the reverse strand, counting down.
GTGATGCCGCAGTAATGATGGCGTTCGCAGAAAAGGTCATCATTATCCCTGGATACGGCATGGCCGTCGCGCAGGCGCAACACAAGATCTGGGAATTGTCCAAGCAACTGATCGATAACGGCGTTGACGTAAAGTTTGCGATCCACCCGGTTGCGGGACGCATGCCGGGGCATATGAATGTGCTGTTGGCCGAGGCCGGCGTACCCTATGACCGTATTTTTGATCTCGATGAAATCAACGAGGAATTCGATACCGCAGATGTGGCCCTGGTCATCGGCGCGAATGATGTCGTCAATCCGGTTGCACGTAGCAATCCCGACAGCCCGATTTATGGCATGCCAATCCTGAATGCCGATTATGCCAAGAACGTGATCGTGATCAAACGTGGTAAGGGTGCAGGCTTCTCCGGCGTCGAAAACGCGCTGTTTTATGCCGATAATACCCGCATGCTCTACGGTGACGGCCAGGAAATGGCCAGCCAGCTCATCCAGGGTACAAAGGAGCTCTGATTGACCACAAGCAGCAGTCGGCGTCCTGCCGCTGTTGCTTGTGATTCCCACAGCACGACCGATTGTCTGTCAAAATGGAACTTTCAGGGGATAGTCTCTTCTAATATTTGTGATGATTTCGTGATGGTTTCGGCGTTACCATCGTGACATGAATGATTTATTAGCGGACGGTGTTATTGCGATGGGGCGGAAAGTACTCGTTATAGAAGATAATGCTGATATAGCTCACCTGTTGGAGGTGAACCTGGGAGATATTGCCTGTGATGTACAGGTGGCCAGTGACGGTCGCCAGGGCTTGAGTCTGGCGCTGGAGCAGGAATTCGACCTGATCATTCTGGATTTGATGTTGCCACAGCTCGATGGCATCGAGGTATGTCGCAAAATCAGGCAGCAGGACGGCTTCATACCTATTCTGATGTTGACGGCCAGGACATCCGAACTTGACCGGGTGCTGGGGCTTGAGATCGGTGCCGATGATTATATTACCAAGCCCTTCAGCATCCGTGAACTGCTGGCGCGAGTGAAGGCTATATTCAGGCGTCTCGATCTGGTGGCTCCGGTTTCGTCCAGGGATGATGACGACGGGCACAGGATCAGTATGGGTCTGATGGATATAGATATAGAAAAACGCAAGGTAGCGATCAAAGGTGAGGTCGTCGATCTGACCGCGAGGGAATTTGATTTACTGGTTCACTTTGCCCGCAATCCAGGGCGCGTGTACAGCCGCCCGCAATTACTCGATCAGATTTGGGGCTATGGTCACGACGGCTATGAACATACCGTTAACTCACATATTAACCGCCTGCGCGCAAAAATCGAAACCGATCCGGCCAATCCCGAATATGTTTTGACCGTGTGGGGTGTTGGTTATAAATTTCACGAACATCCTTCATGAGTGTCATAGCCGAGCATGTTTAAAAGCCTGTACTCAAAACTGGCGCTAACGCTGTTTGCGCTGTTCTCGCTATTGGCGGCCTTGTTGTTGTTCCTGCATCTGTACAGTAATCATCTGTACCAGCTGGAGACGCAACAGAAACTGAACAAGGACCTGGCCGCGCATATTGCCCGGGAATACAAGATCTTCGAAAACGGTATGGTCTATGAAGACAGGTTGCAGGATCTGTTTCATGCCTTCATGCAGATTAATCCGGCGATAGAGCTGTATTCAATCGATGGCGAGGGCAAGATCATTGGTTACAATGCGCCCGATGAAAGTATTGTGCGCACTCATATTGATCTGCAGCCAGTCAAGGATTTTATCCAGGGACAACGTGGATTTCCGATAGAGGGCTCAGACCCGCGTGATATCAATAATAACAAGATTTTCTCTGTCGTCCCGTTGATTCAGAGTGGTAAGACTCGGGGATATCTGTATATTATTCTTGCAGGAGAAAGATTCAGCAGTGTGGTTTCGCACCTGATGAACAGCTATATAATTAACACCAGCACATGGGTAATAATCATTGTGCTGGCTATGTCGCTATTGCTGGCGCTGATGGTATTCAGGTATATGACCAGAAGGCTGAGTACGCTGTCTGAAAAGATTGAACAGTTCAAGCAATCCGGTTTCAGTAAGATTTCAGATTCACAAATCCGTCATGACAGGTCGTCGGACGAAATAGATGATCTGACCTATTCGTTTTATGAAATGGCAAATACCATAGTCAGGCAATTAAATAAACTGAAACAATCAGATGTACAAAGACGCGAGCTGATTGCCAATGTATCGCATGATTTGCGTACTCCGTTAACGACCTTGCAGGGTTATCTGGAAACTATTTTACGCAAGAGTGATGAATTAAACGAGACGGATAAGAAGCGCTATATAAAGACCGCATTACAGCACAGTCAGCGCCTCGCAAACCTGGTGTCGGAACTGTTCGAACTCGCGCGCCTTGATGCCAATGAAACCCGACCGAAGTGCGAGGCCTTTTCCTTGCCGGAACTGGTGCACGATGTAATCCACAAGTACTGGCTCATGACCAGTAAAAGGAATATCAGTGTCGCGACCAGGTTCGATGAATCGCTGCCATTTGTGCATGCCGATCTCGGTTTAATCGAGCGCGTTATCCAGAACCTGCTCGAAAATGCCATCCGTTATACCCCCGACGATGGCCGCATCGATATTATTCTGACACGCACGGATGGTGCGGTGACGGTGCAGGTCAGGGACAACGGCTGCGGTATCGCCGAGAAGGAATTGCCGTTGATATTCGAGCGCTTTTACCGCCCGGAAAAAAGTCGTCAGCAGAGCAGTGGCGGCGCTGGCCTGGGCCTGGCCATCACTAAACGCATCCTGGAATTGCATGGCAGTACTATCCAGGCATTCAGCAGAATTAATCAGGGTACGGAGTTTCGTTTTAATCTGCCGATTCATCAGGCGTGATAGTTTTGTTAATAAATCGTGACTGACACGGGAGCAGTGTCGTTCATGATTATGCACTCAGAACACGTAAGCATAATCACAGGAGATCACGATGGAGATAAAATTTGCAAAACTACTGAAGGGCCTGCTGCTTGCAGCTGTATGCACAGCTTCAGTCCAGGTCCAGGCAGAATCGTTCGCCTATAAAGTCGAGGTAACCAATCTGACGCGCGGGCAGACGTTTACACCGATACTGACGGCCTCGCACAGGCGTAATCTAAAGTTGTTTGAACTGGGTAGCCCTGCCAGTGATGGACTGGCGGCCCTGGCCGAGGGTGGTAGTACAGGCGAACTGACTGCTGAGCTTGAAGCGACCAACAAGACATTGGTGGTCCAGACTGAAGGCGGTCTGCTTGAACCCGGTCATACCCGCGTCATCATGCTCAAGGCCAATAAGCGAAACCGTTTTATGAGTATGGCGGCGATGCTGATCCCAACCAATGATGCCTTTGTTTCAGTGAACAGCATACGCCTGCCGCGTAATAAGGCCCCGTTGGTGCTTCATGCCAAGGCTTATGATGCCGGCAGCGAGCCGAATGACGAGCTCTGTGCCAATATACCGGGTCCGGTATGTGGTGGCGCAGGCGGTTCACCGGGAGTGGGTGGCGAGGATTTTGTGCATATTCACGCCGGTATTCATGGTCACGGTGTTGAGCCAAACGAGCTGAATGCGGCCGAACGTGACTGGCGCAATCCGGTCGCCAAGGTGGTTATTACCCTTGTCAATTAAACCGTACCTGTGCCCTGATGGCCCTGCAGATTCTTCTGCAGGGCCATTCACTATAGGGTAGTGGGCATTGATGAAAACAAAAATAGCGCGCGGGCTTATTTATCTATTGCTGTTGTTGATGACGGCCCTGGCAGTTTTAAACCAGGTCAGCATCAATACCCATGCAGCCGAGCGCATGATCAATGTTAAGGCGCCTTCGATTAAAGCCGCCCGCTGGCTTAATTCCGCACCCCTCGACAACCAGGCAATGCTGGGCAAGGTGTATGTGGTCGAGTTCTGGACCTATGGCTGTTATAACTGTCGCAACGTCGAGCCCTATGTCAAGAAGTGGCATGCCAGATATCGGCAGCAAGGCTTCGAGGTGATCGCGGTACATAGCCCCGAGTTTGCCCATGAGGCTGATATCGACAAGGTCAGTGCTTACCTGCAGCGTAACGCTATTGCCTATCCAGTAGCGATCGATAATGATTTCGCCATCTGGAACCGTTATTCAAACCGATACTGGCCAGCCATGTACCTGGTCGATAAGCAAGGTATGATTCGCTATTATCATTTTGGTGAAGGGCGCTATGACGCAACCGAAGCTATGATCCGTAAGCTGCTACAGGAATGATTACCAGCTATAGCCCGCGCTGATGCCGGCATAGTGGTTGGCGGTGTCAATATCCGAGCCAACACTTCCCATTTCAAGGCCAAGCCTGTAGGGCATAAAATGGTAGAAATCGAAAGCCAGCGAAACGACATTCGATGATGTCTGGTCAATGGCTGATTTGCTTCTGGCATATGCAAGGGTGATGTCGGTGTTCGCTGCCAGATAGGTGATATCGGCTGAAGCGACATTGTCTTTCAGTCCGGACGCAATGGTCAGTGCCTTGGCTGATATATCCACGATACGGGCAATGACAGGCAGTCTTCGCAAATCCAGTGAATAATCATAGGTATCATAGGAAAGACTGTATTCCCAGTTTTTTATACCGTAGTAAGCGAGCGTAACACCGATACCGGTGCTGTCAAATTCCCTGATTCTGTTCAATCCGGTCAACAACACATCGATTTCGTCATATTGCGGTTTTATACTGAAAGCCCAGTCGTCCAAGGACCAGCGTAAGCGTACGTCGATAGTATCTGTGTTGATGTCCCGGTCCTGGCCAAAATTACCGATCTCCAGTTCGATGTCGAACGCCTTGCCGAGTTGCAGGCCAAAGCCGAAGTTCCAGTAATCCAGATCGAGGTCAGCGGCACTGGCCGGGGAGCGCGTTTTGCCCACGCCCGTAAACAGTGTCGCCTTTTCTGATAGATCAGTGTTTATATCGATAAAAATGTCTTCGGTATCACTTGAATCTTGCAGGTACTGCACCTGAACTGATCCGCTGCTGCGGGCACTCGGTGTCGCAATAAGTATACCCAGCGTGAGCAGTGTGATTATGGCCAGTCTTAGAAGTGAATATGGATAAACGTCGGAATTTGAAAATTGTAAAGGCATCGCCCGTTCCCGTAGGTATTGAGTAAACTGATATTATTTGGCGTGTCTGCGCATAAAACGCTCGCGCATCGCCCTGCGCTCGGCAGGTGACAGTTTCTTCCAGCGATCGCGAAACTGGCGCCGTTGTTGCGGCGTCATGCGACTGAGTTTGTTGCGAACGGCGTTACGTTCTTCCGGCGACATGTTTTTCCAGCGTTCAAAAATCTGCTCGCGTTTTTCCTGCGGTAGTTGCGCGAAGCGTTTGTACATTGTACGCAGCTGTTCACGTTCATCGGCGGGGAGATTGCGGAAGCGCTGGAAACGCTCGCGTATCCATTGGCGCTGTTCGTCACTGAGGCTGCGCCAGCGTTGCAGGCGCTGCTTGGCGCGCTGGCGTTGTTCAGGCGTCATTTCCAGCCAGCGTTGCGCGCCACGTTCGAGTCGAGACTGGCGCTCCGGATCCATATCCTGCCATGTATTTTCAAAGCGCTTGAGTATTTTTTGTTGTTTGTCACCCAGCGTTTCCCATGCTACTCCGCTCTGTGCCTGGCTCCATAACGGTAGCAGAAGCAGGCAAATGCACAGTATTGATTTGATGAAGCTAGTCTTCATTGGATTCACCTTTAAAACTGTCTTTTTCCAGCATGCTGATTTCCTGTAGTTGCGTCGGATCGATCCATTCACCATCCACCTGCTCCCATTGGCCGAGAAAGTCCAGTAATTCATCACTGGGTAAATCGCTTGCCTGTGGCTCTGCCTGTGCAGGAAGTGTGGTTGCCAGCAGGCAAAGCGCTAGCAGTGATGTACTAGACCGCATCCGTGTCCTCCTCAAGCAGCCACATGTAAAAATCCAGCTGTTCATACAAATCGAGGCTGTCTGATGATGCGATGATGTCAATCTCATCCACAGTGCTGTCGGAGACAACGGCCATTTCCTCCGCCCTGAACAAAAAGATACTGCTCAGCAGGATGGCTGCAGCGACACCTCCCATGGGTATCCACGTACGTGTCAGACTATGACCGCTGTTGCGGGCAGTCTGTTGCAGTGCCGATTGTCGTGCCTGATTAAGACGTGACAGGGTTTCGCCATCGAGTGTCTCGGCCTGTCGGTCCAGGGTCTTTTTTACCTGGTCGAGAAAGTCATTCTCGTTCATGGCCAGTGATCCTCCAGTTCTGTTCGTAATGTGTTCAAGGCCCGGGAATAATGTGTTTTTACACTACCCTGAGAGCAGCTCATGGCAATGGCCGTGTCTGCTACACTCAGCCCTTCCCATGCACGCAACATGAAGGCCTGTTGCTGGCGTATGGGAAGTTGTTGTATGGCACCCTCAAGTGTCCTGATAGAGTTCTCGTTGGCAAGTGTCTGCATCGGTTCCCTGCTCACCGGGTCGGCAAATTGCTCGACAGGATCTTCCAGATCCTGGTCTTCGCCCTGTTTGCGAAAGCCCAGCCAACCCATCCATCTCGAGCGTACCTTGTTCTTTCGATACCAGTCGCGAATACGGCTTTGCAATATCCGGTAAAACAGGGGCGTCCATTCCTCACTCGGTCTGTCGGCGTACTTCTGGACCAGACCGAGCATACTGTCCTGGACGATATCCAGTGCCTCCTCACGATTACCGATGGCGATTTCAGCAATCCTGAAGGCCTTGCGTTCAACGCCGGCCAGAAACTGGTCGAGTGCCCGTGTCTTGTCCAGAGTACTTTCCTTAATGCCTGTTTCACCAACAATATAATCATGCTGCATTATATGGCACTTTACCAGTATCCCTACTGGCCTGTGCGGCGGTCAAAGCGACGATGACCGATCTCACCACGGCGGCTCAGGCGGTCATTGATGCGTGCACCTTTATGGTCCAGGCGCAAATTGATACGATCACCTTTTCTATCCAGACGGGTATTGATCATGTCGCCGCGTTTCTGCAAGCGTGTTGCGAGGCCGTCCTTGCCATGTTCACTGGCCATGTCTGCACGCGCGTCGAAATGATTTTCTATCCTGTCGCCGCGTGCGTCGAGACGATCGTCGATGTGGTTACCACGTAAATCCATACGTTCTTCAATACGGTCACCGCGCTGGTCCATGCGCTCCTCGAAGACTTGCCCGCGGTCGTCTGTGCTCGCGAATACGACGCTGGACGCAGATAATGCGCAAATACCGAATAGGCTCAGAATCTTGTGTTTCATATAGTATCTCCTATTGTCTGTAATGTGCTCTCCCCCCTTAGAACGCATGTACACGGAATCGGTTGACAGGTGCTAGATGATTTTTTTCAGCGGATCCAGAGGGCGGGTATATCTATATGATTTAAATGAGAATATTATATGCCCTCCATGGAGGGCATATATGTCTGAGCAGCAACGCCGGGGCGGGGGAAGTGAGAAACAGCTTAGCCCTGAAGGAAATCCTTGAACGTGTTTTTATCGAAATCCTGTGCGCTCTCCTGGTAGCGGCTACGCACATCGAGGATCGCAGGCAAGCTTTGTTCAAAGGCTTCGACCAGTTGCGGATCGAAATGCTGTCCAGAGCATTTGCGGATCTCGGCGACGGCTTCCTCGACCGGCCAGGCTTTCTTATAGGGACGCTCCGAGGTCAACGCATCAAACACATCACTGAGCGCAACAATTCTGGCCGAGACAGGGATATCAGTGCCTCCCAGGCCGTTAGGATAACCCGAGCCATCAAACTTCTCATGATGGTTCAGCGCAATCTCGCTCGCCATCAGCATCAGTTCCGAGTCATGACCGGACAGGATTTCGGCGCCGATAGCGGCATGGGTTTTCATGATTTCCCATTCCTGCTTGTCCAGCTTACCGGGTTTTAGCAGGATCTGGTCAGGGATTCCGATCTTGCCAATATCATGCATCGGGCTGGCATTCAGGATCAGGTCGGCCTCCTCGTCGCCAAGTCCAAAGGTGCTGGCAATGATCTGTGAATACTTGCTCATGCGAATAATATGATAGCCGGTTTCGTTGTCACGGAATTCAGCGGCGCGTCCCAGGCGACGGATAACTTCGAGACGTGTATCGTGCAACTCCTGCGTTCGTTCACGCACGCGGTCATCGAGGACCTTGTTGATATTGCGTTGTTGCTCGTGCATCAGGCGGACTTCAAGCAGGTTATTGATGCGTAATAATACCTCGGTCTGATCGAATGGCTTGGTCAAGAAATCCTTGGCGCCCAATTGGAGTGCGCGTAGTTTGGTGTCCTGGTCATTCTGCGCTGTCAGTATCAGTACCGGGACATATGACTCAGTGGGTATGTTCTTGAGCTGTTCCAGTACATCGAAACCATCCATATGGGGCATGCGAATATCAAGCAGAATCAGGTCAAATTGTTGCTTCGCGCACAGCGCTTCCACTTCACGTGGATCAGTTATGCCAGTCAAGTTGCTGTATCCTGCCTGCGCCAGGATTCTTTCCAGCAGTCTGACGTTTATTTCCTGATCGTCAATGATCAGGATATTGGCGTTGGAGGTGTCGATTATCATAAATCCCTTCTGTTACTATCATTATTAAATTTGTATTAGGGTCTTCATTAATACTTGCGGCAGGTTTGGGAAAACTTTACCGTATTCGGCAATTTTTTTTAAATATGTGAATCCCGCAAAAAAGCATTATTATAATTATTGATATTTTGTCCCGTATCGACGGCAACATGATGGTAAAACCTGACACTTTTTAATAGGTATAGCACATAATACGCCATTGCGAAACAGCATGCTGGTTGTATAAAACGGCGTCGTATGCCGTCGACAATGTTACAGTATGGATATGCATAATAACCCCCAGCAAACCATTATTCGCGTCGCGGTCCCGGCGCCGTTAAGACAATGCTTTGATTATCTTCTGCCCGATGACACGCTGCCTGATATGGTCAGGCCGGGGATGCGTGTGCTGGTGCCGTTCGGGCGTAATAAGCTCATCGCTGTGGTCGACCAGGTCACTGGAGAAGCCGGTATCGAGCCTGCGAGGCTCAAACGGGCACTGTCTTTTCTGGATCAGAAGCCCTTGCTTGGCAATGAATTAATCTGGCTATGTCGCTGGGCAAGCCAGTACTATCATTACCCGCTGGGTGAGGTCTATGCATCTGCATTGCCTGCCAGGCTCAGGCAGGGCAAGCCCGTTGTGGCAACCCGATCCTCCATCTGGCGTCTGACCGAGGCCGGGCGCTTATCAGAACCGTTACCGGCACGTGCATTTCGCCAGGCGGGATTGATGCAAGGCCTGCGCGAGGCCGAAAATGGCCTGTCCGCGGCACAACTGGATGATTTCAGCGATAACTGGAAGGTGACGATGCGTAGTCTCGAGGCCAGGGGTTGGGTTGAGCAGCGCGATGCTGAACCTGTCGCCCCTGTTGGTGCCTGTTTACGTGAGCAGGCCCATGATCTCAATGATGCTCAGCAACAGGCGGTCAGTGCCATCCACGCCGGATTGGGTCGTTTCGCCGTATACCTGCTGCACGGCGTCACTGGCAGCGGCAAGACCGAGGTATACCTGCACAGCATCGCTACGGTCCTGGAGCAAGGGCGGCAGGCATTGGTCCTGGTGCCCGAGATCGGATTGACGCCCCAGCTTATGCAGCGCTTCCGCAGGCGTTTTGATGTACCGATGGCCGTCTTTCACTCCGGCCTCAATGACACCGAGCGTGCGCAGAACTGGCTACAGGCACAAACCGGTCAGGCACGGATCATTATAGGCACACGTTCGGCGGTGTTCGCACCGATGGCAGCGCCGGGGTTGATTATTGTCGATGAAGAGCATGACCTGTCATTCAAGCAGCAGGATGGCTTGCGATACTCGGCGCGTGATCTGGCTGTCGTGCGTGCGCGGCACAACGATATACCGGTCATCCTTGGCTCCGCAACTCCGTCCCTGGAAAGTATCATGAACGCCGAGCAACAGCGCTACCGGTTACTGGAGCTGCCCGAGCGTGCTGCCGAGGCCTCACATCCGGCCATGCATCTTGTCGATCTGCGCCATCAGCGTCTGGATGAGGGATTGTCCGATATATTATTGCAAAAGATCAATGAACACGTCGATCAGGGTGGGCAGGTCCTGCTGTTTCTTAATCGTCGCGGTTATGCGCCAACATTGTTGTGTCATGATTGCGGCTGGATCAGTGAATGCCGGCGCTGCGATGCGCATATGACGCTGCATCAGGCCAGTGGACGTCTACGCTGTCACCATTGTGGCAGTGAACGTGTACCGGACAGCTTTTGCCCGGATTGTGGCAGTGCCGACCTGCGTCCGATCGGACAGGGCACCGAGCGCACCGAAGAGGCGTTGCGGCGGCATTTTCCGCACAGGCGGATCACACGCATAGACAGGGACAGTACGCGGCGCAAGGGCTCGATGGAGCAAAAACTCAGGGATGCCGAGTCGGGTCGTGATCAGATATTATTGGGTACGCAGTTGCTGGCCAAGGGCCATCATTTTCCGAATCTGAGCCTGGTCGCCGTACTGGATAGCGATCAGGGGCTTTTCAGTGCCGATTTTCGCAGTGCCGAGCGGATGGCGCAGTTGATCATGCAGGTTTCAGGGCGCGCCGGACGTGCGGACCGCCCTGGCGAGGTTTTGATACAGACACACCATCCCGAACATGAGCTGCTGCAGTATGCGCTGCGCCAGGATTATCATGCCTTGTCCCGTTTTCTACTACAGGAAAGGAAAACGGCGCAGTGGCCACCTTACTCCTATTTGGCCCTGCTGCGTGCCGAGGCGACACAAAAGGATCGGCCCATGCAGTTTCTGCAACAAGCGGCAGACTGCGTTAGCGATAACCATGAGGCAGGCAAGGTGATGTTGTTGGGTCCGGTGCTTGCGCCGATGGAGAAACGTGGTGGACGCTATCGGGCGCAGTTGCTGTTGCAGGCGCCTGAGCGTGCCGATCTGCACAAGCTGTTATCGGGCTGGTTGCCGCGTATCGAGCAACTGAAGTCGTCAAGGCAGGTACGCTGGTCGCTGGATATCGATCCGCAGGATATGTTTTGAATGGCAGGGGAAAGATACAAGGAGAAAGATAAAAGTAGATTGATGATATGCTTCTTTTACCCGTGTGGCTTCCCTGTTATGATGTGCGCAATTTGAAACCGGTATCGCTTTCCTGATTCTATGAAAAACGCAATAGCACAATTGGTTCAGCAGGCGCTTGATGCGTTGAAGCAGGATGGCACCCTTGATGCTGACATCGTGCCGACTATCAAGATTGAAAGGACACGAGACAAGCAACACGGCGACTTCGCATCGAATGTGGCGATGATGCTGGCGAAGAAGGCCGGCTGCAATCCGCGTGAACTGGCGCAAAAGATACTCCAGCATCTGCCGCAGTCGGCCGATCTGGTCAAGGCGGAAATCGCCGGCCCCGGTTTCATCAACTTCTTTCTGGCTGCGGATACGAGCCAACGGGTCATCGAGCAAATACTCGCCGCTGGCGAGGCCTATGGTCGTAGCGATATTGGCAAGGGCAAGTCGGTGCAGGTGGAGTTTGTTTCGGCTAATCCGACCGGCCCGTTGCATGTCGGGCATGGGCGCGGGGCAGCCTATGGCGCCAGTGTTGCCGACCTGCTCGAGGCAGTCGGCTTCGACGTGCACCGCGAATACTATGTTAATGATGCCGGGAGGCAGATGGATATTCTTGCTACCAGTGTGTGGCTGCGTTATCTGGAACTGTGTGGTGAGGAAATCAGTTTTCCGGTCAATGCCTATAAGGGTGATTATGTCTGGGACATAGCCGCGACGCTACATCGCGAAAATGCAGACGAATTGCGCCATTCACGTGAAAGTGTTTTTTTCGGTATCCCTGTCGATGAGCCTGAAGGTGGTGACAAGGAAATCCACATTGACGCGGTAATCGATCGCGCGCGTGCTTTATTAGGCGACAAGCAGTATCGGCAGGTATTCGAGCTCGGATTGAACACGATTCGGGAGGATATCAGACGTGACCTCGAGGAGTTCGGTATTGTCTACCAGGACTGGTATTCGGAGCATTCGCTGATGCATTCCGGTGCAGTGGACAATGCTATCGAACGCCTGAAGATGTCCGGCCATGTATATGAGGAAAACGGTGCGCTGTGGTTCAAATCCACCGATTTCGGCGATGAAAAGGATCGCGTGATTGTACGTGACAATGGCCAGACGACCTATTTCGCCTCGGATATCGCCTATCATGCGGAAAAACTCGAACGTGGTTTCGATCGCGTCATTGATGTCTGGGGCGCAGATCACCATGGCTATGTGCCACGCGTAAGGGCTGCATTACAGGCGCTCGGTGATGACGATAAAAAGCTGGATGTTCTACTGGTGCAGTTTGCGATCCTCTATCGCGGCGGTGAAAAGGCGCAAATGTCGACACGTTCGGGCGAATTCGTAACCCTGCGCGAGTTGCGCCATGAAGTCGGTAATGATGCTGCACGCTTTTTTTATGTTATGCGCAAGTGCGAACAACACATGGATTTTGATCTGGATCTGGCCAAGTCGCAATCCAGTGATAATCCCGTTTATTATATCCAGTATGCGCATGCGCGCGTGTGCAGTGTGCAACGTCAGCTAGAAGAGAAAAACCTGCCGCGTGATATCGGCAGGGGGCAGGCGAACCTGTCGCTGTTGACCGAGACACATGAGCAGGATCTGCTGACGGCTATGACTAAATTTCCTGAAATCGTCGAAAAGGCAGCCATTATCCACGAACCGCATCAGCTTGCTCATTATCTGCGCGAACTCGCCAATTTCGTCCATACCTATTATAACGCCCATACATTTCTGGTTGATGAAGAAAACCTGCGCGATGCGCGCATGAACCTGATCGAGGCCGCGCGCCAGGTACTCGCCAATGGCCTGCGTCTGCTAGGCGTATCTGCGCCGGAGTCGATGTAAACCGATGGCGCGCGATTATAAACATGCGCGCAGGAAACCGGCCAAAAAGCCGGTGCCGGGATGGGTATGGATGTTATCGGGGCTGATGATTGGCCTGTTGATTGCCTTTCTGGTTTACCTGAGTCAGCAACCCGGTATGTCAGATAGCTTCAGCAAGGTTGCTGAAAAAGCGAAGCCGGTAAAAACCGCGGCCAAAAAAACAAAGCCGAAAAGCGGCACAAAGGCCGTTGATGATGGCGCCCTGCGCTATGAATTCTATACGGTATTACCCGAGTCTGAGATCGTTATCCCCGAACAGGAGATGGTGCAAAGAGAAAAAAGCAGGCCGGGGGCGCAGCAAAAGAAACATGCCTATATCCTGCAGGCAGGCTCATTCCGCAAGAAACAGGAAGCTGAAACGCTGAAGGCAAGACTGGCATTGATAGGTATCGAGTCGTCGGTGGACAGGGTGCAGGTGCATGGCGATACCTGGCATCGCATCAGGATAGGGCCATTCGTTTCGATCAGGGAAATTAACAGTACCCGTAACCGCTTGCGTAGTAATGATATCAACGCCATATTGATTCGTGCACGTTAATAGCTGAGTATGTCGGTGGCGCGATCAACAGATGATTGCCAATTTATGTATCCTGGTGGGCACCGATGAGCAGATTGTATCTGATTGATGCCAGTATCTATGTTTTTCGTGCATGGTTCTCGATGGACGACAGTATTACCGATGCGCAGGGTAATCCAGTCAATGCCGTTTATGGATTTGCCCACTTTCTTGCACAGTTACTCGAGCAGACCAGGCCAACACATATTGCCGCACTGTTTGACGAGAGCCTGGCTTCATCATTTCGCAATAAAATATACCCACTCTACAAGGCCAACCGCGAGCCGGCGCCAGAGGAATTGAAGCAGCAGTTCCAGCTTTGTCGCAAGCTATGCCGTGCCGTTGGTATCAAGGACATGGCCAGTGCCCAGTATGAAGCGGATGATTTGATCGGCAGTCTTGCCCAACGTTTTCGTGCCAATAACAAGCAGGTGGTTATAGTTTCGCGTGACAAGGACCTGGTGCAGTTGTTGGGTCAAAAGGACCTGTTCTGGGATTTTGCCGAAGGCCGCAAGCTCGATCATGCAGGAGCTGCAGGCCACTTTGGTGTGCGCCCGGAGCAAATGGCGGATTTCCTGGCGTTGGCGGGCGACAGTGTGGATAATATTCCTGGTGTTCCCGGTGTCGGTAAAAAAACGGCGCAACGCCTGTTAAATCATTATCGCGACCTGGATCATTTGTACCAGGGCCTGGAACAGGTTGGTGATCTGGATATCAGAGGTGCGACGCGTATTCAGGGTCTGCTTGAACAGCATCGTGACATGGCCTACCTTTCCAGGCAGCTCAGCGAAATCAGGTGTGATGTCAAATTACGAGTGGACTTGTCCGATTTACAATGGCTGCCGGACCGCAACAAGACCCATGGCTTTTTCAAATCGCTGGGTGTCGGCAAAGGGCTGACGAGCCGCTTTGCTCGTTTGATCGAGGAATATGAACATGGACTGGACTGAACTGGAGACGATGATCAGTGCACAAGTCGGCGACAAATTTGTTGTCGATGACAGGCGAGCACTCGGTGGCGGTTGCATCAATCAGGCCTATCATCTTACCGGCAGCGGACAGGAGTATTTTGTCAAGATCAATCAGGCGTCGATGATCGACATGTTCGAGGCCGAGTATGAGGGGCTCGATGCGATGTATCAGAGTCACAGTATCCGTGTGCCCAGGCCGCTGTTAACGGGTACCATCGGTTCCAGTGCCTTTGTGGTCATGGAATATATCCCGTTGCAGGGTAGTGGTGACGCCCGCGCCATGGGCACACTATTGGCGCAGATGCATGGCACACTTGCAGAACAGTTTGGCTGGCATCGAGACAATACCATTGGTGCTACACCACAAGTTAATGACTGGTCGGCCAGCTGGGTGGAATTCTGGCGCCAGCAGCGCATCGGCCAGCAGACGAAATTGGCCGCCGCCAAAGGCATTGGCCGCAAGGCCGTGCATGTGTTTGAACAACTGGCGGCGCACGTGGATGATTTTTTCAGTGATTACTCACCACAGCCCTCTCTGCTACATGGTGACTTATGGGGTGGTAATGCGTCCTATGATGCCAAAGGGGAACCGGTTATATTTGATCCGGCCTGTTATTATGGCGATCGTGAGGCCGATCTGGCCATGACCGAATTATTCTCGGGTTTTAATAGTGGTTTTTATGCCGCTTATAACGAGGCCTGGCCCCTGGATGCGGGCTATAAGACAAGAAAATTACTTTATAATCAATATCATATTTTGAATCATTATAATCTGTTCGGGGGCGGGTATGGCAGTCAGGCCGTGCATATGGCCGAACAGTTGTTGTCTACTTGCCGCTAGCGTAGATCGCATGCCAAGGCCGCATAAAAAACTATATAAAACAAGTAGTTAATATATTATCAGACCTTCGGCGATGACCCTGTTATCGATAGGCCGCGGGTGCCTCCTGTAGATACGTCTTCGGAAAGATAATAGCAACATATTGATTATAATATATTTTATATGAATTGGCGTGTCGGAGCAGGGCTAGTATTCATGCTAACTTTCTGAAAACTTTAATAAACGGGCAATCTTTTTTTTAGTCTCGGCTTCCGCTAAAATGTTCGGCCGCTGTATGCAAACGGATTGTGTCGGCCTGTTTAAAAAGTGACATTGTTCCGGGGTGCTCCCGGATCTCCAGAGGCAAGCATGAGTGAAAATAACAAGGTCTTGAGCCAGTACGGTTTACCACGCAAGCATGGTCTGTACGATCCTGCGAATGAAACAGAAAATTGCGGTGTCGGTTTTGTCGCCCACATCAAGGGCGAGGCCAGTCACCAGATTGTGCTGGATGCCGATCATATCCTGCGCCGTATGGTTCACCGCGGCGCCTGCGGCTGTGAAACCAATACCGGTGATGGTGCCGGTATCATGACCAGCATACCCGATACCTTCCTGCGTAAGGTAGTGCGTGCAGATCTTGGCGTAGATTTGCCGGAGCAGGGGCGATATGCCGCCGGCATCGTTTTTCTGCCTGTTAATGATGCTGACCGCCAGGAATGCAAGCAGCGCGTCAATGATGCGGTTACCGCCTCGGGACAGCAGTTGATCGGTTGGCGCCCGTTGCCGGTAGACCCGATCAAGGCCGATATCGGCCCGACGGCACGCGAGTCAATGCCACATATGGAACAACTCATTATTGCCGCTGCCGATGGACTGCAGGGTGATGAATTTGAACGCAAGTTATATGTCCTGCGCAAACACAGCACGCATTCCATTCGTGCAAATGAAGGCATCAGTCAGCGCAATCTGTTCTACTATTGTTCGCTGTCATCAAAAGTCATTATATATAAAGGTATGCTCAATCCCGATCAGATGATTCCGTTTTACCCCGATCTGGCAGACGAGGATTTTACCGCCCACATGGCGATGGTGCATTCACGCTTTGCCACCAATACCTTCCCATCCTGGGACCGTGCGCAACCGAAGCGCTTCATGAGTCATAACGGTGAGATCAATACGCGTTTGGGCAATGCAAACTGGATGCGTGCACGTGAAGGTGTTGCGCAGAGTGACTTATTCGGTGACGACATCAAGAATATTGTGCCGGTCATCGAGCCCTCTGTATCGGATTCAGGCAGTTTTGATAATGTGCTGGAATTCCTGCTGATGGGAGGACGTAGTCTGCAGGAGGCCGTCATGATGATGGTCCCCGAAGCCTGGCAAAACGACCAGTCAATGTCGGAAGAAAAACGCGCCTTCTATGAATTCCAGTCATCACTAATGGAACCCTGGGACGGGCCGGCGTCGATCGTTTTCAGTGATGGTAAATATATCGGTGCCACACTGGACCGCAATGGCCTGCGTCCTAGCCGCTATTACCTGACCCATGATGACAGGGTTATCATGGCTTCAGAGGTCGGGGTCCTTCCTGTCGAACCTGATAACGTCAAACTGAAAGGCCGCCTGCAACCCGGCAAGATGTTCCTGATTGATTTTGAACAGGGACGTATGATACCGGATGAAGAATTGAAGCATGAATTTGCAACCCGTGAGCCATACCATGAGTGGCTTGCCAACCAGCGTATTCTGTTGTCGCAAATCGAACCGGAGCATGAGCCGCATGGCTTCGAACCTGACAACCTGTTGCCACGCATGCAGGCGTTTGGCTATACGACCGAGACGATGCAATTCATGTTATTGCCGCTCGTGCGTGAACTCCGTGACCCGGTCGGGTCGATGGGTAATGATGCGACCTTGGCATGCCTGTCTGACAAGTCACGCATGATCTATGACTATTTCAAGCAACTGTTTGCCCAGGTCACCAACCCTGCGATCGATTCGATCCGTGAAGAAGTGGTTATGTCACTGGAGTGTTATATCGGTCCGGAGGCCAACCTGCTCGACTCGACCGAACAACATGCACGCCGGCTACGCCTGTTACACCCGATTCTGACCAATGAAGAATTGACCGCGATCAAACACATGGATTACCGTGGCTGGAAGACGCAGACCATCGATATCACCTATGATAAATCCGAAGATGGCCCTGGCCTG
Source organism: uncultured Gammaproteobacteria bacterium (assembly GCA_947258655.1). GTDB lineage: Bacteria > Pseudomonadota > Gammaproteobacteria > JAADHQ01 > JAADHQ01 > JAADHQ01. The sequence goes on along the minus strand of CAMYJD010000005.1, from coordinate 70,379 downwards.
ACTGCTGCGCTCGATCGCATCTGTACCGAGGCGTCACAGGCTATCTCTGAAGGTTATAGCCTGCTGGTACTGTCAGACCGTAATATCAGTGCTGAACGTGTGCCGGTCAGCGCCTTGCTCGCGAGTGGGGCCGTGCATCACCACCTCGTGCGTAATCATGACCGAACCCGTATCGGTCTGGTGCTGGAAACCGGTGAGGCGCGTGAAGTGCACCATCACTGTCTGTTGACCGGTTTCGGTATTGATGCAATTAATCCGTACCTGGCATTTGAAGCTTTGTGGCAGGCGCAACGCGATGGCATGCTGGCGGGTGAGAGGTTTGATTCCGATGACAAGATTGTGGCCGCCTACAGAAAGGGGGTTGCCAAAGGCATGCTCAAGGTCATGGCGAAAATGGGTATATCGACCTTGCAATCCTACAAGGGTGCGCAGATATTCGAGGCCGTTGGCCTGGCAGATGGCGTCATCGAGCGTTGTTTCCATAATACACCGAGCCGCATAAAGGGGGTTGGTTTTGACGTGCTCGCCACCGAAGCGCTTCGCCGCCACGAACTTGGTTATCCTGCGCGCGAGGTCGTGCGTGAGCCGACATTGCCCAATCAGGGCGACATGCACTGGCGTGCCAATGGCGACCGCCATATGTGGAATCCGCAAAGTATCGCCAATCTGCAACTGGCTGCAAGAAGCGGTGACAAGAATGCCTACTGGCGTTTTGCTAGAATGGCCAATGAGGAAGATACTCGTAACTGTACCTTGCGCGGCTTGATGCAATTCAAACAGGGCGCCAATGGTGCCGCCATTGACATCAGCGAAGTCGAACCGCTAAAGGATATCGTCAAACGCTTTGCGACGGGTGCGATGAGTTTTGGCTCGATCTCACAGGAAAGTCATGAAACCCTGGCAATTGCAATGAACCGCATGGGCGGCAAGTCCAACACCGGTGAAGGAGGCGAGGATGCCGCCCGCTATACACCAGATGAAAACGGAGATAGCAGACGTTCGGCGATCAAGCAAGTCGCATCAGGCCGTTTCGGTGTCACAATCTGGTATTTGACCAATGCCGATGAAATCCAGATCAAGGTATCCCAGGGTGCCAAGCCCGGTGAGGGCGGTGAGTTACCGGGTACCAAGGTCGACGAGAACATCGCCCGTATCCGTCATTCGACCCCGGGTGTTGGTCTGATTAGCCCACCGCCACATCATGATATCTATTCTATTGAGGATCTGGCGCAGCTGATCCATGACCTGAAAAATGCCAATCCCGAGGCGCGGATCAGTGTCAAGCTGGTGTCCGAAGCGGGTGTCGGCACGATTGCATCAGGCGTGACCAAGGCACACGCCGATCACATCGTGATTGCCGGCCATGATGGCGGCACCGGTGCGTCGCCGATTACATCGATCAAGCACGCTGGCCTACCATGGGAACTCGGCGTGGCCGAGACTCATCAAACCCTGGTCATGAACGATTTGCGTTCGCGCGTCGTAATCCAGACAGACGGGCAGATGAAAACCGGGCGCGATGTTGCGATCGCGGCCATGCTGGGTGCCGAAGAGTTCGGCTTCTCCACCGCGCCTCTGATTACCCTCGGTTGTATCATGATGCGCAAATGCCACCTGAATACCTGCCCGGTCGGGATTGCCACACAGGACAGTGAGCTACGCAAAAAATTCAGTGGTAAACCGGAGTACGTGGTAAATTACCTGTTTATGGTTGCCGAAGAACTGCGCCAGATCATGGCCGAAATGGGTTTCCGTACTGTCAATGAAATGATCGGCCGTGTCGATTGCCTGGAGATGGACAAGGCCATCGACCACTGGAAGAAGGATGGTATCGATTTACAGGCTATCCTGACGCCGGCCGAAAAACCGCACGCCAATGTCCAGGTCCATCAGACCATCAAGCAGGATCATGGGCTGGAACAGGCGCTGGATAATCAATTGATCGAACTGGCGCAACCTGCTATTCAGGATGGTCAAAAGGTCACAATTGAGTTGCCGATTATTAATATTAATCGTGTAGTCGGCACAATGTTGTCACATGAAATTGCCAAACACCACGGAGAAAAACTGTTACCTGATAACACGGTCCATGCAAAACTTAACGGTAGTGCAGGCCAGTCTCTGGGTGCCTTCCTGGCCAAGGGCGTTACCCTTGAAGTGGAGGGTGATGCCAATGACTATGTCGGTAAAGGTCTGAGTGGCGGACGCGTTATCGTCTATCCGCCCAGGAACAGCACTTTTGTTGCCGAGGAAAATATTATCGTCGGTAATGTCTGTTTGTATGGCGCGACCAGTGGCGAAGTGTTTATCCGCGGCATGGCAGCCGAGCGCTTCTGTGTGCGTAACAGTGGCGCGACTGCTGTCGTCGAGGGTATTGGTGATCACGGTTGCGAGTATATGACAGGAGGCCGTGCGGTCATCCTTGGTGCTACCGGGCGTAATTTTGCCGCCGGCATGAGCGGCGGTATAGCCTATGTATGGGATCATAAGGGCGACCTGGCCACACGCTGTAATCCAGGTATGGTCGAGCTCGAGACGGTGACAGATAAGGAAGATATTGCAGAGCTCAGAGATCTGATCGAAAGGCATCAACAGTATACCGGTTCCGAAATCGCACAGCGCCTGCTGGAGGACTGGGACGGTACCCTGAGTCAATTCGTAAAGGTCATGCCTACTGATTACAAGCGGGTGCTGGAAGAGCAAAAGAAGAAGGCCGCGGCGGCATGAGACAACGGCTTGCTGGCCCGCTGCCGGGATAGACCGCAAGTACATCAAGATATACAGATAAAGAAGATAAAGCATGGGTAAGCCAACAGGATTTAAAGAGTTTGAACGCAAGACCGAACCCTATCGCGATGTAAACGAGCGACTATCGGATTACGGTGAAATTTATACACACCACGATGATATGCACCTGCAAACACAGGGCGCACGCTGTATGGATTGTGGTGTTCCTTTTTGCCAGTCAGCAACTGGTTGTCCGGTAGATAACCTGATTCCGGAATGGAATGACCTGGTCTATCAAGGTCGCTGGAAGGATGCAGTAGATCGACTGCATAAAACCAATAATTTCCCCGAGTTTACCGGGCGAGTCTGCCCTGCTCCCTGTGAAGGCTCCTGTGTGTTGGGTATTATCGAGCCGGCAGTTACGATAAAGAATATCGAGTGTGCGATTATAGATCGGGCCTTCGATGAAGGTTGGGTTGACGTACATTCGCCAGAGTCAAAGACAGGTAAAAAGGTTGCCATCGTCGGCTCGGGCCCGGCCGGGCTGGCTGCAGCATCACAATTGAGTAAGGCCGGTCATACGGTTAGCGTTTATGAACGCGCCGACAGGGTTGGCGGTCTGCTGATGTACGGAATCCCGAACATGAAGCTCGATAAAGGAGTTATTGATCGTCGTATACAGTTGATGCGCGATGAAGGCATAGAGTTTATTACCAATGCCGATGTCGGCAAGGATGTCGAGGTTGAGCAATTATTGAAGAAATATGATGCCTTGCTACTGGCGACCGGTGCGACAACGCCGCGGGACTTGCAGGTTGATGGCCGTGACCTTGGCGGCGTACATTTTGCGATGGAATACCTGACCGCAAATACACGCAGTCTGCTCGATTCAGACTTGCAGGATGGTAACTACATCAGTGCCAGGGACAAGCACGTGGTTGTCATCGGTGGTGGCGATACCGGTACGGATTGTATCGGCACGGCGTTGCGGCACGGTTGCAAGTCTGTTGTCAATTTCGAATTGATGCCGCGACCGCCGGAGGGACGAGCAGATGAAAATCCGTGGCCGGCATGGCCTCATATCTTCCGTGTTGATTACGGCCATGAAGAAGCAGCAGCGCGACAGGGTGAAGATCCACGTACTTATTGCATTCTGAGCAAGGGTTTTCAGGGAGACGAGCATGGCAACGTCAAGTCCGTGACCACTGTCGATGTAAACTGGGTACGTGATGAGGAAACCGATCAGTGGAAAATGGAAGAGATCGTTGGTTCCGAGAAGCAGTGGCAGGCCGATCTGATATTACTGGCGATGGGCTTTGTTGGGCCCGAGCACTACATCAGTGATGCCCTGGGGATCGAATACGATCGGCGTTCAAACTACAGTGCAGAATATGGGCGCTATGCAACCAGCATAGAAGGCGTATATGCAGCAGGTGACTGCCGCCGTGGCCAGTCACTCGTCGTCTGGGGTATAAATGAAGGACGTGAAGCTGCCAGAGAGATCGATGCCTATTTGATGGGCGAGTCAGTATTACCATAAACAGATAAGGAAATTAATATATGTCTTATTGCAAAACAGCAACGACCCTGTTCATAGCAATCTTACTGCCGCTGCTGTCCACTTGGTCATATGCGAGCGGTGAAGCAGGCCTGGTGGAAAAAATGAGCAAGTTGCAGTACTTCGTGCATAAGACAGGCCTGGCCTTAAAGGCGGATAACGCAAGATTGACGGGTTTTTATGTGCATGAGCTCGAAGAGATGATCGAGGAGCTGGAGGAGTTCGGGCAGTACAAGTCCTATGCGATAGGGAAGCTGATAGAAGACATGTTGGTGCCTGAATTCGAACACCTGGAAAAGCAGGTCAAGCACGGCGACTCGGCTGCGCAATGGAAGGCCTATAACAAACTAATCGAGAGTTGTAACAGCTGTCACAACGCAACCGCACACGGTTTTATCCGAGTCATGTTCAATAGCGAAAACCCTTATCCGCAGTCTTTTGAAAAATAGTATTTCACTCACCTGCAGTTTATAGGGCAGATTTGATAATCTGGGCAAGTAAATCGATATGATCGGCGCGCTCATTCAGGCAGGGGATATAATTGAAACTTTCCCCGCCGGCTCCGATGAACAGGTCACGATTCTCGACGCCGATTTCTTCAACTGTTTCCAGACAATCGGCCGAGAAGCCAGGGCAAACAACATCCACGCTTTTGATGCCTGATTTTGCCCAGGCCTCAAGTGTCTTGTCGGTATATGGCTGCAGCCATTCCTCGACACCGAAGCGGGACTGGAACGTACAGCGCCATTGATTGTCTGCCAGTTGCAGTTTATGCGCCAGCAGCTCGGCAGTTTGTTGACATTGGCACTGGTATGGATCGCCTGCTGTGACATAGCTTTTTGGCAGTCCATGGAATGACATCATCAATTTCTCGGACTGTCCATGCCTGTCCCATTGCTCACGGATACTGTTAGCAAGGGCATTAATATATTGTTCATGCTGATGGTAGTCGCCGAGCAGGTAAATCTCGGGAACATTTCGGGTGTTTTTGACGGTATTGAATACAGCATCGTAGGTTGATGCCGTCGTGGTTGCTGAATATTGCGGGTATAGTGGCAATACCAGAATACGCCCGACACCTTCCGCCATCAGTTCCTGCAGCCCCTGTGCAATGGAGGGATTACCATAGCGCATGGCCAGTTTAACGATGATATCACTATCATTATCGTTCAGTGCCTGTTGCAAGGCGTTGGCCTGTTGTGTGGAATGATGCATCAATGGCGAGCCGTTTTCGGTCCATACCGATTGGTATGCCTTTGCAGCCCGGCGCGGTCGAATATTCAATATAATGCCGTACAGGATGATTTTCCACAGCCAGCGCGGTTTTTCAATAACGCGTGTATCCGATAAAAACTCGGCCAGGTATCTACGTAATGCGGCCGGTGTAGGTGCATCAGGCGTACCGAGATTGCTTACCAGTACCCCTGTGCGGCGGTTGTTGGGCCTTGCTGCAGTCATATTTAGCTTATTGCTTCCAGGCGTTGGCCTTTTCTTCATTTTTAGCTACGCCGAATAGCCCCTTCGAGTATATTTCATACAGTGCCCGACGTGATTCCTCGACACCATCAAAGGCCGCCTTTTCCAGTAGCTTCAATGCCTTGTCAGTGTCCTGTTTGACGCCCGCGCCTTGCAGGTAAATCAGGGCCAGTGGATGATTGGCCTTGGTGTTTTTGTTTTTTATTTCCGCTTCGTAAATCTTTATCAGATTTTGCGCAGCGGGCGGATAACCTTGTTTGGCAGCTTCCGCGAACCATTGCAGGGCTTTTTCCGGTTCTTTTTTCTCCACGCCTTCGCCATTGAAGAGCATGGTTGCAAAAGAATTCTGTGCAACCGGGTCGCCCATCATGCCGGCCTGGAAGAACATCCTTGCTGCCATTTGCGGGTCTTTTTTGGTCGCAATGCCTTTTATATAGTACTCGCCCAGCTTGGTAATGGCATGTCTGTGTCCCAGGCTGGCAGCCTGGTTGTATAGCTTAAAGGCCTTTTTCTGGTCTTCCTTTACAATCTTGCCATGCTCGTAATATACAGCCATATGAAACAGGCCTTCCGGATCGCCTGCCTTGACCAGTATTTTTAGCTGCTTAAAGGCCGTGTCATACTTTTCCTGCTCTATTGCCTTGGCGACTTTGTCGGAAACCTTGAAAAAGTCCGGTGATGATTTGATGTATTTGATAATAGCGCGGGCTATTTTCTTCTGCGTATCACGTATGCGTGTCACTGCATCCTGCTTGCTGCCGCCAATTGTGATAAATGTCAGGTTAGGCGTGATCTGAAACTCGTGCTGGATCGTCGTGACACCGGGGATGGCATCCTTGTATTCATACGACATGAAGGAGTAACCGTCGATAGTGATTATGCCGCATTGGGTAATGCTGATCTTTTCTTTATATAATTTCTGCAGTTCCGGTTGCAGGGTCTTGCACGAAGCCTCGGCCTGTTCCGATGTGCGTGCAGTAGTGCCTGCGCCACGTTGTAGGCTGATATTGTTATTGAACTCGGCATCTGCACCTTTCCTGTCGAATATGTATTCGACATTGGCAGTGTTGATACGGCCAATGATAGCGTTGGCCTTTTTATCGCTGACATTGATTTTTTTCAATGCATCAAGGCTGGCCTGTTTGTTTTTTTTGTTGACCTGCTGCTTGCCCAGTGCAAGCCAGTCATTATCCAGATCAATACTAATATTAAGTTCACTTTTGAACGTTTTTGCGGAAATATTGCCGGAAACGAAGACGAGTGCCAGGCATAGAAGAATTTTCATCATATGGATTGATTACCTGAAATGCCGGAATATTCCGGACCTTTATTCTGAAATAATATATGCAGTCTAACATTTTATCTGTCCTGATGTAATACGCTATTTCCTGATATTTCAGGTGGTTGGCAAGACTTGATGGCAACAGGGCAGACCAGTTGCCGCAGTGCCTACGAGGCCAATTTTTGTACATGAATTTCCATCTGTGGATACGGGATGGAAATGCCTTTGTCATCAAATGCGAGCTTGATATTTTCGTTCAGATCGAACTTTACGGGCCAGTAGTCAGATGCCTTGACCCATGGTCTGACGACGAAATTTACACTGTTGTCGGCCAATTCGGAAACGGCAATCAATGTTTCCGGATCATCGAGGATGCGTTCATCGGCATCGATGATTGAACGCAGGGTATCGCGTGCTAGCCTGATATCGCTTTCATAACCGATACCGATCACCATATCAATACGACGGGTCTCGCGCGCCGAATAATTCGTGATCACGCCACTGTAAATCGAGCCGTTCGGAACGATGACTTCGCGATTGTCCCCGGTTCTGAGTGTGGTACTGAAGATGCTGATCCTTTCAACCACGCCCGATATTTCTGCCGCCTCGATAAAGTCGCCGGCATCGAAAGGCCTGAATATGATCAGCATGACGCCCGAGGCAAAATTCTGTAAGGACCCCTGCAAGGCCAGGCCAATGGCGAGACCCGCGGCACCAATCAAGGCCACCAGTGAAGTCGTGTTGACGCCAAGCTGGTCCATCGCCGCAATAACGACAAACAGCAGCAAAAGTGTACGCAGGATCGAAGTGATAAAATTGACCAGGATGGCATCCATATCGGTTTTGTTCAGCAGCCTTGTGACAAGCCTGGTAATTAGTTTGACGACGAACAAACCGATAAAGATTATCGTAATGGCCAGTGCGGTATTGATACCCCAGGGAAGGACATAGGTATCGATGATATTGCTGATATCAATATTTTCCATACTAACTCCTGTGAATCCGAAATGATGTTTCATTTATAATGCCCGCGCGTAGCATTCATTGCAATTTTATTCATGGGTGGCGCCGGAGTGAGCGCACAACAACATTGCCGATGTTACACGGAAGGACGAGACGTGCAGAGCCATTAGCAGCGAATGTTGCATTTCGGGATTTTCCCCAGGTTAATGTCCGTGGTCTTTTGTATGCAAATATATGCAAGATAACGAAATTGGAGACTTGATCAGCATCAAGCAGTTATAGTACAGATGCCTATTAGAGGGTAAATATTAACTACGCCAATCAGTCATTTGTATGGGCGCTCATGTTTTTTATAAGCGGGAGTATCTAACCTATGTATACAGTATTTCTCGATCAGGCCTCAATGGACAATGGTGATATCGATTATTCCGGACTCGATCGTATCGCCCCTGGTTGGCAGAGCTATGACAATACCGAACCGGCGCAAGTATTGGAGCGTATTCAAGGTGCGAATATTGTTATTACCAACAAGGTCGTACTGGACCGCGAAATATTGTCGGCTGCATCCTCGCTGAAACTGGTCTGTGTGGCCGCGACGGGTACCAATAATGTCGATCTGAAGGCAGCGTATCAAAGCAATATCGTCGTTAGCAACGCCAGGGCCTATGCGACTGCATCAGTTGTCGAACATGTATTTACGCTGTTAACAAGCCTCTATCGTAATCTGAATGATTATCAACTGGCGTCAGTGGATGGTCGTTGGATGAACAGTAAGCAATTCTGTTTTATCGATAAACCGATTAGTGAGTTGGCCGGCAAGACCATGGGTATTATCGGTTACGGAGAACTGGGGCGGGCCGTGGCCGCTGTGGCCAGGGCCTTCGGTATGAGGGTGCTGATCGCCCAGCGTCCCGGTACGGATAAAGCACAATCTGGTCGAATACCTGTCGATGATATGTTGGCGCGGGTCGATGTATTATCCCTGCATTGCCCGCTGGCAGATAACACCAGAAATCTTATTGATAAACGTAGTTTCGAATTAATGCCCGTGCATGCAGTATTAATCAATACAGCGCGAGGCGGGATCGTTAACGAAGACGATTTGTTACAGGCCCTGCAGAGCGGTCAAATCGCTGCGGCAGGGATTGATGTATTGCAGGAGGAACCACCGATCCATGGCAATGCCTTGCTCGAATGCACCGACGCAAACCTGATTGTTACACCCCACATCGCCTGGGCCAGCCGTGAGGCAAGGCAACGTCTGCTGGACGAGGTTGTCGATAATATTGCAGCATTTCAGTCAGGAGAGGTACGTAACAGGGTATTGGAATAGTCTGTAATGGCGAAAGCCGCTCCTGCACGTCCTGTGCTTCGTGGCATAACGCCGTCCATGGCGAAAGCAGCTCTCGCACTTCCTTGTGCTATGCGGCCATCGTGCCAATCCATTGTAAAAATTAAATAAATGGCAATAACGCCGTCCATGGCGAAACTGCGATGCAGGTCTCTTCCGGGTAGGGGCGCCTGTACTATAATTTTATAGATTGACAGGGAGCATGTAGATGAAATTAATCGTATATCTGGCAATCTTGTTGGGCAGTTTTGTCGCAATGGCCGCTGATCCAGCAGTGACTACACAGGAAGCCCCTGACGTCCAGTCGACGCCGGCGGACAGACAGTCAAGCGGGACTGTACGACGTGCAAATTTTACCAGTGGCATTCATGAGCACGAGCCTGTAGACAATTTGCTCAGCCTGTCCAACGTGGAGGCAACAGTCTATTTTTTCACTGAACTCAGGGGGTTCGCCGGCCACACGGTGACCCATCGCTGGATCTATAATGACGAAGTGCTGGCCGAGGTGAAATTTGATGTGGCTGGACAGCGTTGGCGGGTATGGTCGCGCAAGACCTTACTGCCTTCCTGGATTGGCGAGATTTATGTCAATGTAGTGGATGAGAGCGGGCGTGTGCTATCCACTAACAAACTTGACTACACCGAGGCCGGTCAATAGAGGAGGCTGATGGCGCTTAATCTTCGTGGTAGCGGGCGCTGAGTTCATGCACCGCATTAACCAGTGCAGCCGTATGCTCCGGATCTATAGTAGGATGGATGCCATGGCCAAGGTTGAACACATGTCCGTTACCCTTGCCAAAACTCTCGAGTATATGCGCGACTTCCTGTCTGATTCTGTCAGGCGATGCATATAATACACAAGGATCCATATTACCCTGTAGTGCCACACGTTCCCCGACCCGCTTGCGCGCTTCACCGATTTCTATCGTCCAGTCCAGGCCAACCGCATCACAACCCGTATCTGCAATGGCCTCAATCCATTGGCTGCCACCCTTGGTAAACAGTGTTACCGGGATATGTTGTCCGGCATGTTCACGTGTGATGTTATCGACGATCTGTTTCATATATGCCAATGAGAATTCAAGATAGTTCTGTGTGTTTAACGCACCTCCCCAGGTATCAAATATCATGATGGCCTGGGCGCCTGCTGCAATTTGCGCATTGACATATTGAGTGACCGATTGACTGATCTTGTCAAGCAACTGATGCATCAAATCCGGGCGGTCGAACATCAGCGCCTTGGTGTTGGCGAAAACCTTGGCGCTGCCGCCTTCAACCATGTATGTGGCCAGTGTCCATGGACTGCCGGAAAAGCCGATCAATGGTACCCTGCCATGCAACTCCTGGCGAATAAGTCTGACTGCATCCATGACATACCCCAGTTCCTGCTCGGGGTCAGGTATGGCAAGTTTGCTGATGTCCTGCTCTGTCTTGATGGGACGCTCAAAGCGCGGACCCTCGCCTTCACTGAAGTACAGGCCCAGGCCCATGGCATCCGGGATCGTCAGGATATCTGAGAACAGGATTGCCGCATCAAGTGGGAAACGGTCTAGCGGTTGCAGCGTGACTTCACAGGCCAGCTCGGGTGTCTTGCACAAAGTGAGGAAATCTCCCGCCTTCGCACGGGTGGCACGATACTCGGGCAGATAGCGACCTGCCTGACGCATTACCCAGATGGGTGTCCGGTCAACTGGCTGGCGTAACAGCGCTTTGATCAGGCGGTCGTTCTTCAGTGGTACTGTACTCATATTTGTTCCGGCGTGTGCCTGTATTCGACACGATAAAATAACCAGCGAGCAGTATAACGGCTGGATGCCTGCCGATCAATTTTACTGCTCACGCACTTCCCTGTGCTTCGCGGCCATCGTGCCAAACCATTAAAAAAATAAAATAAATGGCAATAAAGCCATCCATGGCTAACGCCGCTCACGCACTTCCTTGTGCTTCGCGACCATCGTGCCAAACCATTAAAAAATAAAATAAATGGCAATAAAGCCATCCATGGCTAAAATTGTGGGCAGTGATTGGTGGATATGCCTGTAAGGACCCGTAAATCCCGCAAGTGAGATCCAAGCATATCCCGGATGCTTAAGCGGTTATTTTTTACCGGCCCTGATTTCTGCTTGCACAGCCTCGAAGTTGCGCAACCATGGTCCGCCCTTACGCAGGCTGGCGGGGAGTTTGGCCACTGCTTTTCTGATGGTTTCCTTGTCAGGGTAGTTTCCATAGATCAGCACATACCAGTCCTTGCCGTTTCTGAGGACATGATAAATGGCCGCTTTGTCCCCCATGGCGGGATTTTTTGCCAGTCTGTACAAGGTCTCGGCTGTGGATGAGCCTATCAATTGTGCGGTGAATGTCGCAGGGGATTGCTGCATGATCCATGACTTGTCATGGATCCGATGACGTTGGAGCATGGTCTCGAGCTTCGCCGCAGCCTTGTTTTTAGTGACAGGTGCAGGTTTACTTTGCTCGGGTGGCTGGATAGCAACGGTTGTAGTCACAGTGTCGGTAGTAGGTAGCGATTTTTCCGTCGTTTCCTCTTTGGCAGCTAACTGCTTCGGCCTGGCTTCGGTATGTTGCTGTTCGATGGTGGTTGCAGTGGCTGGCTGTTCAATGCTCTTGTCTTCACTATCGGCCATGGCCTTGTCCTTTGCCGTGCCGGTGATGTCGACCAGTTTTGGTTCCGGATCAGGTATTTTTTTCAGTATGTACTCCTGTGCGGTCGGTATTTCCAGGCTATCTTGTGGTAAAGCCAGCTCCGTTGTATTTGCACTATCGACGACCTTGTTGATGCGCTCCTGAAAAAAAAGAATCATGGAGAGGATGATTACAGCGATGATTGAAAGCCATACGCCAGGCTTGATTTTCAGTCCTGGTTTGTCCATTTGTTTCTGCTCCATCGGTTTCCGTATCCTTGTGTGTTTTTTCAATAATACCTGGTGGGCGAGTTGATGTACCTGGGCCAGATTGCCCTGTGCATGTTTATGAATGAATGCTATATCCCTATCAGTGAATGGCGACTCCTGTTTAAATCCGGCCATGCGCAGTCTGTGTAAAAGATATTTTGCAGTTTGTTGTTCATCCATGGCCGGCAGATGAATAAAATGCATACGTGCATTTAGCTGCATCAGTTCCGCGGTCAAGCCCGGATGCGTGAACAGGACTATCTTCCAGGGACTGTCGGCGCTATTTTCATCGGTATTATCACTACGTTGCAATTGCAGCAGTAATGCCAGTGTGTCAGCGGGAAGTGTATGTGCATCATCTATCAGCATTACCGGCAACAGATCATTTCGCTGCAGGATGAAGGCCTGGTCCTCAAGCAGCTTCAGGGCCGCTGTCTTGTTCAGGTTTTCGGGCAGTTCAAGGCATGCTCCCATTTTTGCCAATAACTGTTGTTCAGTCATCGATGGCCCGGCACTGATCGGACAGCACCTGAGTGCTGAACCTGCGCGCTGCATGAACTGTGACAGCAGGGTTGTCTTGCCGCAACCATCTTCGGCGGATACGACCAGCAGTAGACCACTGGACTGGGCAAGATGCAATAACTGGTTCAGCAGTTTTTCACGCGCAGCATCCAGATAAAAGGATGACTGCTCAATTTCGACAGCAAAGGGGTATGTTGGGATCTTGAGCGCTTCAAGGTAGGGTGTAGCGTCCGCTTCCGGCGACAAATCGGTGATTGTTTCACTGGCTTGTTCTGGCTTATTCTGCAATATGCTCACCTTGTGCGAAGACGATACGATAACCACGCTTGACTTGTTTGTCCCTGGTTGTGATTAACGCATCCAGGGCATCGTCACGATTACTATAGTACTCTTTTGTCACTTTTCCTGCAGCTCCCTGATAACCTGTTTCCTTGACCAGTGTCCAGCCTTCGAGCAGGTCCTCCTGCAGGTGCAGATGGTAGAAGCGCGGCGGTTTATCGCCCATCTGTGCTGTTTGCATGTATATCCGCATAGTATTTCCGTTAAAGCCTGGTATGGATTTTATGGGTGGTTCAGGATAAATGTAAAGTAATTTCAGCGTGTTATGCTGTACATCATGGCTTGTTGATCAGGCCCAGGCTCAGGTCGGCTCCAAAGGGTGGAATACACGTTGGTATTCACGAATCGCATAACGATCTGTCATCCCGGCGATATAGTCAGCAACGGCACGCGCCTTGCCGCTGATACCCTGTTCATTCTCAAGTATCCTGGACCTTGCTGCCGTGTCCGGTGGTAACAGGCGGATATCATGTATGAAGGCGTCAAATAATTCGTTTATTATCGTGAAGGCCTTGGCCGACATCCGGTGTACGCGATAGTGCCGGTACAGGTTGTTGCGCAAAAAACGCTTTAGTTCCAGATTCATTTCACACATGCGCTTGCTGAACATGACCAGTGGTTTGGTGCTATGACGTACCGCATCGATATCAGCAGTCTGTTGCTCCTGTAGTATATCTGACGTGGTTTCGATCAGGTCGTTAACCTGCTGGCCAATAATGCGGCGTACGACCTCGTATATGGTTCGTCTTTCGTTCAGGTGCGGATACTGTTCGATCACGGTATTGTAGGGGGCCGAGAACAGTTCAATATGCTGAAGTTGTTCAATCTCTATCAGGCCGGAACGCAGCCCGTCATCGACATCATGACTGTTATAGGCAATCTCATCAGCAAGATTGGTTAGCTGTGCCTCGAGACTGGGCTGGGTATTCTCGATAAAGCGCTGACCCAGTTCTCCGAGGTTTTTGGCATTTGGGATCGAGCAATGTTTAAGGATACCCTCGCGACTCTCGAAGGTCAGGTTGAGGCCCGGGAACTCGGCATAGCGCTCCTCAAGTTCATCCACGACCCGCAGTGACTGCAGATTATGTTCAAAACCACCATAATCACGCATTTTTTCATTCAGGGCATCCTGGCCTGCATGCCCGAATGGAGTGTGGCCGAGATCATGAGCGAGGGCAATAGCTTCTGTCAGATCTTCATTCAGGCTCAGAGCCCTGGCAATCGAGCGTGCAACCTGGGCAACTTCGATGGAATGCGTCAGACGCGTCCGGTAAAGGTCACCTTCGTGATTCACAAATACCTGGGTTTTATATTCAAGCCTGCGGAATGCAGCACAGTGAATAATACGGTCACGGTCTCGCTGGTATTCGCTCCGATGCCGGGGCGATGCCTCCTGATAGCGCCGGCCGCGTGATGTTGCATCACTTGCAGCATAACGGGCCAGCGTAGATGTCATGAAGCGAGGCTCTTGCTGTCGATGCGCGGGATCTCGTCCAGCATTGCATGCAGATGTTTATGGTCAAAATCTTCTGTTACCAGGGATTGACCTATCGCATGTAATAACACGAAACGAAGTTTTCCAGCCAGCACCTTTTTATCGACAGCCATCAGTTCCAGGAACCGTTGCGACGATACCTCGATCGGTGCATCAACCGGCAGTCTGGCTTTTTGTAGTAGTGACTTGATGCGTTCGAGGCTATCCGCCGACAGCCATCCGAGTCTGTGCGATAGATCTGCAGCCATGTACATGCCAGTGGCCACGGCTTCGCCATGCAACCAGGTGCCATAACCCGAGCCTGTTTCGATGGCGTGGCCGAAGGTATGGCCGAGATTCAACAGTGCGCGCTGGCCGCCTTCGCGTTCATCTGCAGCCACAACCTCAGCCTTGTTGATACAGGAGCGTTCGATGGCATAGGCGAGCGCCTCGCTGTCACGTTGTATAAGCTTGTCAACATTACTTTCCAGCCAGTAAAAGAAGTCCACATCCCTGATCAGTCCATACTTGATGACCTCGGCGATACCTGCGCTGAGTTGCCGGTCATCGAGTGTGTTGAGTGTGCTTGTGTCTGCAATGACACAACGGGGTTGATGGAAAGCACCAATCATATTTTTTCCCAAAGGGTGATTGACGCCGGTCTTGCCACCAACAGAGGAGTCTACCTGGGCCAGCAAGGTTGTCGGGATCTGGATAAAAGCGATACCACGCTGATAGCAGGCTGCGGCAAAACCAGTCATATCACCGATGACACCACCACCCAGTGCGATCAGGGTTGCGCTACGATTAAAATGTGTTTGCAGTAGCCGATCAAAGATGCGTTGTGTGATTTCCAGGGTCTTGTACTGTTCGCCATCGGGTAGGATGATATGTTCATGCTCGAAATCGGCGATCGACGTTAGCACTTTGTCCAGATATAACGGCGCGACGGTCTCATTGGTCACAACCAGGACCTGCTTACCGGGTATATAGGGTGTAATCAGGTCGGCCTGACCCAGCAGCTTATCATTAATAAATATAGGGTAACTGCGCTCGCCGAGTTCTACGTGTAGTGTTTTCATTGGCGCTATTTTATACTGAAATGCAGGTAAACTGTAGCACAATCAGGTAGCTATAACGCATTTTTATAGTCCCTGATATCTGCTAGTTTGTAGTAGTCACGATGGTTTGATCTTACGAGGGCAATGATCACGAAGGCCCAAAGACACAAGATTTTTTAATCTATCTACGCTATTGGTATTACCATACAAAGCCATATGCAGCAGTCTCTTACACATAGAAAGTCCGTGTATGTAATTGATTAAACTATATTTATATGTCTTACCTGGATCTGACCTGGGTGGCTCCAATTCAGCGTCAGATTTTCAAAATATATTTGTTTTTCTTGGTGCCTTCGTGTCTTCGTGGTGAATATGAGCAATCAAAAAACATATCCAATGTGTACGAATGTCCAAACTAATACAGTTAATGTCCTGATGTTATCAGTGCCCACCTTTTTTGATAGTGCTTAACTTCAGGCGCCTGACGATCTCCTGGCTGACCGAATAAATGCTTCTGCCATCCGTATCGATAATCAGTGTTGCCAGTTGGCGATAAATAGGATCTCTTATATCAAAAAGTTCCTGTAGTTTCTGCTCGGGATTATCGGTTTGCAACAACGGGCGGTTCTGATCGCGTCGGGTACGCTGTAGCTGCTGGGCGACGGTGGTATACAGATAAATCACTTTTCCGCGTTTTTTCAGCATTTCCTGATTCTGTGGTACCAGTACGGAGCCGCCACCGGTGGCAAGCACGATATTCGAGCGCTGTGTCAGTTCGTCAAGAATCTGTGATTCGCGCTGGCGAAAACCGGATTCGCCTTCGAGTTCGAATATCAGCGGGATACTGGCGCCGGTATGCTGTTCGATCTCGCGGTCGCTATCAACAAATTCCGCCCCGAGTAGATGGGCCAGGCGCTTGCCGATGGTTGATTTACCTGCTCCCATCGGGCCGACCAGGAAGATGTTGAATGGTGTCGTCATATTGTTGGGCTGTGACCCGCATCCCGGGTTGATGATGCATTATAGTTTATATCTTCTCGGTCACAAGCTCCATATGTTCAGCGATATGGCAGGCACAAAAAAGCCGCAGCAACCGGAGGGTTGCTGCGGCCATGTCCCTGCCGGTCTACTTGATAGCGGCTCTCAGTTCATCTTTGACGATTTTCGGAGTAACGAATATCAACAGTTCCGAACGATCATTCCTTTTCTCGTTTCTCTCAAACAGTTTTCCGAGTACAGGGATGTCGGCGAAGAAAGGCACACGGGTATTGGTGTCTATCTTGTTTTCTTCATAGATGCCACCGAGGACAACCGTCTCACCATTGGATACCAGTACCTGCGTACTGATAGTACGTGTATCGATACTCGGGACTCCATTGAATACCTCACCAACGCTGTCCTTGTTGACGTTCAGGTCGAGGATGACCTGGTCATCCGGGGTAATCTGGGGTGTGACGGTCAGGCTCAGTGCCGCGGTCTTGAATGATACCGATGTCGCACCACTGGATGAGGCCTCCTGGTACGGGATTTCAACACCCGATTTTATCGTTGCCGATTTCTGGTTGGCAGTGATAACACGGGGGCTGGAAATGATTTCGCCTTCACCCTCGATCTGTAATGCCGACAGTTCCAGCTGGACAACGGCACTGCTGGCCTTGGCTATGGCCAGGCCTATCGTGCCGGCTGAGCCGCCTGCAGGCAGATCGACTATCAGATCGCCGGTACCTGTGTTAGGTGTCGTACCCGAGACACCGCCACCGCCGACAGTGGTCGTGTACTGGCCATTGATATTGCGTCCGGCAGCGCCGAAACGGACACCGATATTGCGGGTAAAATCACGATTGGCGACAACGACACGCGATTCGATCAGGACCTGACGCACCGGGATATCCAGCTTGGTGATTACCGCGCGTATCTGTGCAAGCTTGTCAGAAGTATCCTGAATCAGTAGTGTATTCGTGCGTTCATCGATGGTGATGCTTCCGCGGGGTGATAACAGGTTGTTTTCGGTGCTCTTCAGCAGGGTCGCGATCTCGGAACCCTTGGCATAGTTTATCTGGAACCATTCGGTACGTAATGGCGCCAGCTCCTCGATCTGTTTCTGTGATTCCAGTTCGAGTTTTTCACGTGCCGCAATCTCGGCGCTGGGTGCAATCAGGACGACGTTGCCGGTCTTGCGCATGCCCAGTCCCTTGGTCTTGAGGATGATATCCATGGCCTGGTCCCATGGTACATTTTTCAGGCGCAGGCTGATGTTGCCAGATACGTTGTCGCTAACGACCATGTTCAGGCCGGTGAAGTCAGCCAGTAATTGCAGTACAGCACGTACCTCGATGTCCTGGAATGTCAGTGACAGGCGCTCACCCGTATAACCAAAGCGTTTCTTCTTCGCGGCCTGCACCTGCTCCTTGGTCAGGGGTTTGACTTCAATGGTGTAGACATTCTCGGTCTGGTAGGCCAGGTGGTCATAATTGTCATTAACCGGTGTTATGACCATCTGCGTGTCATCACCACGGCTCATGGTGTCGATAGTTTTAACCGGCGTGGCAAAATCGATTACATCAAGACGTCTGATCAGTTCTCTGGCAATTTGGCTATTGACGAAATCGACAATTATTTTGCCGCCTTCCTGGCGCATGTCGATGCCGGTAGCAGCGTCTGATAACGTTATAATGACGCGTCCTTCACCCTTTTCGCCGCGGCGGAAATCAATGTTCTTGATTTCATGTCTGGCATCGGTAATAAACTCGTGTTTGCTGGTGCTGACGGTTTTCGTTGTCGGCGCTGCGGCTGCTACTGTACTGCCACCGGGGCCTCCGTCGAGACTGATGATGATGTCATTGCCGCTGACCTGGGTCTGGTAGGAGACCAGTTGTGACAGGTTGATGACGACCCGCGTACGCCCCCGAGCCTCGATCGAGTTGATGCTCTTGGCCATGCCGATACCGATAGGAATGTTGCGCTTACTGAGCTTGTTTTCGGTGTCGGCGAGATCCAGGGCAATACGCGCCGGATTGTCAATCGTGAAACTGAGTGGATTGGAGGCTGGTCCCGACAACTTCAGTGTGACTTGCACACGATCGCCAGGCATGGATGCGATGCTGATATCCTGCAAGCTGTTTTGCGCAGCAAAGCTGCTTGCCCCCATTAGCCAGAGACAAACAGCCAGAAACAGATTTCGGGTGGTTGTGTACATACCATTTTTCTGATGTGAAACATTTTCTCTGCTCATGGGTATATTCCTGGTGCTTATTTTTAAACTCATCACTTATTTCCCCTCATTCGGGCTTCCAGCCAGTGCGAGTGATGCTGGGCGTTCAATCCAGCCACCGAGTCCGTCTGGTATAATTTCTGTTAAACTGATCTTGTCTTCGCTAATGCCGGTTATCTTGCCGTGGTTCTGTCCTACGTAGTTACCGGCCTTGACGCGATGTATCGTGCCGTCACTGCCTTTCAGTAGTGCCCACATGATATTGCTCTGCTCCAGAATACCGACCATGCGCAGTACATCCAGCGGGAAAGCTTCAAGCGCCTCACGTGGTCTGCCCTCGATCGGTTTCGGGCCGGTGCCTTTTTTACCGCCTACTTTGACGGTTCTGGCCGGCTGTGCCGGCGCGAATGGCTCAAAAGGATCGCGCAGATGGTTGGCCGCATAACGGAAGGTTTCATAAGGCTTAATTTCCGGTAACGGGTTGATCTTGGCTTTCTGGGATTTCTTGGTCTCTTCCACAAAGGTACGCAGATCGCTAATATCGGTGCTACATGCACTCAGGCCCATGGCCAGCATGATGGCCATGATCTTGTTATTCTTTCTCAGTAGGGGGAATGACGCGTTTTTCACTATTTACCCCCCTCTTCTTCGTCAAGATAACGGTATGTCTTCGCAGTGGCTTTCATAACCATATTATCCTTTGAGCCTCTGGAAAGGGCTATATCATGCAGCGTGACGATACGTGGCAGAGAGGCAATACCGCTGGCAAAGGTGCCGAATTCATGGTATTTGCCGGTGACCGTGATCTGTATTGGCAGTTCTGCATAAAAGTCCTTGGGTTGTTCCGGATTCGGTTTGAACAGATTGAATTCGAGTCCGCTAGCCAGACCGGTCTGTGAAATATCGACCAGTAATTCGGGGACCTCGGTCTGATTCGGCAACTGGCGGCTCAGTTTCTTGAAGTCACTGCGCATTTCATCAAGCTGTGCCTTCAGTTCATCGAGTATGGCCGCCTTCGCAGCGCGGATCTTCAACCGGTTCTTCAGGGTTTCCTCTTCTTTCTGTACTTTTTCCAGTGCAGCTTGTTGATCGAATGTATCAAGGTAAAGTACACCCGCGACCACCAGCGCACAGACCAGGGCAATAACAATGGCCTTCAGCACTACAGGCCAGTTGCCAATATTGTTCAGGTCAAGATCCAGGTCCTTCAAATCTGCGAGACTACTCATTCTTTTTTCTCCGTCTCTTTTGCCTTTTTGCTAGCCTGTACTACCTGCAGGGTAAAGTTACTGAGCCTTTCCCTGCCTTTCCTGGTAGTAGAGATAACGTCAAGCTTCGGATTCGTCAGCCAATCCGATTTCTCAATGTTCCACATATAGCTGGATACGCGCGCATTGGACTGGGCAATGCCTTTGATAACCAGTTTGTTGCCTTTCTGGGTCAGTGATTGCAGATAAACACCTTCAGGTAGCGTGCGCACA
This sequence comes from uncultured Gammaproteobacteria bacterium, assembly GCA_947258655.1. Classification (GTDB taxonomy): domain Bacteria; phylum Pseudomonadota; class Gammaproteobacteria; order JAADHQ01; family JAADHQ01; genus JAADHQ01. The sequence continues at coordinate 50,025 of CAMYJD010000005.1, read as the reverse complement.
GCCTCGTCAAACAGGTGTACTATTTCCGAGCGGCTGCTTTGCAGGCGCTGGATGATATCCAGATGGGCCTGGAGTTTCTTCTTTTCCGCCTCGAATGTCTTTATCTTGCTTATCTGTATATCGAGCTTTTTGATTTCCTTGTTCAGATAGGCATTACGTGTTTTCTGGTAGTCAATGCGGTCAACGTAATAATAATGTACACCACTCATGGCCAGGCCGGTAATGGCAAGCATGACCAGAAGAGCGATGATAAAATTGGTTTGTTTTTCCTTGCGCAGTTCATCGCGCCACGGTAATAGGTTGATACGTGCCATATCAGTCAAAACTCCTTAGCGCAAGTCCGCATGCGATCATCAATGCCGGTGCATCATTACTCAAGGTCTGTGGTTTAACCCTGGGTGCAAGTGACATATTGGCGAAAGGATTTGCAATCGAGGTAGCTGTTCCGATCTTGTCCTCTATCAGTTCATCAATGCCGGGTATGGATGCACTGCCGCCAGCCAGTATGATCTGGTCGACGCTGTTGTATTGGCTGGATGAAAAAAAGAACTGCAACGAACGACTGACCTGTTGTGTCATCGCATCCTTGAACGGGTCCAGTACTTCCGGAATATAATTATCAGGCAGGCCGCCCTGACGTTTGGCCATGCCTGCTTCTTCATACGACAGACCGTAGCGGCGCATGATTTCTTCGGTCAGTTGCTTGCCACCAAACACCTGTTCACGTGTATAAATGATTTTGCGGTCATGCAGCACATTCAGTGTGGTCATCGTCGCACCGATATCGATGACAGCGATGGTCTGGTCATAGCCGCCATCCGGCAACTGTTCGGCCAGTAAGGCAAAGGAATTTTCCAGGGCATAGGCCTCGACATCAACGACCTTGGGTATCAGGCCACCGATTTCCAGAGCCGAGATACGTGTTTCTACATTTTCGCTTCGGGAAGCGGCCAGCAGGACATCGACCATCTCCGGATTCTTTTCCGATGATCCGAGGACCTCAAAATCCATACGCACCTCATCGAGAGGATAGGGAATGTATTGATCTGCCTCGAGTTCTATCTGTGATTCCATCTCGTCATCCTTGAGTGCGGCGCTCATCGAAATGACTTTGGTAATAACAGATGAGCCGGCGACGGCTACAGCAGCATACTTGTTGCGCGTACCCGATCGCTTGACAGCGCGGCGAATACTCTCGCCAACAGCCTCAACATCGGCAATGTTCTTCTCAACGACAGAATTCGCCGGTAGCGGTTCGACCGCGTAACTCTCGACGCGATACCGACCATTTTGCTGGCTGAGTTCGAGCAGCTTGACGGCGGTAGAGCTGATATCGAGACCGATCAGGGGGGGCTTTTTCCGTGATAATAGACCCACTATGCTTTTTCCTTTTTTATACTGTTTGTTACGAGGAAAACATGTCTGTCAACATTAAAATCCATAGTTAACCCTTTGTCAACTAATGTCTTCCTATGGTTTTCATTACTATCCTGCTAGCATAACGACATGTTGGATTAATACTTTAGGTGCCAAGTGTGATGTATGTAACTATGTTAATATTTATTAGTTTCTTACACTTGCCATCTTTATTTATATCGTTGACTTCCTTAAACTTGCCAGTTCCGGTTTGCTAAGGCAAGTATTGATGAAGGTCTACTTTTTTTCCATGGAATCTGTCACTAACCCACGTCTCCCTGCTTGCATGTGATACTGTATACCCACTAGCACTTTTATATATTATAAATGAGTAAGTTTATCAAAGTCTTACGTTACACTGCAGCGACGCTGGCCATATCGATTACGGCTGGTATCATTGTGTTGGCCGCTACTTATTTTTATGTTGCGCCAGACCTGCCTGACATTGAAACCCTGAAGGACGTTAAGCTCAAGCTGCCCCTGCGTGTTTATGCCCGCGATGGTGCATTGATCGCTGAATTCGGTGAGGAGCGTCGAACTCCCATACGCTATAGTAACGTTCCTGACTTAATGATCAAGGCATTTCTTGCCGCCGAAGATGATCGTTTCTTCTCCCATCCGGGTGTCGATTATCAAGGCCTTATTCGTGCCGCTGTTCACCTGATCATGACCGGCCAGAAAGGCCAGGGTGGCAGCACAATCACAATGCAGGTGGCGAGGAATTTCTTTCTGAGCAGAGAAAAGACATATTTGAGAAAAATCAATGAGATATTTCTTTCCTTAAAGATTGAGAGGGAATTATCGAAGGCAGAGATCCTCGAGCTGTATCTGAATGTCATCTATCTGGGACACCGCTCATATGGCGTGCAGGCAGCGGCGCAGGTCTATTACGGTAAAAACGTCCATGAACTGAGCCTGGCGGAAATCGCGATGATTGCCGGGTTGCCCAAGGCACCTTCTACCTACAACCCGATCGTTAATCCACAGCGTGCGCTGAGCCGGCGCGATTATGTCCTCGGCAGGATGCGTTCGCTGGATTTTATTTCTGAGCAGGATTATCAGGCTGCGAAGGCAAGCTCGGTCACGGCCAGTCTGCATGGTGTGCGCGTACAGGTCGAGGCACCCTATGTAGCCGAAATGGTGCGTGCCGAAATGGTCAAACGTTATGGCAAGGAAGTCTACACGATGGGATATCGCGTCTATTCAAGTATAGACAGCCAGGCCCAGATCGCAGCCAACGATGCCTTGCGCAAGGCCCTGGTCAACTATGATCGGCGCCATGGCTACCGTGGCGCCGAACAGAATTTCGTTGACGCGGTCGAGCTTGGCACGGAGCAACTTGAGCAGGTCCTGGATGACATCCCCACGGTCGGAGGGCTGGTGCCGGCCATTGTCGAAGTCGTCGAGGACAAGCAGGTGCAGGTCTATCTGTCCGGTGGCCAGCAGGTCATCCTTGACTGGGCTGCACTTGAATGGGCGCGCCCCTATATCAATGAAAACCAACGTGGCCCGGCGTTAAAACTGGCGGCTGACATTCTCAAGCGCGGGGACCTGGTCAGGGTGCAGCAATACGAACAAGACAAGTGGCGCCTGGCGCAGGTGCCTAATGTCTCCGGGGCCCTGGTAGCCCTGTCTTCAAAGGATGGCGGTATACTGTCTTTGGCCGGGGGCTTTGATTATTTTCATAGCAAATTCAATCGTGTTGTGCAGGCACGGCGACAGCCAGGCTCGAGTATGAAGCCCTTCATCTATGCAGCGGCACTGGCCAAAGACTTTACCCCTGCTTCCATCATCAATGACGCCCCGGTCGTATTTGATGATCCGGCCCTGGAAAGTGCCTGGCGCCCGGAAAACTATTCCGGCAAGTTCTATGGCCCCACCCGCCTGCGCGAGGCACTGGTGCATTCGCGTAATCTGGTTTCAATCCGCTTGCTGGCTGAAATGGGGATTGGCTACGCATCGCGGTATTTGCGCCGCTTCGGCATTACCAATGACATGATCCAGAAGGATCTGTCCATGGCCCTGGGTAGCGGCTCGATTACGCCATTGCAACTGGCGAGTGCGTTTGCCGTGATTTCGAACGGTGGTTTCCGTGTCGAGCCGTATATCATTAAGCTTATTGAGGATGATGACGGTGAAGTGTTATTTGAAAGCAATCCGGCTATCGCCTGCCTTGAGTGCGAAGGGCAGAAACCCGAGGCGCAGCAAGTGACCGAGCCTACCCAGCTGCAAAAAGACCTCGTCGATGTTGAAGGTAGCGGAGAAAAAACTGAAACAGAAGCAGAAACAGAAATAGAAGAAAAACCACTCATTCTGGCCGAACGTACACTGACGCCGCAGAATGCCTATCTGATCCACTCGATTATGCGTGATGTCATCCGTCGTGGCACGGGTCGTGGGGCGCTGAAACTGGGTCGCACTGACCTGGCCGGTAAGACCGGTACGACCAATGATCAGCGCGATGCCTGGTTTTCCGGATTTAACAGTGACATTGTTGCCACGGCCTGGGTTGGATTTGACAGGGTACAACCCCTCGGCAACCGCGAGACGGGCGGGCATGCGGCGCTACCGATGTGGGTGGATTTCATGCGTGTGGTGTTACAGGATATAGCAGAAAAATCATTGAAGCAGCCCGATGGGCTCGTGACCGTCAGGATAGATCCGCAAACCGGATTGCTGGCCAATGCCGGTACGGGTAATGCGATTTTTGAAACCTTTCCGGCCGACAAGGTGCCGGACAGGAGCGCTGAGTCAATACAGCAGGCCGGGGATGGTGAAGCGCATGGCAGCGACGGCCAGCCGGACAGTATATTTTGATAGTGGGCCGCGGCGGTTTTTACAGGTAGATAACATGGGTATTTCTCGACAGCAGGAGCAACAACGTTTGCGTATTGCCATGGAAGCAGCCAAGCATATGTCGGATTCGGGCGTCAGCGATTATCAGCTGGCAAAACGCAAGGCCTGCCAGAAATTGGGGGTCGTTGATAGACGCAATCTGCCCAGTAATCAGGAAATAAAGGATGCATTGTTTGAATACCAGTCCCTGTTCAAATCCGAACAACAACCGCAGCAATTACGTCATATGCGCGAGACGGCCGTGCAGGCGATGCAATTTTTCCAGCAGTTTAACCCACGCCTGGCCGGAGACGTACTCGATGGCAGCGCCACAGAGCATTCGCGGCTTGAGCTACACCTGTTTGCCGACTATACGGAAAAGGTTGGTTTGTTCCTGATGCAGGAGAAGATCCCGTATACGCAAAAACAGAGGCGTATTACCTACGACGGTGATCGCTATGAATTCATACCGATTTATATGTTTCTGGCCGATGATGTTGCGATCGAGCTGGTCGTGTTTCCGGTGGAGGCTATCCGCCGGGCGCCGAACAGCACGCTTGATGGCAAACCGATGGTACGCGCGGATATCAAGGCAGTAGAGCGTCTGTTGCAGGCCGATACGCAGTAAAGGAGGTTCTGCAACCCGACGCTGTATTGCTTCAGTCGGCACCCGGTTTCGGGTAATGTGGTGGATAAGGTTTCCGTGCCGCCCCTGAATCCACGGCCGCCCTGGCGATAGCTGGCGGAATGACGTCGATCAGGCGCGGATCAAAGGGTTTGGGGATGATGTAATCCGGGCCAAACTGCAATTGCTCGCGACCATAGGCATCCAGTACAGACTGCGGAACGGCCTGCCTGGCCAGATCCTTCAGGGCGTGCACGGCTGCCAGCAACATGGCTTCACTGATGCGGCGAGCATGTACATCAAGGGCGCCCCTGAAGATGAACGGGAAGCCGAGGACGTTATTGATCTGGTTGGGATAATCACTACGCCCTGTAGCCATGATCAGGTCATCACGGACCTTGTGCGCCCGCTCCGGACTGATTTCCGGATCCGGATTAGACAACGCAAATACAACCGGATTTGCCGCCATCGATGCAATCATTTCCTCGCTGACCAGGTCCGGTCCGGATACACCGATAAACACATCAGCACCCTGCATGGCATCATTGAGGCTGCGCTTGTCGGTGTCCAGTGCAAACTCCTGTTTATACGGATTGAGGTCATCACGACCGCTGTGAATAACGCCGTTGCGGTCGATCATGTAGATATTCTGCTTGGCGGCGCCGAGTGCCAGCAACAAGCGCATTGATGCAACTCCGGCGGCGCCGGCCCCGAGGCAGACGATTTGGGCATCGGCAATGTTCTTGTTGGCAATATCCAGGGCATTCAGCAGGCCGGCACAGATAATGATGGCGGTACCGTGCTGGTCATCGTGAAAGACGGGGATATCGAGTTTTTCGATCAGTGTTTTTTCGATCTCAAAACATTCCGGTGCCTTGATGTCCTCGAGGTTGATGCCACCAAAGGTGCTGGCAATCCGCGTTACCGTATCGATAAACGCCTGTGAATCTTCGGCATCGACCTCGATATCAAAGACGTCAATATTGGCAAAGCGTTTGAACAGCACTCCCTTGCCTTCCATTACCGGTTTACCGGCTAGTGCGCCGACATTGCCGAGGCCGAGTACCGCTGAACCGTCGGTAATCACTGCTACCAGGTTGGCCTTGGATGTATACAGGTAGGCGGCATCAGGATCCCTGGCAATTTCGCGTACCGGTTCGGCTACACCGGGCGTGTAGGCGAGTGATAATTCCTGTTGCGTTTCGCAAGGTTTGCTTACCTGTATGGCGACCTTGCCCGGTGTGGGACTTGCGTGATAGTCGAGCGCAGCCTGCTTGAAGTCTTTAGTCATAATATAATTCCGGATAGAGAGACTGTATTATTTCATGATATCGAGCATAGAGGAATGCCTCAGGCGCATCATGCGCCTGTCTTTCTTGGCGTATATCCAGCCTCTGACTTGCAGCGTGCGCCCGCTTAGCTGATTAAAGTCAATATCAGCGAAATGTTTCAGATCACTGTACGCAATGCGTGCACCAAAATGGCCACTGAAATTCAACCACACGGATTTCTTGCTGAGGCCGACGCGGGTAACTCTGCCCTCAATGATATGAAAGCCGCTGCTGTCGGGCGCCAGGTCTGTGGATGCCTTGACGATATGCTGCCACAAGCCTCGTTGCTGTTCGCGGGCGCGGTTTTCGCCATGACGATAACAGTCCTGCGCCCACATATTGGGTGGAAAAGCGATCCTGGCAGCCAGGCCTTTGATGAGCATTTGCTGCGCCAGATTGGTCCCGTCAGGCAAAAACACATGGGCCAGCGTGCGCCCATAGCGGTCCAGTCTGTCACTGCCATATTGCAAGGCAACACGATGGGTGGATTGGCCCAGGAGGGCAGTCAGGGCAGTCCTGGCCTCGGCAGCAAAGGCCTGTGTAGACCGTGCGCGGTGATTGATTTCGGGTGCATTGATGCCGATTATGCGGATGCGGGTGTGATCGGTCAGCTCCAGGGTATCGCCATCCAGCACCCTGGCTACTGTCGCCTCAAGATCGATATGCCGCGGCGCACAACTGGCGAACGTATCGATGCATAAAAATACATTTACGCTCAGCACAGACAGTAATGCCGCTATACGTGTCATGATATTCCGTCCATAGAATGAAGCGCGAATCGAAAAAAAGGGCGCCTGTTGGCAGGCGCCCTTGATCAAGCATTATGTGCCGACAAGCACGTTATGCTTATTTGCTTCCGTATTTACGGTTGAACTTGTCTACACGGCCTGCGGTATCCATTATTTTCTGGGTGCCGGTATAGAACGGATGGCACTTGGAACATACGTCGATATGCAGGTCCTTACCCAGCGTGGAGCGTGTTTGGAAGTTCTCGCCGCAACTGCAGGATACAGTAATTTCAGAATAACTTGGATGTATGTCCGGCTTCATCGGTTTAGACCTCGAAAAATATTTCACATGCCTGCCTGGCAGGGCCGAGTATATTACGCGGAAACGTGACTGACGGCAAGTCTATTTTGGCGCTGACGGGCGCTTTTCTTAACTATCCTTGCCCGGGAAGCGCAAGACATTGGCATTAGTGGCTAAACTGCGCCGCTTGAGGCGCTGTTGGTCCATGTGCTGCAGGTTATCGAGCAGGCCGTTTTTGCCGAGCACATTTTCCCACATCATATTGGACAGACGTATACAGGCCGCCATCGGTGACTTGGCCAGACGGCGTTCCTGGTCGATTCGCCACTGCAGGCGTCGCATGCGATCCTGCTTGGCATCCGGCATCGACTGGATAACAGACTCAATTACCTGTTCACGTCTGAGTTCGAAGGCCTTGGGGTCGGTGTCTGCCAGACTTGACCATTCACTGAAATCAAACGGATTTTTCTTTACCGTATTAGTCATTACCTTGTCACCTTGTCAGGAACCTCAATACTATTCTGATTCCCTTACTGCCGAAGTTATGAGTAACTTATCACATTTTGACGCATGTGGGGGTAATTTTTTATAAGTCTTTGTTATATATATAAAATGCAAGTAGGCCCTATTAGCTAAGTTATTGATTTATGGTGGCTTGCAAAGCGTATAATGATATTTTTTGCTAACTAATGTCAATTAAATTATAACACTGGGTCGTTCGCGTTGCTTCTCCCCGCCTAGCAGGATTTGCAGCTGATAATTCGATCCAGTCTGATTGCCAGGCTAGTTTCCGCATCTATCTGTATGTCAATGAACTCTTCACCGTTGCGGGTATACAGGTCGATCGCTGTACCCGTTGCATGTTGTTGGGAATTGCCGGCATCCATATAGTCTAGCGTAATCTTGCTGTGCCGTATGACCAGTAACTCATAGCGACTGTGGATCTCGCAACTGATGGGGCGATAGGGCTTCATGCCTGAATATCCATAAACAGTGTCAATAAATCATTCAGGTAACGCTGTCCACGTGCGCTGGCCTGTATGCGATCATCGGCGCGCAGCAGCAAGCCGTTTTGTATGCCTGCCTCCATCGGTGCACGGATACAATCAGCATCGAGTCCGGTACGTGAGCGGAAATCCGCCATACCGACGCCGGCATTCAGGCGCAGGGCATTCATCATGAACTCGAGCACCCGGTCACTTGTTTCCAGCACGCGATGCTGGCTGATGACCTGCTGGCTGGAGGCATTGCTGATATAGTCCTGCGGATGACGGCAGCGCTGTCGGCGCATGATCGTACCCATATCCGCTGTACTGAGTTTTGCATGTGCACCGGCGCCGATCCCGAGATAATCGCCAAACTGCCAGTAATTCAGATTATGTCTGCAGGCATGATCGCGGCTATAGGCCGATATTTCATATTGTGGGTACAGTTGCTCTGCCAGAAAGTGTTGCCCCTGCTCCTGTATCTGCCAGACCAAATCGTGTCCGGGTAATGTCGGTGGTTGCTGGTAGAACAGCGTGTTCGGTTCCAGTGTCAGCTGGTACCAGGAAATATGCCCGGGTTGCAGTGCGATGGCATACTCCAGGTCTTTCATCGCCTGCTTCAGGTCCTGTCCCGGTAGCGCAAACATCAGATCCAGGTTAATACGTTCAAAGCCGGCATAATGTGCAGCCTCTACTGCCTTGATCGCTGCACTGCGATCATGGATCCGACCAAGCCTGGACAGCAGGTCATCATTGAAGCTCTGTACACCGATAGACAGACGGTTGATACCGGCAGCGCGGTAGTCGACAAATTTTTGCTGTTCGACGGTGCCCGGATTGGCCTCCAGTGTGATTTCACAATCATTGCTGAAGGTCAGTTTTGTCTTCAGGCCGCTCAGCAGGGCCTCGAGGCCATCCGCGGAAAACAGGCTGGGTGTGCCGCCACCGATAAAGATACTGTCGATATGGCGCCCGTGAACATTGTCCAGGTCATGCTCCAGGTCTGCCAGCAATGCATCGATATATGCTTTTTCGGGGATATTTGTGCGCATTTCATGCGAGTTGAAGTCACAATAAGGACATTTACGTACACACCAGGGAATATGGATATACAATCCCAGTGGTGGTAAGGCGGGTAATGAAAGATTGGAAAGAGGGGGCATCGGCGTTGAATCGGCTTGAATATATGCAAAGACTGTGTAAATTTAATGATATTGTCATTATATCATTTCATCGACCCCGTTCATTCAATAGTCCTGTAGCATGGCGAAAAAAAATATTACACATGTCAATCTTGCCAAACTGAGCCCGCCACGCATGCAAAATGTCCTGCTCAGGGAGCGCCTTTTTGACAAACTCGATGAGCTGACTACATTTCCGGTCATCTGGATTTCGGCACCAGGAGGTTCGGGAAAGACCGTGCTTGCAGCCAGTTATCTACAGCAGAGCAAACGGGATTTTATCTGGTACCAGGTCGATGAAGGTGACAACGATCCGGCCGCGTTTTTCGGTTTTCTGGAAAATGCATTACAGGGTCATGAAGGTGGTCGAGCAGGTAATTTGCCGGTGTTTACGCCCGAATACAGCCATGGCATAGCGGCCTTCTCGCGCAATTACAGTCGTAATTTGTATCAATATCTGGGTGAAGGCGGTTTCCTGGTGCTGGATAACTTCCAGGACCTGTCAGCGCACTCCGATACACACCAGGTTATCAAGCAATTTATTGCCGAGATTCCACCGGGCGTAAACCTGCTGGTCCTCAGTCGCAGCGAACCGGTACAGGACTATCTGCGCTACCGTGCCAATGGCAGTATTGCCGTGCTCGACTGGCAGGATATTGCCCTGACCGAACAGGAGAGCAATGAACTGTGTCAGGCGCGCCTGCAGGCAATGACAAAAAAAGAGAAGCGGCACATTGCGGCCGAGATCCATCAGTTTACCCGTGGCTGGGCAGCAGGCCTGGTGCTGATGCTGGAACAATCAGACAGGATGGATATCCCGCATGATTATGCCCGCCAGGAGAATCACAATCTGATATTCGATTATTTTGCCGGCGAAATATTCCAGGGTGAAACAGCCGAAACGCGCGAATTTCTATTGAAGACGGCATTGCTGCCGTTTTTTACCGTGGATATGGCCGAGTCATTAACCCGTAACATCGACGCCGGTCTTATCCTGCAGAATCTTACCCAGCGCAACTATTTCACCTATCGCAGTGCATCTACTGCAGATGCCTATGAATATCATCCGTTATTTCGTGAATTTCTGCTCAGCCGGCTGGAGACATTTTTCAATGCCAGGGAACTGCACCGGATTCAGGCCTATGCCGGTGACCTGCTGCTTGAGCTGGACTGGCTTGCTGAAGCAGCGGTGCTTTATCATCAGGCCAAGGAGTGGAGTAAGATTGCGATCCTGGTAAAGTCACACGGTGCAGCGCTGATGCAGCAGGGCAGGCACAAGCTGTTACGTGGCTGGTTGCAGTCGTTCCCGATGGAATATCTCGACAAGGACCCGTGGATGGAATACTGGTTGGCAATGAGCCTGCAACCGGTCAGTACGCGTGACAGCCGCAATCATTTTGTTCGTGCCTTCGAGAATTTTAACACTCAGGGCGAGCGTGCAGGGCAGTTGTTGTCATGGTCGGGTGTGATCGAGACCTATGTGCATGACCTCGCATGCTTCACCGAACTGGATCACTGGATAGCGGTTATGGAAGCGTTGTACGAGCAGGATCAGGATTCAATGCATGCCCAGATCAATGCGCGCGTTGCCATTGCCATGTTCAGCGCGCTGATGTATCGCCAGCCCGACCACAAGCAGATTTCCTATTGGGAAGACAAAGTGCGCGAAATTATTTTTAACTCGCCCAGGGCAACCCAGCGTCTCAGTCTCGGCAGTCAGTTGTTGCTGTACTATACCGTGTGGACCGGCGAGCTGCCCAAGGCCAAGGTATTACGCCAGGTATTGCAGCAATCCATTCAGCCGGAAGCCATGGATCCACTGTCAAAGATTCTGTGGCATTCGACTGAGGCCACTTTTTTATGGAAGACCGGTGAGGCAGAGGCATCGATCAAGGCAGTCAAGAAAGGTCTGGAAGTCGCCACCGATTTCGATGTGCATGTGTTTGATGTGTTGTTGCTGGCCAGTGGTGTGTATGCCTCGTGTGCACAAAACAAGCTGGAGCAAGCCGAAAAATACCTGCAACAGATGGAGGCCCGACTAAACCACAATCGTCTCGTCGATGTCGTGCATTACCATTATCTGGCTGCCGGCCTGGCCATAATCCGTGATGAGTTGGGTATGGCGCGGGAGTATGCCGAGACTGCGCTGGAGGCCGGGCATAAATCCGGCGCCCTGTACCCTGAATGTCTAGCACGATTGATAATGGCCTTATGCATGATCAAGCAGGGGAAACTGAGCGAGGTCGTGTTCCATCTCAGTCGAATCGTTGATCTGGCCGAGCGGATCCAGAGCCATAGTCTCAGGTATCTGAACCGGCTGGTAGCCAGTGAAGCCGCTTTCTCCTGTCAGGAAATCGAACGCGGGGTCAGGTTTCTGCAAGAGGCCTATGCATATGAGCGTGACCTCGGCAGGGTCTATCATGGCTACTGGTGGGACATGAGCCTGGCCGACAATTGTGTCCAGGCGCTCGAGCAGGGGCAGGAGGAAACCTTCGTTCGCGAACTGGTCCGTAGTCACGCATTGATTCCGACCTCGGCGCCTCTGCATCTCGATAACTGGGAATGGCCGGTACGCATCTATACCTTGGGCAGGTTCACGGTCACCCGTTATGGCGAACCCCTGCCGGTTACTGCCAAGTCGAGCAAGAAACCACTGGAATTATTGAAAGTGTTGATTGCCCAGGGTGGTCGACAGGTCAGCCAGGAGGCCCTGATCGAGATTCTGTGGCCTGATTCCGAAGGCGATGCGGCGATACAGTCGCTGTATACAACCACCCATCGCCTGCGCAAGTTATTATCAGATGCGGGCGTAGTTATGGAGGATGGACGCCTGTCCCTGGATGCGCGTTATATATGGGTTGATAATCTCGCATTTTTACGCATTGCCGGCAGACTACAGGAGCTTCTGGCGACTCATGAGAACCAGGATCAGGATCTGGTGCAGCGTCTGAGTGAGCAATTCTTTCATCTTTATCAGGGGGATTTCCTCGGTGCCGGCGAAAAACATTTTGCCTATACACCGATGCAGGAGAAGCTGCATTTGCGTTTCCTCAAGCTGACCGAGGCCATTGGCCACTACTGGCAACAACTGGGCCAGGCGGAGCGTTGTATCCGCTGCTATGAGCGCGCCCTTGAAATCGATCCGGTGGCCGAGGAATTCTATCAGGCGCTGATGAACAGTTATTGTGGCGTCGGGCGCAACAGCGATGCGGTCCTGCTGTTCCAGCGCTGCCGCAAGAATTTGTCCAATATACTCGGAATCTCGCCATCCAGGGCCACATTGAAGATCTATCAATCCATCCAGCAGTAAATAATTTTACGTTTTGTTACGATTTGTAAGTGGTCTGTAAGGTGAATTGGTTAATCTATCCACTCCAGGACTCGAGGGCAGCGGATGCCGGCAGGCATGGTTATGGGGTGTGAATGGATACACAAGATTTGGGGCCATATACTGCCAAGCTCTTGATAAATTGAGATTTATTTCCTGGTATACTAGGGGCCGTTTACGGCCCCTTTTTTAATGCAAGCGCATCAATCGGCGCTTGAATATTTCTCGCCAACAGGGCCGGGGTACCCGGATTGACCGGTAGCGGGATGCGCACCTGATATCCACTGCCAGGCGCTGCCTGCATCGTCTGGCCATGCAGGTCCTGCATGCCGGTAACGATAAAATGGCGGTTACCCTCGGGTTGTATCAATTCCACTGAGTCACCGACCGCAAATCGGTTCTTGACGATGACCTCCGCCAGGCCGCTGTCGCTGTCATAGGCACTGATTTCGCCGACGAACTGTTGCCTGTATTGTTTGGACACGTTTTCGAGGTAATTCTGGTGTTCCTGGGTGTGGTGGCGCTGATAAAAGCCATCGGTGTAGCCGCGATTGGCCAGACCTTCCAGCGCTCCGAGCAAATGCTCATCAAAGGGCTTGCCTGCGAGGGCGTCATCGATGGCCTGGCGGTAGATCTGCGCAGTGCGGGCAACATAATAATGTGATTTGGTGCGTCCCTCGATCTTCAGTGAGTCAACGCCGATCGCAACCAGACGCTGGACATGCTCAACGGCACGCAGGTCCTTGGAATTCATAATGTAAGTGCCGAGTTCATCTTCCATGATTGGCATCATGTCACCGCGACGCTGGCCTTCCTCGAGCAGGTAGACCTGATTGGCCGACGGATGGCGTTGCAGCTCGCCACATTGCGACAACATGGATTCATCCGTGTGCTCCTGATGGATGGCGCGGATGTCGCCGCTGGCATCTTCTTCAGCCGGGGACAGGTAATATTCCCAGCGACAGGCATTGGTGCAGGTGCCCTGGTTCGGGTCGCGGTGATTGAAATAGCCCGACAGCAGACAGCGCCCGGAGTAGGCGATGCACAGCGCCCCGTGGACGAACACCTCCAGCTCCATATCCGGACAGCGCTGGCGGATATCATCGATTTCATCCAGCGACAGTTCGCGTGACAGGATAATGCGGGAAATGCCGATGGATTTCCAGAAATTGACCGCCGCATAATTCATCGTATTGGCCTGTACCGACAGGTGTATCGGTATCTCCGGCCAACGTTCGCGTACCAGCATAATCAGCCCGGGGTCAGCCATGATCAATGCATCCGGGCGCATTGCAATCACTGGCTCAATGTCACCGAGATAGGTATCAACCTTGCGGTTGTGTGGCAGCAGGTTGCTGGCGACGAACAGCTTTTTTCCAAGTTGATGCGCTGTATTGATGCCTTTTTCCAGGTTGTCCAGCGTGAACTCATTATTACGCACGCGCAGGCTATAACGCGGCTGGCCGGCATATACGGCATCGGCGCCAAACGCAAAGGCGTGCTCCATACTTTGCAGGCTGCCCGCAGGTGATAATAGTTCAATCTTGTTGTTCATGATGATTGCAGTGCGTGCACGAGTTTCTGTAATGCCTGGCCACGATGGCTGAGGCGGTTCTTGGTGGCTGGCGCCAATTCGGCCGCCGAGCAGTTTTCCTCGACAACATAGAATAGTGGATCATAACCGAAACCGCTGTCACCGCGAGGCTCATGTAGGATCCGGCCTTCCCAGGTACCCTGGCAGATCAGTGGCGTAGGGTCCAACGCATGGCGCATATAAACGAGCAAGCACTGGAAACGTGCACGGCGTTGCTTTTCGTCCACGCCCTGCAGTACCTGTAACAGTTTGCGCACATTGTCCTTATCGCTGGCGCCGTCGCCGGCATAGCGGGCGGAATAGATACCGGGAGAGCCATTAAGGGCGTCCACCTCGATACCCGAATCATCGGCAATCGCTGCCAGGCCGGTATGTTGTGCTGCATTTCTGGCCTTCAGGATTGCATTCTCGACGAAACTGAGTCCGGTTTCCTCTATTTCCTCCACGCCCAGCTCGGCCTGGGGCACGACCTCGTAATCGAGACCGGCCAGCAGCTGGTTGAACTCACGTACCTTGCCGGCATTATTACTGGCCAAGACAATTTTTTTCATAACTATAGTATAAAATAATATCGCAATAACGGCGCTATGGCACCCGCAGTGTGTGGCAATCAGGCCTGTAAGGCCTCTTTCTGGTGCTGGATCAGTTCGACAATACCTTTTCTAGCATAATCGAGCATCGTATTCAGTTCCTCCTGGCTAAAGGCATGACCTTCGGCCGTGCCCTGGACCTCGATAAACTGACCGAGATCGTTCATGACGACGTTCATGTCGGTCTCGGCATTGGAATCCTCGCTGTAATCGAGATCCAGAACCGGCAGGTCATTATAGATACCGACCGAAACCGAGGCGACCTGGCCCAGCAGCGGGCTTGTTTTCAACAGTTTCCTGTCTACCAGGTGCTGAATTGCATCGGCCAGCGCGACATAGCCACCAGTAATCGAGGCGGTACGCGTACCGCCATCGGCCTGGATGACATCGCAGTCGATCGCAATACTGCGCTCGCCCAATGCCGCGAGATCTATCACGGCACGCAGGGAACGCCCGATCAGGCGCTGGATTTCCATGGTCCGACCACCTTGTTTGCCGCGTGCGGCTTCACGGCCCATGCGCGAACCGGTTGAGCGCGGCAGCATGCCATACTCGGCCGTGACCCAGCCCTGTCCCTGTCCACGCAGGAAACCCGGTACGCGTTCCTCGATCGATGCGGTACAAATGACTTTGGTGTCACCAAACTCAACCAGGACCGAGCCTTCGGCATGTTTAGTAAAATTGCGTGTAATGCGGATCTCTCGCATCTGATCCTGGGCACGTCCACTGGGTCGCATAAGGGTATTCCTTCTTGGTTGTGCGGTTAATAAGAGGTTAAGGGAGTGCGATTATAACGGTTCGAGTGCCGGCTAAAAAGCACTTATTAAATTAGGGACTATACACAATCCTGCTTGTGGGGATGTGCGCGTCCGCTATGGATTGGCATCTGCCACGCCATCGGCCTCGAGTATCCTGATACCAACGAGGGTGACATTATCGCTGTGCGGGTGACAATTACGTTCGGCCTCCTCGGCCATACGGTTGACTGCGGTATCCATGGCGATACCATTTAATTTCGCGATGTCTTCCACATTGATTGCACCCCATAGTCCATCGCTGCACAGCATGATCATATCGCCCGCCTGTAAGGTATCATAATGACCGCGGCTGACCGGCGGCATATCATTCGGACCACCCAAACAGTAGGTTACATAATTGCGCATCGGGTGGGTCAGCATTTCCTCTTCGGTAATGACCTCGTTCTGATAGAGTTCCTCGATATAGGTGTGGTCACGAGTGCGATCGAGGATATTGCCATCGCGGAGTAAATACAGACGGCTGTCACCCAGATGAATCCACCAGGCCTGGTTTTGTTGTATCAGGCAGGCGACACAGGTCGTGCGCGGGTAAAAGGGCGGATCCTCGGTATCGCCGAGGTGGGCGATGTTTCTGTGTGACTCGAGCATACTCATTTCGAGGAAACCGGCCGGGTCTTCTATCGGCGTCTGTTGCCTTTTCAGGTTGTCAACAAAACAATTCATCGCTTCCTGGGCTGCTATCTCGCCACCCTGGTGCCCGCCCATGCCGTCGGCGACGAAAATCAGCAGGCTTTGATCATGCTCAATGATACATCCGCGATCCTGGTTCATGGCCCGGTTGCCAACTCGGCTGGCCACGCCTTTATCGTATTGAATCATGTAGTTATCGTGTCCGGCTTAGTCGTGGGTTAATCCGGTCCCATATGCTTGCTGTCATTGATTTATCTTTACTTTCTACTGGTTGTAATGCCTGCTGAAAGTCTTCCAGGCTTTGCGGGCGTAATTCAGGGTCAACTTCAAGCGCCCAGTCTACTGCCTTGAGTAGATTTTTTGAATACTGTTTGCGAAATGCGTTGACGGCCGGACGCATTGTATCACTTTCATGGCGTTTGTTGGCGGCCGGCGGAGGTTTTCCGTTCATGCACGTGTACAGCGTCGCCCCGAGTGCATAAATGTCTGTCCACGGGCCCATGTAACCATTGCGATTGTATTGTTCGATGGGCGAGTACCCCAGTGAGCTGACGTGTCCTACCTGGTTCTGGCGGCTCAGCTGGCGCTGGTGGATGGCGCCGAAATCCAGTAACAATGGCCTGCCGCCACTGCGGATATGGATATTGCCGGGTTTGATATCCAGGTGTAGATAGCCTTTTTCATGGATCATCTGCAGTGCATCGATCAGCGGAGGAAACACGGTCAGGATGAATTTCTCGCTCAGTGTGCCGTTATGCCTGGTGATATAATTCTGCAGATCAACTCCGGCATCGTAGTACAGCGCCATATAGACGGTATTGTTGGCGCGGAAAAAACTGCGTACATTGACGATATTGTCATGCTGCAATGTGGCCAGCGTGCTGGCCTCCTGGAAGAACATCATGCGCCCCTTCTGGAAGGCAACGACGGTGTTGTCGGCAAGGGGCATGACGCTTCTGTCAGAGGCGCGTGTTGCCAGGCGCGAGGGTAAATATTCCTTGATGACAAATTTGCGCCCGCTATCGAGCTCTTCAGCCAGATATACGATACTGAAGCCACCGCCACCCAGCGTACGCTGGATACGGAAATTTTCCAGCACCGTGCCGGCAGGTAATTGTTTGTTCTGGCCTGTCATATATGCGTGCTATCACTGAAACGTCGACGGTGACACTTCTATATGGCCCTATTTTCTATTAAAATCAATGTAGTTGGATCTATATATCGTCCAGTTGAAGGGTAACTTGATATGATAAAGAGTATGACGGGCTTCGCCCGCATGGATAGCCAGCAGCCTTGGGGCAGCCTGGTCTGGGAGCTCAGGTCGCTGAATCACCGTTACCTGGAACTCGGCCTCAGGTTGCCGGAAGAGTTGCGTATGCTCGAAACTACAGTACGGGAACAGATTGGCCAGTATCTGAGCCGTGGCAAGGTAGAATGCAGTTTGCGTTTCAGTCGCCACCCGGGCGCCCTGTGCGAAACCCGAATGAATGCCGAGCAGGCCGAGCGATTTCTGCAGTTGCACCGCCAGGCCAAGGAAATGACCAATGATTCCAGTAGCCTGCGGGCAATGGATCTGTTGCGTTGGCCCGGTGTCGTCGAGGAGGTCGAATCCGATCTGGAGCCTATCAAGGTGTTGGCTATGCAATTACTGCAGCAGGCGCTGGCGCAATTGGTCGACAATCGTGCACGCGAGGGGCAAAGCATGAAGACCATCGTGCAGGCCCGCTGCAGTGCCATCAGTGCTATCGTCGACGATATGCGCACACGTCTCCCCGCTATTCGCGCCAGACTGCGTGAGCGCCTGTACAGCCGTTTGCAGGACATTGATATCGACGTCGATGCTGCGCGTGTGGAGCAGGAGCTGGTGTTGCAATTGCAGAAAATGGATGTGGACGAGGAGCTGGACCGGTTACATACCCATGTTGGCGAGGTGCTTGGTGTGCTCGACAGGAATGAGCCAGTCGGACGGCGCCTGGACTTCCTGATGCAGGAGCTGAATCGCGAGGCCAATACCCTCGGTTCGAAATCCGTGGCACTTGAATCAACCGGGGCATCCGTTGACCTGAAGGTGTTGATCGAGCAGATGCGCGAACAGATACAGAATATTGAATGATGTGTCCGGCGGATTTTAGCCAAGACTAAGCCAGGCTTGCCCCTGCTGCATTATATCTCTATTCTGTTCACATTTTATTTTGCAGCGCTTGAATATCATGGCTGTTTAACGTTGTTGCTTCAGGATGTTGATGTTATGAATAGTCATAAACAAACGGTCAGCGGATCGTTATATGTTGTATCCGCACCATCAGGTGCCGGTAAAACCAGTCTCGTTAATGCACTGTTGCAGTCGACCGATGGCATTGTCGTGTCGGTTTCCCATACTACGCGCGCGCCACGTCCGGGTGAAGAAGATGGTGTCCATTACCATTTTACTGATGTGGAATCATTTCAGGCGATGATCGCCAGTGGTGACTTTCTCGAGCATGCCCGTGTATTCGACAATTATTATGGTACCTCGCGCGGCTCGGTCGAGGCGCAACTGGCCCAGGGCATGGATGTCATTCTTGAGATCGACTGGCAGGGCGCGCGTTTGGTAAGGCAGCAATTACCTGATTGCATTGGGATTTTTGTATTGCCCCCGTCTGTTGCGGCACTCGAGGAGCGGCTCCGCGGGCGTGGTCAGGACGGTGATGATGTGATCGCACGACGCATGCGTGATGCACGCAGTGAATCCTCGCATTATCATGAATATGAATACCTCGTCATCAATGATGACTTTGATACGGCATTGGCGGAGCTACGCGCCATTTTTGTTGCTCAAAGGCTGCAACGCGACCTGCAGATACAACGATATGCCCAGTTGCTGGACGAATTGTTGGCATAAATAGCAGATACCTTATAAAATGCTCGTCTGTTGAATCATTTGGGTTAATCCCCTGGACGGTGATACCGGGCATATGCAGGATCAATAACCCGACAGGACCCGTTAGCGAATTATTTTTTATATCTGGAGTATAACCATGGCCCGAGTCACGGTAGAAGATTGCCTTAGTAAAGTTGATACCCGTTTCCAGCTGGTGCTGGTCGCTGCAAAGCGTGCACGACAATTAAGTAACGGCGCAGAGCCCCACCTGCCGTGGGAAAATGACAAGCCCACGGTTATGGCGCTGCGCGAAATTGCCGAAGCCCATGTCGATGCATCCATACTGGATGAAGACCTGAGCAAGCAGGAAAGTGCTGAAGAAGCGTTTGAGATTTCCGAGGCGAGGATGCAGGAAGTCGTCGATGAGTTGTCCCAGGCCCTGCCTGCAGCCGCTAGCGACAGCAATGTCGAGGGCCCGGATACAGCGGCTGAATAAATTCCTGTTATGGCTGCCCACACGGGTAGCCTGGCGGACAGATACTGTGAGTGTGAGCAGGCTTGAGTGTAGATACCTTACCAGCGCAGGATGAAATATTCAGAGTCAGTCATCTGAGTGAGTTGCTGGAGGGTTATCTTGAGCCCGAACAGGTCCGCCATGTTTACCGTGCCTACTTATTCGGTGCCGAGGCACACGAAGGTCAACAGCGCATGTCCGGTGAGCCCTATATCACCCATCCGCTGGCTGTGGCCAGAATCCTTGCCCAGATGCGCATGGATTATCAAGGCATTATCGCCGCCATTCTGCATGATGTTATCGAAGACACCCCCACCGCCAAGGAGCAGATAGCGACAGAATTCAGCAGCGAAGTGGCTGAACTGGTCGACGGTGTCAGCAAGATCACGCAAATGGACTTCGCCTCCAAGGCCGAGGCCCAGGCAGAGAATTTCCGCAAGATGATGCTGGCGATGGTCAAGGATATCCGCGTCATCATGATCAAGCTCGCCGATCGCCTGCATAATATGCGAACCCTTGGGGTCATGCGCCCCGACAAGCGCCGTCGCATTGCCCGCGAGACCCTGGAGATCTATGCGCCGATAGCCACTCGTCTGGGTATGAACAAGGTCAGGCTCGAACTCGAAGACCTGGGCCTGGCGGCATTGTATCCGCAGCGATACCGGGTACTGAAGGAAGCCGTTATCAAGGCGCGCGGAAATCGCAAGGAAATCCTCAACAAGATCGAGACTTCGATTAAGCGTCGCCTGCGTCAGGAAAACCTGAATGGCGACGTGATCGGGCGCGAAAAACATCTGTACAGCATCTATAACAAGATGGTCAACAAGGGCCTGTCATTTCGAGAGGTGTTCGATATGTATGCCTTTCGTATCGTTGTTGATTCCGTTGACCAGTGTTACCGTGTGCTCGGTGTCATGCATAGCCTGTACAAGCCAGTGCCGGGGAAGTTCAAGGACTACATTGCCATCCCCAAGGCGAATGGTTACCAGTCCCTGCATACCGTGTTATTCGGGCCTTATGGCGTGCCGATAGAAGTACAGATACGCACTCAGGACATGGACGAAGTGGCCGAGTCCGGCGTGGCGGCGCACTGGCTATACAAGACTGGTGAGAATAACTCGCATTCCGGTACGCGCGCGCGCGAGTGGCTGCGCAACCTGCTGGAGCTGCAGAAAAACGCCGGTAATTCGCTCGAATTCATCGAGAACGTCAAGATCGACCTGTTCCCGGACGAGGTCTATGTGTTTACGCCACGTGGTGAAATCATGGAGATGCCACGCGGAGCATCGGTGGTCGACTTTGCCTATGCCGTGCACTCTGATATCGGAAATACCTGTGTTGCGGCACGCGTGGATCGGCGCCTGGTGCCATTACGTACGCAGCTTTATAACGGCCAGACCGTCGAGGTCATTACCGCCAGTGGCGCCAATCCCAATCCTTCCTGGCTGAGTTTTGTTGTTACCGCCAAGGCGCGTACCAACATTCGTCATTACCTGAAGCAACTGCAGCGCGAGGATGCCATTGAACTCGGCAAGCGCATGCTAGACAAGGCATTGATCGGTCTGGGCTCTTCACTCGCCCATGTGTCGGCAGAACAGATGAATGACCTGCTCAAGATTAGTAATCTGGCAGACCTGGATTCACTGTTCGAGGATATCGGCCTGGGTGGGCGCCTTGCTATGCTGGTCGCGCGCCAGTTATTGGTTAGCGATGGTCAGGCCGAGGAGCAGACGCAACCGCTGGTGATCAAGGGTACCGAGGGCATGGTCGTCAGTTTTGCCAAGTGTTGTCATCCGATCCCGGGTGATCCTATTGTCGGTTTTGTCAGTGCCGGACGCGGCATCGTTGTCCATACCCAGCATTGCAATAATATCGCCGACTATCGCAAGCTCCCGGAAAAGTGGATCGATGTCGAATGGTCCGCTGATATCAAGGGTGACTTTGTGGCCGAGATGCGCGTGGATGTGGCTAATCAGCGCGGCGTGTTGGCAACGTTGGCTGCGATTATCTCCGATATGGATTCCAATATCGAGAATGTCGATATCGAGGAACGTGATGGTATGACTACCAGGATTAATTTTACCCTGACCGTCAATAACCGTGATCACCTGGCGAATATTATGCGTCGCGCCAAGGGTGTCAATAATGTTATGCGTATCAGTCGGAAGAAGAGTTGATTAAGATCAGGGAAAAGATAAAAGATAAAAGATAAAAGATACAAGATAAAAGTGGAATGAGAAAAACCTTATTTATATTTTATATGAGTAATAAAGGAAAAAATAATGTCACGTGAGATTATCAGTACCGACAAGGCGCCACAGGCCATCGGTACTTATTCGCAGGCGGTCAAGGTCAACTCTACGGTGTATATGTCGGGGCAGATACCGCTGGTGCCGGAAACGATGGAACTGGTCGAGGGTGATATCGGCGCGCAGATCAGGCGCGTGTTCGACAACCTCGATGCGGTGGCGGCGGCAGCGGGAGGTAGTCTGGCGGATGTCGCCAAACTGAATGTCTTTCTGACCGATCTGGGCAATTTTCCGGTTGTTAATGAGATTATGGCTGAATATTTCGTCCAACCCTATCCCGCACGTGCCGCGATTGGTGTTGCGGCATTGCCAAAAGGCGCCGCAGTCGAGATGGATGCAGTGCTGGAACTGTAGTAACCCGGATCCCGTCTGAGCATGCCGGAACCAACACCTTCGTCTGGACACGTAACTCCGTTAAACGAACAGGCACTGACCAGTTTGCACGGGGTGGGTCCGGCCCTTGAACAAAAGCTCAATCGCATTGGGCTGTATTCGGTGCAGGACCTGCTGTTCCATCTACCCTTGCGCTATCAGGACCGGACCCGCGTGCAACCAATGGGGTCACTGCGGGTGGGCGAGCAGGTTGTCGTTGAAGGTACGATTGAATTGACCGAGATCGGTTTTGGCAGGCGCCGTATGTTGTTGTGTCATATCAGTGACGGTACCGGAGCATTGCTGTTGCGTTTTTTTCATTTCAGTAATGCGCAGAAAGAGGCTCTGGCCCGGGGTACCCGGTTGCGTTGTTTCGGCGAGGTCAGGGCCGGGAAAAAATTCCTGGAAATGGTGCATCCCGAGTACAAGCGCCTGTCTGCAGATGAAGTGGCCAGCGTCGAGGAGACGCTGACGCCCTTGTATCCGACCACCGAGGGCGTACATCAACTGAAGATGCGCGACCTGGTACAGCAGGCCTTACAGCGATTATTACAACACCCGGACGCACTCAGTGAATGTTTGCCGGACGAGATACGCACGCAGTATCGCTTGTCGGCATTGGCCGACGCGGTCAGGGTGCTGCATCAACCGACGGCCGATATATCACTCAGTGCCCTGCAACAGGGTCAACACCCGGCACAGCAGCGTCTCGCATTCGAAGAACTGCTCGCGCATTATCTTAGCCTGCGTCAGTTGCGTATCAGGATGCAGAGCCATACCGCACAAGCTCTCCACCAACAACCACCACGTTGGGAAGCCTTTCAGGGTAATTTAGCGTTTACGCTGACGACGGCGCAGCAGCGTGTCATTGACGAGATCCTGCGTGACATCCAGCAAACGGTACCGATGATGCGCCTGGTCCAGGGTGATGTCGGTTCGGGAAAAACCATTGTCGCCGCCGCTGCAGCGTTGGCTGCTATTGATTCGGGTTTTCAGGTCGCGCTGATGGCGCCAACGGAAATCCTGGCGGAGCAGCATTTGCAGAATTTCCGCGCCTGGCTGGAGCCGCTGGGTATACAGGTGGTATGGCTGTCGGGCAAGCTTAAGGTGCAGGCACGCCGTCAGGCGCTCGAACAAATTGCCAGTGGGCAGGCGCAATTGGTCATCGGTACCCATGCCCTGTTTCAGGATGACGTCAGTTTTACCCGGCTGGCCTTGGTCATTATCGATGAGCAGCATCGTTTCGGTGTACATCAACGCCTGGCCTTGCGCGAAAAGGGCAGTATCGATGGCGCTGTTGCCCACCAGTTGATTATGACGGCCACACCGATCCCGCGCACCCTGGCGATGACCGCCTATGCCGACCTGGATGTATCGGTGATCGACGAATTACCGCCGGGG
This sequence comes from uncultured Gammaproteobacteria bacterium, assembly GCA_947258655.1. Lineage (GTDB taxonomy): Bacteria > Pseudomonadota > Gammaproteobacteria > JAADHQ01 > JAADHQ01 > JAADHQ01. The sequence continues at coordinate 26,206 of CAMYJD010000005.1, read as the reverse complement.
CGTATACCGGTCACTACAGTCGTGATCCCGGACAATCGTCGTGACGAGGTCCTGCAGCGGGTCATGAGCGCCTGCCGCCAGGGCAGTCAGGCTTACTGGGTCTGTACCCTGATCGAGGAGTCTGAATCCTTGCAGTGTCAGGCGGCATCCGATACCGCAGAATTATTGCAGCAGGCCTTGCCCGATTTGCACGTCGGTCTGGTGCATGGGCGCCTGAAGTCGGAGCAAAAGGAAGCAGTGATGTCTGCTTTCAAGGGCGCCGAGATCGATCTGCTCGTCGCGACCACGGTCATCGAGGTCGGCGTAGACGTACCCAATGCCAATCTGATGATTATCGAAAATGCCGAGCGTCTGGGACTGTCGCAGCTGCACCAGTTACGCGGCCGTGTCGGCAGGGGAGGCAAGGAAAGCAGTTGTGTGCTGATCTATCAGGGCAAGCTGTCACAAATGGCGCGCGCGCGTCTGGCTGCGATGCGTGACAGTAACGATGGCTTTGTCATCGCCCAGCGCGATCTGGAACTGAGGGGGCCAGGTGAAGTGCTGGGTACGCGTCAGACCGGTGTCGTGCAAATGCGTATTGCCGATATCGTGCGCGATCAGGCATTGATGCCATCCGTGCATATCGTCGCAGAGAAACTTCTGCATACCTGTCCGCAAGTCGTACCTGTGCTCGTACAACGCTGGCTGGGTCAGAATATCCACTACGGCAAGGTCTGATGGCGGTCGTCGCTTGCCCACTGACGCCAAGTACCTTTCTGCGTCTTTTTCCTATATGATGCGGTGCTCGATATATTGTTTGGACAGACCTATTGATGTACGCATCTGGCAACGCGGCCGAGGCCACCTGGAAGCCCTATAGTCGTTTGAATTTCAATGATATTCCTGAAGCCGCCTTATCATGGTTGCTGGACCCGCATTCGTTGACACAGCGTCTGCTCGCAAGTTGTCCGGGTAAATTCCGGGTGCAGGTTATTGATGAGGCGTGGGCCAGGCCTGCCCCGAGTGAAAGAAGACGGCTGGGCATGAACGCAGCGAGCATAGCGCGGATCAGGCAAGTCAGGCTGTTATGTGATGGCGTCCCATGGGTATTCGCGCGTACCGCAATACCCTATAGCACGCTGACAGGGCCGGTGCGCCGCCTGGCGCTGTTGGGCACGAGACCGCTCGGTGCAGTGCTGTTTGCGGATAAAAGCATGCGCAGAGGAGGGCTCGAGGTCGCAGCTATCGAGCGTGGAAATTTTCTTTACCGGCAGGCTACCCGCGGCCTGCGTAACAAACCGCGTGCGATCTGGGGGCGACGTTCGGTATTTTATCTGTCTGGTAAACCCTTGCTGGTCAACGAGATCTTCCTGCCGGCGATCAATGCCAGGCAGGCATGCTAAGTCGACGCCAGGTCTCGTCAGTCCGGCATCGGCAGTCTAGAATATGACTCTTATGAGTAAACCTAACAGACCTCCATCAGCTGTCGCGCCAGTCTGGCGCGAAAAATTGACGCTATATATCCAGTTAACAAGACTGGACCGGCCTATTGGCATATACCTGCTGCTATGGCCTACACTGGTGGCACTATGGATCGCCGCGCAAGGCATACCGGATCTGGATGTGTTGTTCGTGTTTGTGCTCGGCGTCGTATTGATGCGTTCGGCCGGATGCGTTATTAATGATTTTGCCGATCGCAAGATCGATCCGCATGTCAAAAGAACCGCCGCCCGCCCCCTGGCTACCGGCAAGGTAACGCCACGCGAGGCCGTCATCCTGTTTGCAGTCCTGTGCCTGTTGGCGTTCATATTGGTATTGCTGATGAACAGGCTGACGATTTACCTGTCCTTCGGCGGTGTACTCCTGGCCGCGATATACCCTTTTATGAAGCGTTATACCTATCTGCCGCAGGTGTTCCTCGGCGCCGCGTTTGCCTGGGCGATACCGATGGCGTTTGCGGCACAGAGCAATGCCGTGCCCGCAGATGCGTGGGTCCTGTTTCTTGCCACGGTGTTATGGGCCACGGCCTATGACACGATGTATGCGATGGTCGACCGCGACGATGACATCCGCATTGGTGTCAAGTCAACGGCAATCCTTTTTGGTGACCTTGACCGAGTCATCATCGCGATTATCCAGGCGATGATATTCGCTGCGTTGATCATGCTTGGGCAAAGTCAGGAGCTGGGCTTGTTTTATTATAGCGGCCTGGCACTGGCCGCTGCACTGACAGGCTACCAGCAGTATCTGATTCGTGCGCGCAAACGCGAGGCCTGTTTGCAGGCGTTCCTGAATAATCACTGGTTCGGCCTGGCGATATTTGCCGGGGTGGTACTCGATTACATGTAAAGCCTTGCCTGTATTGCATCGTCGGGGAGCTAGTCAGGCAACAGGTGTAATGTTGTTTCTGCTGTTTGCTTGTTAATGGTGAAAATCACTTCGCAGTATTCCGGATGCTCATTGGTGGGGCTGGGGTCGTCGGCACAATTACAGCCACTGATAATGCCGGTATAGAATATCCCCGTTTTCGCGTGAATATTGTCCGCGTCTTCGTTGATATTCAGGATCATCACAGTCAGGTTTTCATCGCTGGCAACATTTCCATGGCTGAGTCCCTGCTGTAATGGCAACAGTGCTGTATCCAGTTGCTGTATTTCCTGTTTCAGGGTTTGTGAAAACAGATCGCTGCCCCATGCATGCAGGGCTTTTGGTAAACGAATCATATAAATAGTGTTTCCAATGTACAGGTTCTCATGGTTCGATATTATGGCATGGCAAGAATAAAGTCTGATATCTAAATGAGGGCGAATACAGATTCCGGAAGATTGCATTCGCAATATATAAAATTATAACAGTTTGTCAGCCAAGGCCCTTGCTTTTGTCTGTATGCGTTGTGGTAATTGTGGATGTGGCTGCATTGAAACCAGACCGGTAAACAATATTGCGCTCGTGTCAGCACCTATGGCCTTGGCCGTCATCTTTAATTGCTTGCCTGCATGATAGAACAGACGGCCGATAAAGCCGGGCGCTGCACAAGAGGAAACCAGGATCGCCTTTTTCCTGGTTGTGTCAGCGCTCTTTCGAAACTGCGGGGCCTTCATGCCCCATGGCCAGTAGGCATAAACGATTAGGCGTTCCATGAAGCGTTTGAACAATGCCGTGACACTGCCAAAATTGGTGGGTGAAGCGAGGATGTATGCATCGGCTCGTTCAATCTTGTCGATCAGTTCGTGCATGCTGTCATTCTGTACGCATTTGCCTGGTGTTGTGCCGGCATGTTGTGTGCATTCCCGACAATTGAGACAGAACTCGATCGGGTAGTCGCGCAGCAGTATATGTTCGACCTCGGCGCCCGCAGCTACAGCGGCCCTGGCAATCGCCTCTACGACCTGATCGGTAATGCCATCGTCGCGGTAAGATCCATTGATTGCAAGAATCCGTGTCATATATGTGTTGTCCTCATTGATAATGAACCCAGTGTCATGACTGTTGTACTGGTTCTAGTATAGATCAATGCAGAGGTTATGCCGTTATACCCGACCATATATTCCTTTTTACTGTTCAGGTCGAATGTATTGGCCGCAGCAAATGTCTGGTTAGGTGTATAGTGTCAGTTAAAAATTTCCTTGGGCCGGGATATCTGTACCAGGTGGTTATTTGCCGCCTTGATATTGTCCCAGCCGTCAGATAGCTCAATGATCGCCAGTGTTGACGTGGTCATCAGTTTTTCCTTGTCGGTCCGGGGCGGCTCCTCATCACATAAGTACAGTAATAAATTATCCAGCCCAGGATTATGACCAACCAACATTAATTTTTCGATATTATTTCCCTGCTCCTTGATTACCTCCAGCAGCGTATTGCGGTCGGCCAGATAAAGACGATCATCCCAGACCGGGACATTGATTTCGCCCTGAAATCCCTGCAGCAGAAACTCACAGGTCTGGAAGGCACGCTCCGCAGGCGAACTTATTATCCGGTCGGGTACCAGACGATTTTCAGTCATCCATTGGCCCATGCGAATGCTGTTTTTCCTGCCACGTTTGGACAAAGGCCGTTTGCGATCCGAGCTTGTCGTATCCCAGTCCGATTTTGCATGTCTGAATAGCCAGAGCTGGTGTGTCATCATTGATCCCGATTTAGGAAATGTTACAAGCTGGGTTGTATCCCGTTATCTGTGAACATTTCAAGAACTACTGATTACTTCATATGGATAGATCAGTGATTAATATTGTTGCAGAAATTGCTGTCATGACAAACAATCCGATCGATCCTGTTTCCAAGCATACCGTTTATTACATGCACTGTCATATGTCATATATGTGTAATAAAAGTGCAGAGACGAAAATCAAACATGGTGCGCCTGGTCGCGTGTCATGCACCAGCTTCGCACTGTACGGCTTAAGGATACTATGCTCACTGAAGATCGGGAGCTGATTCAGCGTTATGTGCACCTTTTTATTACAATTCAAGAAATATTGATTCAGAATAGCGCTTGCTGAATTACTGGTATATATCTTGCCTAGTATTATCTCCAACAAGAATTTATTTGCAAACTGGAGATCAATTAGTATGAATAAGAAAGTAGTTAGCCTGTTCGTCACGATGACAGCATGCAGTAGTTCATTTGCCGCTGAAAGCATTACCGAAGCATTTACAAAGGGAAAAGTCAGTGCCGATTTACGCCTGCGATATGAGATGGTCGAGCAGGACAACGCGCTTGCAGATGCCGACGCCATGACTTTACGCACGCGGCTGGGCTACACAACTGGAGACTATATGGGTTTTTCAGGGATGCTGGAAGTTGAAGACGTTCGTATTGTCGGGGGTGTCAGCGACTACACAGTGGGCCCGACAGGGTACAAGCTCGGTCAGTTCTCGGTCATCGGTGATCCGGAAACAACCGAAGTCGAGCAGGGTTTTATCAAATACAAGAATAAGATGCTGACCGCTAAACTGGGTCGCCAGGTCATTACCTATGATGGCCATCGTCATATCGGCCATGTTGGCTGGCGTCAGGACAGGCAAACCTTCGATGCTTTGAAACTGACGGCTGCGCCGGCTGATGGACTGGCATTAAGCTATAGTTATCTTGATCAACGTAACCGTATTTTTGCCGAGGCGGCAGATGTTGATTCAAAAGACCATCTGTTCAATGCATCCTACAAGACACCGATCGGTAAGCTTGCCGGTTATGCCTATCTGCTCGAAGTGGATAACAATACCAGTAACGGTCTGGATACCTATGGCATCAGCCTGACGGGATCCACGAAGATGGATTCGATGAAAGTCTTGTATGCGGCCGAATATGCTAGCCAGGAATCAAAAAGCGGAGCGAGCGAATTTGACGCCGACTACTATTTCCTCGAGGGCGGCCTGGTGTTTGGTGGCATAACAGCGAAGTTGGGTTACGAGGTGCTCGGTTCGGATAATGGCAGTTATGGCTTCGCGACACCTCTGGCTACGCTGCACAAGTTCAACGGCTGGGCAGACCAGTTCCTGGGAACGCCGGCGCAAGGCCTGATCGATACCTATGTATCCGTTAATGGCAAGGCCCTCGGTGGCACCTGGAAGGTCGTCTATCATGATTTCAAGGCCGATGAATCCAGCGCTACTGTAGATGATCTGGGTAGTGAGCTCGATCTGGTATATGCCAAAAAATATGGCAAAAACTACAGTGCAGGTATCAAATATGCCGCATACTCGGCGGGTGATGCGGCTGCGGGTAAAGTAGATACCGACAAACTCTGGTTGTGGGCAGGTGCCAAATTCTGACAGGCAATCAAGTCTGTATAGAAAGTAAACATGGGGCGATTGTTATTATCCTGAATGATAATTCATGGTCGCCCCATATTTCATTTTCCTTTCCTGTATATATCTAAAATCTGATTGTAAGTAATCGATATGATGCCGCCGAGGGTTAGTTGTGCTGGAAAGGCAGTCTGGCATAGGTCTTGTCGCTGGCCAGGGAAAATCCCACCAGTGTCGAGGTCGCGACGACCAGTGATGTAGCGCTCATGAACAGCGCCTGGCACAGGGACAGGATCGTGACATTGCGCCGGAAACTGCTTTGCAGCGTTATCAACTCAGTGATCTCGCAGGCCTGTTGGCCTGCAATTGCAGATGATCACGATTCAGCCGTGAAGCCGAATGCCTTGTCGTGAACATACACCAACTTACACGGTTCTATGTATTTGGCGTCATGTATCCTGTTGGCCTTGATATAGCCGCTATCACCTTTGCTTAGGACCAGCGGCTCACCATCGGCAACCAGTCCATCGGCTGTCTTTATAAAAAACTGGATCGCCATCTTGCCTTCGATGACCACGGTCATATCATCACCCGGGTGCGAGTGGGGCGGCTCTTCGCTACCCGCTTCCCAGCATTCAAGCATGACTTCGGCGCCATCCGGATTGCCAGGCCAGGTCGTTCTGACCGAGAAGCCTTCGGGTGTGTCAGGAACAGCTACGTGATTTTGCCAGATCTTGCTGGTCTCGCTTGTCACTTCTTTTGTTGATTCGTCAGGCATGGTTGGATTCCGTTATTATTAGTTGAATGCTTGTTGGTGTGGGGAAGTGGTTTGATCGCCTGCTTACAAAATCTTGCAGGCTTCATCAAACTCAAGACGCGGATGGCGCGGGAACAGCTTGTCCGGGTCGCCTTTGCCGATGGCGCAGATCATGTTTATCCTGATCTTGCCATCCGGGAAGAACGTCGCGTTCATTTTATCGGCATCAAAGCCGCTCATCGGGCCACAGTCGAGGCCGAGGCTGCGGGTGGCCATCATGAAGTAGGCGGCCTGCAACGTGCTGTTGCGAAACGCGGTGTTGTAGATCGCTTCATCATTGCCGACATACCAGGAGCGGGCATCGGTGTGCGGGAACAACTTGGGTAGTTGCTCATAAAACTCCATGTCCATGCCGATCACGGCAACGACCGGGGCGGTGCGGCATTTTTCGACATTGCCTTCGCTGACGCACGCGATCAGGCGTTCTCTGGCCTCGGCGCTGCGGACAAAGTGTATTCTCGCAGGACAGCAATTGGCGCCGGTCGGCCCCATTTTCATCAGTTCATAGATCTGATGCAGTTGTGCATCGCTGACCTCAGTGTCCTGCCAGCCGTTGTGGCTACGGGCCTTGTTAAAGAGTGTGTCCAATGCCTGTTCAGATAAAGCCTTTGTCACGGTGTTTCTCCAGATAAAAGTGTATTCAATTGTTGTAGTGTTTGTGGCCGCCGGCAAATATAACATCAACGTCCATCCACAATCCCTTGTCGGTGAGCAGTTCTGCGATTTCCTGTAGATGTTGGGCTCGGAAATCCGCCAGTTGCTGCGCATCCAGTTGTTCCAGGTAGCCACGAAAGCCGCTGTTCCATAGCACGGCCCACCAGTCATCGGTAGTGTTTAAATGGTAGCCCATTTGTTTTTCGACAACACGAATGTCCGTGGCGCCGGCGTTTTCGAGTAACAGCCTGCAATCGTCTTGCTGATCCAGCCTTTGCCATGCGCTGTTTTCAAACACGATGCCGAATTTTTCCATGCGTGTACGAAACAGTTCAGCCATAGGCTGGAATGCATTGCCAGCGAATGTTGTGAACGCCAACTGGCCGCCGGGTTTGAGGACGCGCAGCCAGTTTTTTAATGCCTTATCCATGTCGGGCAGGAAGAAAATACCGAACGCGCACATGGCTGCATCGAAGTAATTGTTTTTAAATTCCACCTGCTCGGCATCCATGACATGAAAATCGACATTGGCCAATGCCATCTTGTCGACATTCTTTATTGCTTCTTCGATCATGTCCTCGGCCAGATCGATGGCCTGTACGCGACCCGTCGGGCCGATGCACCGGGCCGCGGCCACGGCCGCGGCACCGGTGCCGGTTGCTACATCGAGGATCTTGCTGCCGGGTTGCGGACGCAGGAAATGGATCAGGGCGTCGGCGCAAGAAGGGAAAAAACGTAGGGACGGGTGGTCGTAGCCGGACGCGACCAGGTCGAACACCGCAGTGACCTTCTGCTTGATCTGTTGTTTATCGGTCATTCGCTGCTTCCCTGTTGTGCCAGCCCGGTCAGTGCCGTACGCATATCGCCATGACTGACCGGAAAACGCAGCGCCCAATCGATCGGGTAGCTCTGTTGCAAACGTGCAAACGCCGGTGCGAATTCGACCTCGTACAGGGCGATGACCTTGCAGTGTGGGTATTGTGCCCGCACCGTGGCCAGCAGGGTCTCCAGGTTGCTGGTGCGGTCCCTGAAATCCGACTGGAAATTGAACTCCGCGACGATCACGTCGGGGGCCTGCTTTTTCATGCCCGAGATCGCCTTGCGTACCGAAGCGGCTGTCTGCGTCTGGTAGCCGAGTTCATGGTACAGCGGCGTGAAATCCGGATAACCGCCGATTTCGATGATGGAAAGTAGCAATGGCATATTGATCTGGATTACCCGCTGATAGTTGTCCGACGGGCGTTTATCGCCGCGCTGGGTATTGTATAGTAAATGACTCGCTTATTCAGGATGATAAAATAATTTTATGACCTGGACTGCAGCGATTTCACTAATTATATTATAAACAATAGCTTATAATGATATGCATGTCGTTGATGTGCATTACGGGACGGTTTTTGATCTGTCCATTAAAATATATTATCAAAAACTAATATATTAATGATGCATGCCTGTATATAATGGTTAGATAATGGGTGCATAGGGTTGATGTTGTCCTGCGCCGATCCGGATAGTATATCTATCTATAGAATTTTTACTGGGCTCGCGGCATAAGCAGTGTTATAGTCGCGTTCTCTCGAATTTTAGACTCATTAGAGAACAGTATTTGGAGGCATTACAATGAGCGAAAAGCAAGATCTGATCAAGCGCATGCTCGAACTGCAGAAGAAGTTTGTCGAGTTCGAACATGAAAACGGCGTTAACGGTTTCGATTATTATACTCCTGGCGAAGGTCATCCCCTGGATGGATACCGCAAGGAATACAATGATCTGGCTAACAAGGTCGTTGATATTGCGCACTCTGAGGCCGGTTCTCACCGTTAAGCCCGGATAATGCCGTTGAAAAAGCCGATGTCACCGACATCGGCTTTTTTTTTGGCCAAGGACGGCCTTATTGCCGTTTATCTTAATTTTTTCTGGGGATTGGCACTATGGTCGCGGAGGCCAAGGAAGGCCGAGAGCGACTCTCACAGAACTTATCGCTATTAATACGTGCCATAAGTGAAGGCCGAGAGCGACTTTGGCCTGTTATCTTGCCTTCGAACAGCATGGAATTTAGAGGGCTATCAGTGGTCATACCCTGCATGAGTCGTGATAAACACAGCACATTGATATTTGTCTACAATGCCGATAGCGGCCTGTTCAATACGATGACCGACATCGCCCACAAGATGCTGTCGCCATCGACCTATTCCTGCAATCTGTGCGCGATCAGCCATGGTCTATTGAGCGAAAAAAAGGAATGGCGTGAATTCATCGAGCAGCTTGGTGTGCCGGTCGTGTTCCTGCACCGGGATGAATTCGAACAGCAGTATCGTGACATAAAGACTAGCTACCCCGCCATTCTCAGGCATGATGGCGACAACATAAGCGTGCTGATACCGAACGATGCAATCAACCGCTGTAAGGACATCGCCGCATTGCGCCAGTTGATCGAAATAAATTTGGGGTCAGGGTTAAAAAGGGGTCGGTGACAAATGATAATCATTTGTATTTCCATATGTCACCGACCCCTTTTATCGGACCCCTTTTATCGCCTTTTATCGCTTTTATCTGTGCGAAGCAATCTACAGAACCCTGTATCACAATCAACAATGAAGTCGGACATAAAACTTAACAGCTCGCCGCGGCGTAAAAATCCACGTCTCGCGATGACAATGCTAATCAGATTCTAAGAAATCTGACGTGCATTCATGATTGGCTGTCCAGGGTCGATACGAGCTATATGATCAGATTGTGCATTGGATCCGCAAAAAGGTATTACATGGCCCTGCGCTGGTGCACTGTTTATAACAGACGAAATACTCACGACCAGTTTTCGACTTCGATTACCCGGAACACTTATGGTCTCTCTCGGCTAATAGTCAGTATTAATACCCGGTATCGCAACCTTTTCCACCCATGTAGGCAGAAAAAATTCGAGAATGTCTGACATTGTCAACAATGACATCTGTAGCATCGCTATAGGTGCAGCCTATATCGCTGTAAGCATTTAATAATGCACATATAGCCCGAATGGCATGATATCTGCAACACATACTGGCAGGTTTCATAGCAGGATAAACCATGAGTGCAGGAATCAATATCGATTATATTTCGCATACCTTCAAGGGGCAGGCCGAGCCAACCCTGAAGGACATTGACTTGACGATAAAACCAGCAGAGAGAGTTGCCCTGATCGGCCGCAGCGGTTGCGGAAAGTCGACGCTGTTGCACATGCTGGCCGGGCTGATGCTTCCGAGCGAGGGTTGTGTGCGTATTCATGGACATACGCTAACGCGTCCCAGTGCCAAATATAACATGATGTTCCAGAAGCCTTCACTCTACCCGTGGATGACGGTGCGCCAGAACGCTGAGCTGGGCCTGCTGTTCGCGGGTAAAAAAGATCCCGACAAGGTGGACAGGCTCCTGGCCATGGTAGGCCTGTCAGACAAGGCCGATGTCAGTGTGCAAAGTCTGTCCGGTGGTCAGCAGCAACGCGTTGCGCTGGCACGGTCTCTGGCAACCTCTCCTGAAGTCCTGTTACTCGACGAGCCGTTTTCAGCATTGGATGCATTCACGCGTTCCGATTTGCAGGACGAGGTTTCCCGTATCGTCGGCAGCGAGGACCTGACCATGGTTATCGTCACGCATGATATCGAGGAGGCCGTGGCCATGGCTGACCGCGTTCTTATTATGGATGCAAATCCCGGCCGTCTGATTGGCGAGCTGACAATCAATCTTCCATTTCCGCGTAATCGCGGTGCAAGGGAGTTCAGCGACAAACGTACAGAATTGATGAATAAATTCGAAAAACTGGTGGGAGATGATGCATCCCCGGAATCATCCGGTCAAATAGATGATTCTGCAGCATCATTCGCAGCAGCATAACAATATTGGGTCAACGTTAAAACATGGTGGTGAATGAGCATGAGTAAATCGAAAGATGAAGATCTGGATTATATCTTTGAACACGAAATGAGTCGGCGGGATTTTCTGCTGGATTCACTCGCAATGGGAGGTCTCGCGGCTGGCATGACATTGCCGGGTCAGGCCATGGCCAAACTGGCCGAGCCACCTGAAGACGAAGTTGTGCGCATTGGTTACCTGCCGATTCTGGATGCAACCGCGCTGTTGGTTGCGCATGCCAAGGGTTTTTTCGAAGAGGAAGGTCTGAAGGCGGCCAAGCCGACATTAATCAGGGGTTGGTCGCCACTGGTTGAAGGCTTTGCCGCAGGTAAGTTCAATCTGGTGCATTTACTCAAGCCGATCCCGGTATGGATGCGTTATAACAACAACTTTCCGGTAAAAATCATGTCCTGGGCGCACCTTAACGGCTCGGCCCTGGTCGTCGGTAAACACATCAAGGCCAGTACCTTCAAGGACCTTGGCGGCAAGCAGGTCGCGGTGCCTTACTGGTACTCGATGCATAATGTCGTCCTGCAAATGGCGCTGCGCGATGCTGGCCTCAAACCTGTGATCAAACCACAGACGGCCACGCTGGCCCCTGACGAGGTTAATCTGATGATTATGCCGCCACCGGATATGCCGCCGGCACTGGCCTCGAAGAAGATCGATGCATTTATTGTCGCGGAGCCATTTAATGCCGCGGGTGAATTGCTGGCAGGCGGTACCATGCTGCGCTTTACCGGTGATATCTGGAAGAATCATCCGTGCTGCGTGGTATGCATGAATGAAAAGACAGTGGCGGCCAAACCGACCTGGACACAAAAGGTCATGAATGCCGTCGTGCGCGCGCAGATCTATGCGCAGGAAAACAAAGAAGAGGTCGCGCATATGCTGTCCAAGAACGGCAAGCGCTATCTGCCCATGCCGTCCAAGGTCGTGAAGCGGGCAATGACGCTGTATGATGAAACGACCTATGCCGAGCCGGCCGCAATCCAGAACAAGGCCGAATGGGGTAACGGGCGCATCGACTTCCAGCCCTGGCCTTATCCATCGGCGACCAAAATGATCGTCGAGCAGATGAACAATACGCTGGTCGGAGGCGACAAGACCTTCCTCGACAAGCTCGATCCCGACTTCGTCACCAAGGACCTAGTCAATTACGACCATGTCAAGGTCGCGATGGAGAAATTCATGGACTGGTCCAAGGTCCCTGGCATCGATCCGGCCAATCCGTATGAGCGCACCGAGATCGTTAAGATATGAATGTAGTTGAGATGGCGGATAACCCGGGTAAAACCGGGGCCGCCGCTGCCTCGCGCATCAGTTGGTCGGCGCTCAGGAAGTTCGCTCTATCGACTATCGGTTATCCGGCCGTGGGCATTTCCATATTGCTTGCCGTATGGTGGCTAGGTGGCTGGGTCATCGAGAATGATGAGGATATTTCCTCATTCGCCGGATTCGCGCCACAGCCTACATTCCTGGCCTTGATGAACATGGCCGCATCCGGCGGCCTGTGGGACATGATCGGTCCCAGTCTGTATCGTATCGGTATGGGCCTGCTCTGGGCCATCGTCGCCGGTGTGCCGATCGGGGTTGCCATTGGTCTGAATGCCAGTATGCGGGAAATTTCCCATGTGCCATTCCAGTTTCTGCGCATGATCAGTCCACTGGCATGGATGCCGGTGGCGGTGCTGGCATTCGCAACCTGGGACGCTGCAATCGTGTTCCTGATTGCCATTGCCGCGGTATGGCCGGTTATGTTCTCGACTGCCCAAGGTGTACGCCGTATAGATCCGTTGTGGTTCAAGGTCGCGCGTAATCTCGGCGCCGACGGTTTGCAGATGCTGCGCCGAATCATTATGCCGGCGATTGGGCAGGATATATTTGCCGGTATACGCCTGGCGGTCGGGGTGGCCTGGATTGTCCTGGTCCCGGCCGAATATCTGGGTGTTACCAGTGGTCTTGGCTATGCAATCAATGATGCGCGCGACACCCTCGAATACGATACGTTGGGAGCCATTGTCGTGATTATCGGCATTATCGGATTTATTCTCGACGGCGTCTGTGTTTCATTGATCAAGCGTTTCAGCTGGCATCAACAGGGCTGAAAACGTAATAGATACAGGCGACGATGTGTGTGCATGCAGGCGCAATAGCGCCCCATTATCGTGCATTCTTGTGTTTGTATGCAGGTTAAGGCATATGAACAGTATTGTATATAACCCTTTGGGTACAGTGAGTTAGATTGCTCAGGCTGTAATTGGCGCTGATATTGCATTTGTTGTTTGTCGACAATGGCAACAGGTATCGACATGCAAACCAGTCAAATAGCCAGTACACCCGAATCGGAGCTGTTGGTCGTTCAGGAAGCGGCGCGCCTTATTACCCGCTCCAACAACGCCGGCTCGGCCATTTACGGCATGCTTGGCATTATGTCGCAATTGCTCGGGCTTAATCGCGGCAGGGTGTTATTGCCCGACCCGTCATCCGGTACGCTGGACATCCGTTTTGCCTATGGTCTTACCGAAGCAGAACGCTTGCGTGGACGTTATGCGATCGGTGAAGGCGTGACCGGCAAGGTATATCAGACCGGGCAGATAGCCCTGATCCAGAATATCGATGACGAACCGACCTATCTTGCCCGTGCAGTCGATCGCTCGACGTTGCCGAACGAGGCCGTATCATTTCTGGCTGTCCCCATTGTCCTTGAAGAAAAACCTATCGGTGTGCTGGCCGTGCATCGATTACGCAAGCGCGAGCGTCCGTTTCAGCGTGATCTTGCCCTGTTACAGGTTGTGGCGACCTTTATCGGACAGATTCTACGTATCCAGGACCTGGTTGCAGAGCGGACAGCGGATTTGTTGTCGGAAAACAGGCTACTGAAAAACAAGATGGAAAGTCATGGTGCCCGTTATGGCATTATCGGTAACAGCGAGTCCATCCAGCAGGCTGTGTTACAGGCCTTGCAGGTGGCGGAAACCGAAACGACGGTTTTGTTGCTGGGCGAATCAGGTACCGGTAAAGAGCGCTTTGCCAAAATGCAGCATATGGCCAGCAAGCGTGCAGATGGTCCGTTCGTCAGTATCAATTGCGCCGCCATCCCTGCCAACCTGATGGAGTCCGAACTGTTCGGGCATGAAAAGGGTGCGTTCACCGGGGCAACGACAAGCAAGCGCGGAAAAATGGAAATGGCCTCGGGCGGGACCTTGTTCCTGGATGAAATCGGTGATCTCGATATCGATTTGCAGTCCAAGTTGCTCAGGGTGCTCGAGTCGCGAGTCATCCAGCGGGTCGGGGGGCATAAGGACATCCCGCTTGATGTCCGTATTGTTGCGGCTACGCACAAGAACCTGCAGGAAGCGGTAAACGAAAACCGTTTCAGGCTGGATCTGTTCTATCGGCTCAATGTCTTTCCGATTAAATTACCTCCACTTCGTGCCCGGCAGGGCGATATTCCGATACTTGCCCGTCATTTTCTGAACGCAGCAAATCAGGAGTATGGCCGTAATATAATCTTCGGTACAGGGGCGCTGGAGTTGATGGAGACATACCTGTGGCACGGCAATATTCGTCAACTGGAGAATGTCGTCAAACGTGCGGTATTGATGAGTACGGACAATATCATTCAGCGTCTACTGATAGAACAGATTTTTGCGCAAGAGGATGGCATTGTTGAGCAAGGGTCTGTTGAAAATAATAATGTAGCGTACCTGAAGCCGGGGATTGCGGGATCGATGCCGGATAATTTTCGTCCCTATGCGCGCGTTAGGGATGACGAGGCGGAACAAATAGAAGACGCCTTGCGTAAGAATTATGGCAATAAAACCCGTGCCGCAATAAGTCTGGGGCTGACACCGAGACAGCTGCGATATCGAATGCAGAAATTGAATATACAATATTAAGCATTGCAGTTTCTGACGCATTCCCGCGTCCATCTATGTGCCGGCAAGCGATTGATGGAATTGTCCATTGCAGGATGACATTGTCGACAATATCGGACAAAGACATGTCTGTCATCCGTGTCTATCACAGCCGGATTTAATTAACTTGTTGTTATTTTTGCAATATTGCTGCGTGGCACAGGCATTGCAATATATCTCCTGAATGTTTGACAACTTACAATACAGGAGAGAACAAGCATGAGTACAACTGTTGAAACTGTTTCCACCACGGTGGATTATCTGCGCCCGCTGGATACCGAAGGGCTCAAGGCCCTGGGCGAGAAAGGCAAGGCCAATCCGGATTCGGTCGTAACGCTCAAGGCCAAAACAGTCTGTGAAGGACAGTTTCGCAATATGACATATGTCCGTGATCTGGAACCGATGCTGATCGATGAGCCGCCGCATCTGCTCGGTGAAGACAATGCGCCGAATCCCTCCGAGGCGGCGCTTGCAACACTCGGTGCCTGCCTTGCCGTGGGTGTACACGCCAATGCAGCTGCGCAAGGCATCAAGCTGACCAAACTGGAATTACAACTGGAAGGTGATATCAATGTAACCGCGGTGTGGGGCACTGGCGATCTGAATCCGGCCAAGCCGTTGGGCTTTACCGATGTGCGTGTAAAGGTCAATGTAGAAGGTGACGCGCCGCGCGAGCAACTGGATGAGATTATCAAGCACTCCAACGTCTGGTCTCCCGTTGCCAATACCCTGCGCAATAATGTTGGTGTGAGTGTGTCCCCGGCCTGAAGCGGCCATGATTAGGAGTATGATTATGACTGATCTGGCTGCCCGGATGACGGGTGAATCAAGATCCGCGGAGGACATGCTGGCGCAGACAGCCGATATTGTCGCCGCTTCATTAAAGCCGCTGACGGTCAAGATAGACCTGGAAGGTTATTACCCGAAGCAGGTTTTACAAGAACTGGGTCGGGCTGGTGCGTTCATGCAGCACCTCCCGGCAGTCCGTGCTGAGCAAGACCATGATATGGGTGCGGCCATTCAAGCGATGAGTACGGTCTCGCATGAATGCATGTCGACAGGTTTTGCAATGTGGTGTCAGGACACCTGCGCCTGGTATCTGCAGAATGCGGCGAATGCGTCGCTCAGGGAAACATGGTTACCCAGGATCGCCAATGCCGAGATGCTGGCAGGGACTGGCATGTCCAATCCGATGAAATCGTATGCAGGCATAGAAGAGCTGCGCCTGAAAGGTAAGCGCGTCGATGGCGGTTATATCGTCAATGGCAGCCTGCCCTGGGTTTCGAACCTGGGCGATGATCACTTTTTTGGCACATTGTTCTCGCTCGAGGGCACGCAAAAGCATACCGTTATGGCACTGGTGGACTGTGCATCCCCGGGTTTCAGCCTTAGGCAGTCGGCCCATTTTACTGCTCTCGAAGGAACGCGAACCTTTGCCTGTATTTTCGAGGACGTATTTATTGCCGATGACATGATTATCGATGATGATGGAGGCGCATTCTTACGCCGCGCACGCACCGGTATCGTATTATTGCAGGCAGGTATGGCCATCGGCAATATTCAGTCCTGTATTGACCTGATGCTGGATGCTGAACCGTTACTGGGTCATGTCAATTGCTTTCTGGATGATCGCCCAGATGAACTCCAGCAGGACCTGGATGATGCGACAGATGCGGTCATGGCATTGGCTGAAGAGCCTTTTGAAACAGAGGACGATTATTTCCGTGAGGTGCTGCAGGTACGACTGAATGCTGCTGAATTGGCTCTACGGGCTTCGCAATCGGCCATGCTGCACAGCGGGGCGAAAGGCTATCTGAACCAGGCCCCGGCACAACGCAAATTACGCGAGTCCTATTTCGTGGCTATCGTGACGCCTGCGATCAAACATTTACGTAAGGAGCTGGCGAGACTGAACGAGGTCGCCTGAACACTATTATCTGAACGGGAGAAGTATGAAGACATTTACAACGACGATGGGTGCCGATGAGGCAGTGGAAAAACTCAAGGCGGGTGTAGAGGCCGAAGGCATGCGTGTTGTAACGCATATTAATGGCCAGGCCAATGCCAAAATGATTGGCAAGGAAGTGCCGGCGGACCAGATCCTGGAAATATTCCGTCCCGATTTTGCCATTCGTGTCTGGCAGGCCTGCAAGCCGGCCGGAATAGACATTCCGATACGCATTCATGTCTATGAAAGTGATGATGCAACATGTGTCGCATGTCGCCTGCCGACTACAGTTTTTGCCCCTTATGAATCCGCCGAACTGATGAAGGTCGGCGAGGAGCTTGACGGGGTATTTGAAAAAATACTCGCCCACGTCGAGGGTTCCTGATATGTCCGGACAAGCGTACAGGCGCTGGATTTGTGATGCATGCGGTTTTATCTATGATGAAAAACTGGGCGATCCTGATTCCGGTCTGGCGCCCGGTACCCGCTACGAGGACATAGCGGATGACTGGCAATGTCCATTGTGTGGTCTTAGTAAAAGTGATTTAAGATTATTGCCCGAGCCGAACCCGGCAGGCGTTTCTGTGCGAACAGCAAGGAAAAGTGTGGCTGCAAAAAATAAATGTCGCGGCGGTCCGGATTACATTGTCATCATCGGCGCGGGCGTCGCAGGCTGGTCTGCAGCAGAACAACTGCGCAAGGCCGATCCCGACAGACCGGTGCTGCTGGTCACTGCCTGCGAAGGTCTCGTCTATCCCAAGCCGGCTTTATCGATAGCCCTTGCCCAGGGAAGGCAGGCAGATGATATTGTCGAAAAAAACGCTATTACACGTGCCGAGGAACTGGGAATTGATGTTCGTACCGAGACACGCATAATAAAAATCGATCCGCTACGTAAACGTATTACGAGTTCCAAAGGCGGCATCGAATACGACACACTGGTATTGGCCACGGGTGCACATCAGCGGGCGTTGACGATAGCGGGGGATGCTGCGGGCAGTATAATGCGTGTCAATGATCTGGCATCCTACCGTCAGTTGCGCAAGTCCCTCGACGGTGATATCAGCCGTGTCATGATCCTGGGTGCAGGGCTGATCGGTTGTGAATTTGCCGACGACATGATAGCGGCAGGCTACACTGTAAGCGTCATCGATCCAGCCAGTTTACCATTGATAAACTTGCTCCCGGATTCAATATCGTCAGAATTGCGCACGCGCCTGCAGAGCAAGGGTGTAAGCTGGCATTTTCATGCGCAACTGCAGCAACTGCAAAAGTCTGCAACGGGACTCCTTGCAACATTATCAACAGGGGAGCAGATCGAGACGGACCTGGTATTGTCCGCGGCCGGCCTGATCGCCAATACCGCTCTCGCGAATAAGGCTGGGATATCGGTAACTAATGGAATTGCTGTGGACAGCAATATGCGCACGTCTGCGCCGGATATTTATGCGCTTGGTGATTGTGCCTCTATTGACGGGCGAATATATGCATATATTGAACCGATACACCGCCAGGCACGGGCTATCGCTGCGGCAATCTCGGGCGGCGAAGATCCGTTCATGTCAACGCCGCCACTGATACGCGTTAAAACACCAACGTTGCCATTGTCGATCTGCAACCCCATTGATACCGATCAAGCGCACTGGAAAAATATAGAACACTCGGAAGACGGGTGTCATATGGAATATGCCGGCAAGCCGGACCAGTTTGGTTTTATCTTGAGTGGATCACATGCCCGGCATGGGCCAGCATTATATAGACGCATGATGAGCCCGGCTGTCTAATAAGGGGTCGGTGACAAATCGAAATACAAGCGATTATCATTTGTCACCGAGCAATCATTATATAACTTACTGTATTTTAAAGACTAATCATATAGTCTGAATATTATTCCCCGCTAATACGCGTTTTTTAGTACAATGCGCGTCCTATTAATGCAACTGTGTAGCATCCCGTGAACGAGAAACTCAGAAATATAGCCATCATAGCCCACGTCGACCATGGCAAGACGACGCTGGTCGATAAACTCCTGCAGCAGTCCGGTACCCTCGACGAGCGTGCCGCGCCGACCGAACGTCTGATGGATTCCAACGACCTGGAAAAGGAACGCGGCATCACGATCCTGTCCAAGAACACCGCGATCGACTGGAATGGCTACCATATCAATATCGTCGATACCCCTGGGCATGCCGACTTCGGTGGCGAGGTGGAGCGCGTATTGTCGATGGTCGACAGCGTGCTGCTGCTTGTCGATGCAGTTGAGGGGCCGATGCCACAGACGCGTTTTGTTACCCAAAAGGCCTTTGATCTGGGTCTGAAACCGATTGTTGTTGTCAACAAGGTCGACAAAACCGGTTCACGCCCGGACTGGGTCGTGGACCAGACCTTCGATCTGTTCGATCAACTCGGTGCGACCGATGAACAACTCGATTTCCCGATCGTCTATGCGTCGGCGATCCAGGGATTTGCATCGCTGGACAGTGACACCCGTGACGGCGATATGACGCCGTTGTTCGAAACCATCGTCAACGAGGTGGAAGCGCCGGATGTGGATACCGAGGGTACGTTCCAGATGCAGGTCACGAGCTTGGACTATAACAGCTATGTCGGCGTCATCGGTGTCGGTCGTATCAAGCGTGGCAGGGTCAACAAGAATGCCAGTGTCACGCTCGTCGACAGGGAAGGTAATTCCCGTAACGGGCGCATGTTGCAGATTTTCGGTTTTCTTGGCCTCGAGCGCGTCGAAGTGGAACAGGCGCAGGCGGGTGATATTATCGCGTTTACCGGTATCGAAAAACTGAATATCTCCGATACGCTATGCGATCCCGAGCATGTCGAGGTCTTGCCGGCGCTGAGCGTTGATGAGCCGACGGTCAGCATGACCTTCCAGGTCAACAAGTCGCCGCTGGCCGGCCAGGACGGCAAATTTGTCACCTCCCGTCAGATCAAGGACCGACTCGAACGTGAGCTGGTGCATAACGTCGCGCTGCGTGTCGAACAGACCGATGACCCGGACAAGTTCCGCGTATCCGGTCGAGGCGAACTGCATCTGTCCGTGCTGATCGAGACCATGCGTCGTGAAGGCTACGAACTTGGTGTATCACGTCCCGAGGTCATTGTCAGGGAAGTCGATGGCGAAAAGCAGGAGCCCTTTGAACAGCTGACCGTGGATGTCGAGGAACAGCATCAGGGCGGGGTCATGGAAAAGCTCGGCATTCGCGGCGGCGACCTGAAGAACATGATGCCGGACGGTAAAGGCCGGGTGCGCCTGGATTACATCATGCCCGCCCGTGGCCTGATCGGTTTTCGTACCGAGTTTATGACCGCAACCCAGGGCACCGGTTTGCTATATAGCGTGTTTGATCACTATGGTCCGGTGAAAAAGGGCGATTATGGCAAGCGCATCAACGGTGTACTGATTTCCAATGGTGCCGGTAAGGCTGTTGGTTATTCACTGTTCAGCTTGCAGGAGCGCGGACGCCTGTTTGTCAGCCACGGTGATGAACTGTACGAAGGCATGGTGATTGGCATCCATTCGCGTGATAACGACCTGGTCGTCAATCCACTTAAGGGCAAACAGCTGACCAATGTACGTGCCTCGGGGACCGATGAAAATGTGGTCCTGACGCCACCGATCAAGCAGTCGCTGGAACAGGCCCTGGAATTCATCGATGATGATGAGCTGGTCGAGGTCACGCCGCATTTTATCCGTATACGCAAGAAATATCTGCTCGAGCATGAGCGGAAAAAGGCGGCACGTGCCGCGAATGATTAGCTTGTTTGCTATCGCGTCAATGGCCTGGCCGGTCATATAGGTGGACGCCATCAGGCAATAAAAAACCCGGACGCGATGCCGGGTTTTTTATTGCTGTAAAAAAAGGGGGGTATTTTACAGCGATCAATCAGTAGTTCTCCATGTCCCTGACTGATCTCCTGTCCGTGGATATGAAATCTTCCATTCGTATTGAGATTGCTATCCTTCAATCATCCTACGCTGTAAGTATGGTCGAAGTGCAGATAAAGAACAGTCGGTAAATATCTCTAATCTTTGTAGGATAAATCCGAAACAAGCACACTTCTTGCCTCACCATGTATATCGTTTTCAAATGATCGATTGTTAATCCGCAATAAAAAAAAGCCCCGGAAAACCGGGGCCTATCGCGCCAAAACCTGGCTAGAGGTGATTGAGCCTATCATAGAAAATCCGTATCCCGTGATGGGCGTCCGTCCATAGACCATGGAATGCTCCTTGCTTAATTGCCATCCATGCAATTAACTTTGATGTCATTGATTCTGCCATAGTTGCGGCAAATTTAAAGTCGGTGAAACCCGGATGTTGTTGTAGGGGGATTCTTACAAAGGGCTTCGGAGCAGTACAGCAAAGCCCTATATAATTGCTGCATTATATGTCATATTTGCAGCTCAAAAAAATATCGACACGGGTGGAGAAAATTATGATTGGTAAAAAGAATATCGTATTTGGTTTTATCTATCTGGTGTTTACTGCGGCGCTGGGGCCGTACATGTTACAGACCATGTTCCCGGATATGGGTGGAGCAATGCAGATCAAACAAAAGGATGTCGGCTATTTACAGCAGTTGGCGGATGGAGAATTTGAAAACCCGGAAACCATGGATCCGATGTCGGCAGAGCAGATCGCGCAGGCCAATACCCGTGGCATTCTCGCGCTGAGTATGCTGGACAATGCGCGCGCACCGATTAATGACATGAAGGGCGGGCCGCATGCACACGGGAATCTGGAGGCTGTCCTCAATATCATTGCCGGCCTGACATTATGTTTTCTTGCAGCGCCGGTGTTGTATAAACAGATTATCAGTTGGCTTTTTATTCTCGGTGCATTGCTGCATTCGGGGATGCTGTATCTGCGTGTGTTTGATATCGGTTTTGCCGGCACGCTCCTCAATTTCGGCCCCTGGTTTGTGTTACTGGCCCTGTTATTGATGGGACTCGCGGCGGCGATCTGGTTGCAGCCAGAACCGGTCAGGGATTGAGGGTGGCGCTGGCGTTAGTCAGCGTATACGGTTAGCATATCGGTAAAGATTGATATATGACATTCACAATCGAAAGTGAGCTGCATGAGAAAACTCTATCCCGCGATCAAGCCCTATGTGACACACAGTCTCGCAGTAGATGCACCGCACATTTTATATGTCGAGGAATGCGGAAATCCTTCCGGTATCCCGGTTGTTTTTCTGCATGGTGGACCGGGCGCCGGTTGTGACCCTGCTCATCGTCGCTTCTTTGACCCGGAAATATACCGGATTGTGCTGTTTGATCAGCGTGGCAGCGGCCGCTCCAGGCCGCATGCAGCCCTCGAAGGTAACAATACCGAGGCACTGATTGCCGACATCGAGCGCATTCGTGAGCACCTCGAGATTGAAAGCTGGGCTGTATTCGGTGGTTCCTGGGGTTCCACGCTGGGGCTGTTGTATGCGCAGGCCCATCCCGAGAGAGTGTCGGGACTTATATTGCGCGGGATATTCCTGTGCCGCCCATCTGACATTCACTGGTTTTATCAGGATGGTGCAAGTCATGTCTTTCCTGACTACTGGCAGGACTTTATTGAACCCATTCCTGCAGATGAACGCGGTAATCTGTTGCAGGCCTATTATCAGCGCCTGTCTGGAGATGACGAACTGGCACGCATGGCCACGGCCAAGGCCTGGTCAAAATGGGAGGCACGTTGCGCCAGCCTGAAGCCGAGCGCCGATCTCGTCTCACACCTGTCGGAACCGCATACTGCCCTGAGTATGGCGCGTATAGAATGCCACTATTTCATGCATGATTCCTTTTTGCAGCCCAATCAAATCCTCGACAATATAGATCAGATTCGTCATATACCTGCCACCATCATCCATGGTCGCTATGATATGGTCTGCCCGGTCGAGCAGGCCTTTGATCTGAAGAATGCATGGCCGGATGCCGTGTTGACCGTGGTTGCCGATGCCGGGCATTCTGCATTTGAACCAGGGATTGTAGATGCGCTGCTATCGGCCACCCAGTCACTGGGCGCATCATTGGCATGATCGCGGTTATCCAGCGGGTGACTTCAGCCCGTGTCGAGGTCGATAATCAAAACATCGCTCAGATAGGTCAGGGTATATTGGCTCTGATTGGCGTTGAAAAGGAAGATGGGCAGCCGCAGTGTGACAGAATGCTACAACGTCTTATCGGCTACAGGATCTTTGCCGACAGTGACGGCAAGATGAACCTTGGTCTGCAGGATATCCACGGTGATTTATTACTGGTCCCGCAATTTACCCTGGTCGCTGATACCACGCGTGGAATGCGTCCGGGTTTTTCAGCGGCGGCCCCGCCGGCCCAGGGTGAACGTGTCTTTACCAGCTTGTATCAACGTGCGCTCGAGCTCTATCCTTCTGTAAAAAAAGGAAAATTTTCTGCCGATATGCAGGTGCATCTGACCAATGATGGGCCCGTAACATTTTATTTGCAATGTTCCTGAATCCTGGTTACGTGGGCGCCAATGCCCGGGAGGTTAAAATTTCCCGGATGGGCGCCGTTATAGTCCAGGTGTATGATAAATTTGGAAAGTATTGAATCCGAAAGGCTTATAGCGGATGGGAAAAAATATGGCAAAAATCCTGCTGGTTGAAGATAATGAGTTTAACAGGGATATGCTCAGTCGCCGACTGGAACGTAAGGGCTTTGATCTTGTTATTGCAAAGGATGGGAGTGAAGGGATCGCGATATCAACAAATGAGATACCGGATCTGATCCTGATGGATATGAGTTTGCCGGTTCTGGACGGGTGGGAAGCGACGAAACGGATCAAGGCCGCTGCAAAGACTGCGCATATTCCGATAATAGCACTGACCGCACATGCAATGTCAGGAGACCGTGAAAAGGCACTGGAGGCCGGCTGTGATGATTACGATACCAAACCGATTGACCTGCCCCGGTTAATCGATAAGATTACGGCCTTGATACGATAACTGTACCCTGCATGTCAGACAGCATGCCAGGCGTAGATGTATGAAATGTCATTATTAAATGTAATCAGCGCCAATCGCAACAATCCAGAGTTCCAGCAGGCCATGGTGCGGGCTGTATTTTTTGTGTTCGGGATTACCTATATCGGTCTCGGCTCGTATTCCAATTATTATCCGATTGCCAAACAGACCTACTTTATCTTCGCGGCCTTGTTTCTGACCTATTTGTTGGCCGCATTCTGGCATGTCGTATACTACCCACAGTGGAAAAACAGGGTTTATGTCACGCTATTCCTTGATCTGTGCGCGATTACATTCAGTATTCACCTGACCGGTGGGGCCGCAAGCCCGCTTTATATCATGTACGTGTGGATCTTTGTCAGTCAGGCCGTACGTTTCGGCAGGGTTAATCTGTATCTGTCTGCGGCACTCAGTCTGTTCGGTTTTATCTCGGTGATCATTTACGAGCAACACTGGTCACAGAAGACCTTCGAGGCCATTTTTCTTGTTGTCTGTTTGCTGATACTGCCTGTTTACATTGATTTGATGCTGAAGAAGCTCAATATTGCCAAAAGAGAGGCCGATGAAGCCAATCAGGCCAAGTCTGCATTTCTGGCGAATATGAGTCATGAGCTGCGCACTCCATTGAACGCAATCATCGGCTACAGTGATATGCTGGTTGAGGATGCAACAGAGATGGGGATGATGCAATTCCGCAAGGATTTGCAAAAAATACATACGTCGGGACAACATTTGTTGTCGTTGATATCCAATGTGCTCGACCTATCCAAGATCGAAGCAGGCAAGATGGGTGTTTCCATGAAGGAAATCGATATCAAGGAGATCGTGCACCAGGTTGAAGCGACGATGCGTTCACTGATTGAGCATGGTGGTAACGAATATACGGTTGAATATCACGACGTCCCGGATACACTCATTGCCGATGAGTTGAAACTGAGACAGATATTAATAAATTTACTCGGTAATGCGGCAAAGTTCACTGAAAACGGACGGATCGATCTGGTGATAAGTGCTGAAACGAATGATAGTGGAGACTATGTTATCTTCGAGGTAAAGGATGATGGTATTGGCATACCTGCGGAACAGTCGGACAGTCTGTTTTTACCGTTTACGCAGGTGGATAATTCCAGCACCCGTGAGTTTGGTGGTACTGGTTTGGGGCTATCTATCAGTCGTAGTTACTGTAGAATGATGGGTGGGGATTTGACATACAGCAGCCGGCCACACAGTGGCTCATGTTTCCAGGTCAGATTGCCGCTCGATGGCAAGCCCGGCATGGAGCTGGGCCAACAAACACAGTGTGAAACAATATGACGCAAACACATAATTCAATATTGATCGCTGATGATAATGAGGCCAACAGGGATATATTATCGCGCCGCCTGGAGAAGCAGGGCTACACAGTTGCCACTGCCGCTGACGGTCAACAGGCGCTGGATATGATGGCGCTCGAGGACTTCGATCTATTGTTGCTGGATATCCTGATGCCTACGGTCAGTGGTTACGACGTACTGAAAAAGATGCGCATGGATCCTAAGCTGGGTAATCTGCCGGTGATTGTGTTGACTGCCGATAATGAGTCCAGCAATGTCATTCATTGCATAGAGCTTGGTGCGAATGATTACCTGGTCAAGCCTTTTGATATGGTGGTCCTGCGAAATCGAATTACGCGTTGTCTGTTAAACCGTCGCATTCGCGAAGATGTAAGTGGTGAATTGAACTGGCAAACCGGTCAGGTTCCTGAGGTACTTATTGTTGAAGATGATGACATGAGTCGTGACCTGTTGCAAAAACGCGTTAGTCGGGCCGGTTATAACGCAGTCTCCGTTGCTGATGGCAATGCAGCGCTGCAGAGCCTATCTGCTCAGGACTTCGATCTGGTGTTGCTGGATATCATGATGCCAGGAATGAGTGGTGTCGAAGTCTTGCGGCATATCAAGGGCGATGGCAGCGACAGCCAGGCTTCTGTAATAATGATCTCGGCACTTGATGATCAGGAAACAATCGATGAGTGTCTACAGGCTGGCGCAGAAGATTATATTACCAAACCATTCAACGCCCTGATCCTTAAATCCAGAATTCTGTCATGCCTGCAATCCAAACGTATTCGGGACACAGATCAGCAACAGCAGGAAGCCTAATATAGCGCACAACGGTGCTACCATGTGCAACCCGGACATAATTTACAAAATAAACCGGGCACATGGTTTACACATTTTATCTTTTATTATGCCAGCCTTTAACAGGTATAAGCTTTTTA
>CAMYJD010000004.1:7643-204925 GCA_947258655.1 uncultured Gammaproteobacteria bacterium | reverse complement strand
TTCGGTATTCTTGACGCCGAAGTCCCGGAAGGCCTCCTTGGTCGGGTTCAGGATCTTGATCTTCGAGAACGCGGCGACGTCGATACGGGCCTTGGCAATCGTCGCGACCAGGGAGGCGGCATCCATGTCCGGCGAGTATAGCGGGGCGAGGGATTTGGCCAGGCCGGTCGTGATCGCATTTTTACGCGCATGATCTACTGCGCCGGCGCGTGCCGACATAAACGTAGCGTAGTCCACTGAGGATTTGGCTTCGTAGATCAGTGCATACTGGATGGCGCCGAGGGTCAGCATCAGGAACACGGGCATCATGATCAGGGTTTCGGTCAGGGATACGCCGCGCATGTGTTGGCGTGATTTGGGAGATTGCCGCGCTGCGCTCGCAATGACACTTTGACGTGGTTTCGTGGCTGGTTTGGGAGATCGCGTCGTCGCGGGGCTCCTCGCGATCACATGTTTACGTTTGTATTTTGAGTTTGATGTGCGCTTTTTACAAACAGTGTTTGAACGTGTCAGCATCCGATGCTCTCCTGGTCCCTTGAGTAGTTACGATTATTGTTTGACGATATCGGCCAGCCTGTCCAGGGAGGTCTTTTTTTCCGGTTTATGCCGGGAATAATCATTGATCGCATCGAGTAACGTAGCAATGGACTTATTGTTCAGTGTGTTATTGTGTGCGATGTAATAGTTCAGGTGATTGTTGGCCTTGTTCAGGTGCAGCATGGCAAGGTTATGATGCGCCTTGGCGTGATTGGGTTTCAGGCGTAGTATGACGGTATAGTAATTCATGGCCTTGTCCCATTCTTTTTCTCGCATGCTGATATTTGCCAGCTTGAACAGTGCACCGATGTTGTCCGGATATCTTTCAGCGACCGTCTGATAATGCTGTTTTGCGACAGCATAGTTTTTTTGCGCATAGGCCGTTTCTGCCTTCATATACAGTTCCGACATACTCTGACCCTGTTTCACGCCATGTGATGAGCACCCGCCCAGGGCCAGTATCATTACAAGTAATAATGTTTTTTTCATCGATATATCCCTGAATCAACGTCGGTTCCGGTACCATTGCATTTTCGCAGCGGCCTTGATGTAGTATTCATGATCTCGCGGTGCCTTTTGCAATAGAGCTTCCCAGTACTCCAGCGCCCTGCTGATATTGACCGTTTCATAGCGATAACCGGTACGGTAGAGCTCCCTGATTTCCGCGTCCATCAGATTGACCGATTGTTGGGTTTCTTCCCTGGGCCGTATTGCAAGTGCATTCTTCCAGTTCTGGTAGGCCGTACTCCATTGCTCATTGACATAGGCATCATTACCGCGCTGTTCGTATTCCACTGCCACTTTGTCTTTAATTTCGTTGGTATAATGACTTTGCCTGGTCGGGAAATAGCGATTGTGTTTGTTCAGTAGCTGCTCCCAGTAGACAAAGGCTTCCTCCTTGTTGTTATTGGCGAAGGCCTTGTTTCCGGACTCATAATAATTGTTCAATTCGCTAATATTTGCCTGCAGCTTTTTCGCCTGTACGCGGTATTCCGACTGATGCCGCTTGTTATTGGCAATCTTATTCAGGGCCTTTCTGCTGTGCAAGAAATCACCTTCATGATAGTAGTTGATTGCCTTATGGATTTTTTCCTGCGAGTTTCTGTGTTCGAATACCAGTCTCTTTTGCTTGTTGAGCTTGTTGATTGGCGTTGTTTTCTTCTCTTTGTAAATGCGCGCAGCTTGCTTCTGTTCAGAGGCCGGTGCGCTATGATTCGCTTCTGCTTCCGCTGTAGCCATTTTGATCATCCCAGTTCTGTGTTGGGATGCCTGTGGATTCAGACTTTTTTGTGACACCGCGCTTTGCTCGGTTTGTGTTACATTACTCTCATTTGCCGCGTCTACAGTCTTTACCGCGTCCGGTTTTAGCGCTTCCACTTTGGTTTCCTGTTCACTGACTACAAATACACGTGACTCTTTGCTCTGTTGCTGGTAATTCTGATAGGCAAACAGGGCAGAAAATGCAACAACCAGCATAATTGCGGCGAAACCGATCAACCTGCGCCTTTTTATCATGCGTTTCCCGCCAGGCGCTTGCATTTCAGTTGTTACTTCGCTCTGCTCTGCTTCAGAGTCGATATCTGTCGTTAGCGCCTGTTCGTCATTATAATCATCAGACTTGTCAAATTCCTGAACCAGCGGCTTTTCTTCCTGTACTGCTACACGTTGGACTTCGAACACAAATATTTCATTGGCAATACTGATCTCATCGCCGTCCTGGAGAACGACGCGTTTAATTTTATGTTTATTGACCAGGGTACCATTCAGGCTATTTTCATTGGTTATAACCAGGGCATTATTCGCTTTTATGATAAGCGCATGTTCTCTCGACACTTTTTTATTACTGATGCGTAGATCACAGGTTGACAACCTACCTATCACAAACGGAAAGTTTGCGATTTCGGTTCTATTACAGTCCTGTTTTGATACCAGATAGTACGCATCCCTGAATTCTGCGGCTGGCACACCATCGTCTGCATGCTGTTCACTGTCTGACGCATGTTGCAGCAATTGCACAGGCATCGCGCCCATTGGCGGTGTAGTATCTTCCATGCTATTGCATCCCTGGTCCTGATTCATTGTCTGCCCTCTTTCATTACTGCACGTGTATCTGGTCACCGTGACGTAGTCCCGTTGACACAATTGTTCCTGTCGGCAACTCCAGTACCGACTGCGTACCTTTGGCCGATCGACATAGTCGATAAGGTTTCAGTGAGCTGGCCAGTTTCTGCACGCGGTTATTGCTGTCCAGAAACACCACATCGATTGGAAAGCGCATACCTATGGTATGAATCGATTTGCAGGGTATCAGCCACAGCCCGTGTCCATGCCCCAGTTCTCTTTCAGACAACAGCCCAACGAGCCGCTTTAGCCAGCTATCGGCAAAGCGGGTATGAGTGGTGATTACTTTGCCATTACGGATATTGATGACTGTGCGTTGACTCACTGTTACATTCCTTATTTAAAGAAAAAGTCCATCGTTCCTGAATCACGCGCCTTGATAAAGATTGGGAACATGATGATGATAAATGTGATAGGAAATAACAGGCCGATCAATGGCCCGAGCATTTTTACCGGTGCCTGATTGGCCAGTTTTTCCGCTCGCAAAAAACGTTCCGTCCTGCGCTGATTCGCCTGTACACTCAGCACTTCACCAACCTCGCCACCCGATTCCTCGGCCTGGTTGATTGCCGATACGAAATTAGCAACGGCCGCCATCTGCACACGATCCGCCATATTCATTAATGCCTCTCTCCTGCTCAGGCCGGTACGGGTATCGCGCAGGACACGGGTAAATTCATCCTTGACCGGTCCTGCCGGCATTTTTTCGACCGAATGATCCAGCGCACTGGCGAAATTCAGCCCGGCCCGCATCGACAATACGAGCAAATCCAGGAAAAAGGGAAACATTTTACTGAAATTATGCTGGCGTATTTTTATCTGGTCTCGCAGCCATATATCCGGGTAGAAATAACCCAATGGTATGATAATGGCTACCCCTGTGATGACGCCCGAACTGGTCAGTTCCAGCATAAAGTAAATATACATGAACAGGGTCAAACCGAGGGCCAGGAAAACCCGTTTCGTGACAATAAATTCTTCCGGGCGAATCGCATAATTCATACCGGCACTGTTGAGTCGGTCCTTTAATAATGCCAGCTTATGTTGATCAACGGACTCGGTGACCTTGTTGGTAAACAGATTGACGATTGGCCTGACCAACCTGAACATCAATGGCGATTTGTCGCGCCAGGACTGGTCTTCATTGCGGTCCCTGTTTCTGACATAGTGCTCAATGACCATGGCAATACAGACCAGTGATATAAACACCATGAGGATGGGCATGTAGGCATTTGTTTGCATATTATATGTCTATATTGACTATTTTTCTGATCATCATGACTGCAATAAACATCAGCAACGCAATCACGGCCAGTGTGATCCATCCGATGGGTTCGTTGAACAATGCATTCATACCCTCCGGTTCCTGTTTTCGCAACATCAACATTACGGCCACCGGTATCAGTCCTACGACCCAGCCCTGCATACGTCCCATCGACGTCAATGCGTCGATCTTGCCTTCGATTTGCGCCTTTTCACGCAGGGTTTTGGCCAGTGTCTCCAGGGTATCGGCCAGATTACCACCGACGCTTCTGGATATCGAAATCGCCGATATCAGCAGATCGACTTCCTGACGGTTGATTCTTTTGTACATATCCATCAGCGAGTCTTCGAGCTGACGACCCATTTTGTATTCAGACAAAATGACCGTGAACTCCTGGGAAATGGGTGGCGGTTGCTGTTCGGCAATCTGTTGCATGGCCTTGGCCAGATTGGTGCCGGCCCTCAATGAGGCCGCGATGGAGTTCAACGCATCGGGGAGCTGGTAAATAAAGTTGTTGATTCTTTTTTTTCTCAGCCTGCGGATGATAATACCCGGTAACAATATCGTGATAATCGCACCCACTATCAGTCCGAATACCTGCGCATACAGGTAGCCCAGCACGGTTCCAAGCACTATTCCGGCAACATGTATCAGGAACAGGAACTTTGGGTCCTTGAACAGGAACAGATTTTTCAGGCCATGATCCATCTTCCTGACGAAATTGCTGCGATAGATCTTTATGCCATGCACGGTAAAGGTATAGATCAGTATGAATCCGGTTATACTGGATATTACAACCATCAGTAACAGGGTCAGTTGTTCAGATTGCACGATTATTTCTCCCAGGATGGTTTCTGCTCATTGAGAAAATCCTTTTCGCCGAATATGCTTCTGTCCATCTCCAGGCCGGCCTCTTCAAGTTCCCGGTAAAACGTGGGTGCATAACCACATCCGCAATATTCACCCGTTATCATTCCATCTGCCGTTTTTCCCTTACGCTTGAACTCGAATATCTTTTGCAGCAGAACGACATCGCCTTCCATGCCGTCGACTTCAACAATGTTGGTTATTCTTCTCTTGCCATCGCTGAAACGTGTCTGCTGGATAATAATATCCACTGCCGATGTGATTTGCTCGCGTATGGCCCTGACCGGCAGGTCAATGCCGGACATCAACACCATCACCTCCAGTCTCGACAGGAAGTCCCTCGGTGAATTGGCGTGTCCTGTTGTCAGTGAACCATCGTGCCCGGTATTCATTGCCTGCAACATATCGATAGCCTCGCCTCCGCGGCACTCGCCGACGACTATCCTGTCCGGTCGCATACGCAACGAGTTTTTAACCAGATCGCGAATAGCAATCATGCCCTTGCCTTCGGCATTCGATGGACGGCTTTCAAGCGTGATGACATGGTCCTGTCCGAGCTGGAGTTCTGCGGCATCCTCGATCGTAACAATGCGTTCATTTTCGGGGATGAAGTTTGACAGGATATTCAGGGTTGTTGTCTTGCCGGAACCTGTACCCCCGGAGACGACGACATTTTTCTTGTTCTTGACACAGACCTCGAGGAAATTGGCCATATCACGTGTCAATGATCCCATCTCGACAAGATCATCGATACTGAAACGGTACTTGGGGAATTTACGAATCGTCACCACCGGTCCTATCAGCGACAGTGGTGGAATGATCGCATTGACACGCGAGCCGTCCTCCAGGCGCGCGTCTACCATCGGTGAACCTTCGTCTATACGTCTTCCCAGTGGGGTGACGATGCGCTCGATAATGCTCATCAAAGAGTCACTGCTATTGAAACAGGTATCCGACTTGATTAATTTGCCTGATTGTTCGATATAAATATCATCCGGGCCGTTTACCATGATTTCTGTTATCGTATCGTCGGCCAGCAGAACCTCCAGTGGTCCCAACCCTATGGCCTCTGCCACAATTTCATCAATAATTTCGTCTTCCGGTTTAACCTTCGGTATTTCCAGCCTGTTTCGTTTGATAACCTCACGTGCGGAATTCGCTGCCTCCAGGCGTAATTCGGTTGATGTCATATTATGCATGGTTGTGCGTTTATACATATCCAGGTGTTCAAGCACGAGCATGTGGACTTTTTTCCTGAATTCAAATAGCTGGTCATCCGATTTTCTTTTCGGCAGGCTGAACACGTTAGTGCCATCATGCTGAGTGCTTGCCTGTGGTGCCTGCCCGGGCAAGTCGGTACTGTCTTGATTGTTTCGCGATCTGATGATTTTCGTTGTAATCATCAAATTGCC
The DNA here is from genome assembly GCA_947258655.1 of uncultured Gammaproteobacteria bacterium. Classification (GTDB taxonomy): domain Bacteria; phylum Pseudomonadota; class Gammaproteobacteria; order JAADHQ01; family JAADHQ01; genus JAADHQ01. Next base: position 198,724 of record CAMYJD010000004.1, on the reverse strand, counting down.
GATTGTGAACGTGTCTCCATCTACCAGCGGAATATTCTTTTTAATTTTACGCTTCTTTATCCAGGTCCCGTTGGTGCTGCCCAGATCGGTAATAAATACACCCTTAACGCTAACATCCAGCTGCGCATGGTATTTCGACGCAAATGGATCGGACAGTACGATGTCCGCATCGGCTGCCTTGCCCAGGCTATGCTTTCCGCTACTCAAGCTATGCCTGATTGACTGTCCCTGGTCGTCCTGTACATGTAACTCGATCATAGCGATACCTTAATCCAGTAGTTTGAATTCGAGGTCTGTATTACTCTGTTCCCGGAGGTCACCGGCGCGTTTGATCCATTGCTTGTTAATCTTGTGTTGCGGATCAATAATATGCGGTGTGACCAGAATAACCATTTCTGTTTCATTATTTTTAAACGAGCGTGATTTAAACAACTCTCCGAGAATCGGGATATTGCCTAGTCCGGGCAGTTTATCGACCGCCTTGGCAGAATCCGTGTTGACCAGGCCTGATATGACCATGGTTTCTCCCTGACGCACGTTCATGTCTGTATCCGTCTTACGGGTCAGGAATCCGGGGATATCAAGCACCCTGATGGAATCGTCCACGGTACTGATTTCGACACTGACATGGGTCGAGATATAACCTTCCGGGTCAGATACCGGTTCGATCTTGAGGATGATGCCATATTGTTTGAACGTCACACTGATCGAGCCATCATTATTACGGATTGGAAGCGGTATTTCACCACCAGCCAGGAACTCGGCCTTACCGCCACTACGACAGGTTAGTTGCGGTTCAGCCAGTAATCTGGCATTACCGTCATTCGCCAACAGATTGATGACCGAGGTCAGGTTCGTGGCGATACCGAAATACGGATTACTTGAACCGATATCGGTAGGAAGCGAACCGGGATTAGTTATATCGATATCCGGCACGGGCCTGAATACGGAGTTGGTAGTATAATCATTGAACACGGCAAATTGCGGACCGTTTATCACATCTGCCCAGTTTATTCCGATTCTTTTCAGTTCATTTTTCTTGACTTCGACTACCTTGACGTCCATATGGATCATGCCATGTAATGTGATACCTCCGTCGGTGACATAACTGGTTACATTCGGAAACTGTTTACTGACCGCCTCAACCCTGAGCTGATCGGATTTTCTGAGACTGGTACCTTCGATGACAATCTGGTCTCCGACCAGTTTAATTGCCACACCCTCGATATCTGCCAGATGTTTTTTGACTTGCTCCAACGCTACTTCCGGTGGTTCATCCAGTATTCGTAACAGGTAATGTTTTTGCAGCTTGTTACGCATCCACACCCGCAAATCGGTCAGCCCGGTTTTTTTACCTATCAGTAATATCTGACCGGCATCACTGAGGACCTTGACGCTGGCCAGGTCACCACTTCCGATCGACACCCTGGACACATTGGCATGGGAAAGTATTTCCGTCTGGCCAACATAAATTTCCAACACCTCTTCGTATGTTTTAGAATGTGATTGCCCAGGGTACAATGCCATTATTAACAATGAAAACACCAGCAGCGTTCCAATGCCAAGATCCATGACCTTACGGTATATGTTTACTTCCATGTTAATTCCTATCCGCCGACTATAATTTCCACTCTGGGTGACTTTCTGACTTTCTTTGTGGTCTTACCAAACAGATTTTGCACGGTGACCGGCTGTGTCAGCTCTACACTCTCCAGGCCACTCTCATTTTCCTTCCCGGAACGCAGTACAACCGTCATATTACCAATTTGACGGGCATGGGTAATTTTAGCTGCATTCAGCGGTGATACCGAGATTGTGATGGTCTGATATGCACCGTCTTCGCTCAATAGCCCTTCCTCATCGACGATGCCGCCTGTCGCCAGAATATTGATGTTTTTTAGCAGTGGCATAGTTACATCTTTACCCTGGCTCAGCGTCACCATTAGATCTATTTTGTCTCCCGGCCGTAAAAGACCCGACATCGATGAAACGATATCCACCGGGAAGGTAATCGCCCTGTTACCCTTTTCAATGAGATTAGAAAATCCGCTATTTGTTCTTGAGGCCAGAAAATTTTCCAATAGCGATTCACCGGCATTGAGTGACTGCATGATGCGCTTACCTACGACAGTGTCCGCATGCTCTGAACGTACGGCTGCGGCATGTATGTAGCCGGCCGGCATTTCACGTATCGCAAGATTGTCATACGTGAGTACATCGCCTACGCGCAAATCATCTTTGGCAACCACGACATTGGTTGGCTTGTATTGATTCGATAAACGTTCCTGCTCGTCCCTGACCTTGTTACTGATATAATCATCAGTAAAGTATGCCGCGCCACCACCACTGCTGATTGCACCTGCCAGTAATATAGCCGTCCCTTTATTGACTGCCATGTCTGTTACTCCTTGGTTCTAGATATTCGGTTGTGATATTGACCAGGTATACTCGGCCTGATGGCTGGTCAACCCATCTTTTACTTTGTCAACAAAATTCCATGCCACAAATATAGCCGCCGCTACCAACAGGTATTCAACTACAGTACTGCCTTTTTGCTGACGCCGTTTCATGTCTGTCATCACCCCTTTATCCAGTGAATCATCACCATCGAGCGATGGTTAGGCACAGGACTCTTGTCAATAAATGTCAACTGGCACAAGGACTTTCCCTTTTGGTAGGCGAGCACTGTTTGCCCGCTTGAAGGCATAGTATCCTGTGCCTGCCAGCCTTTGCGTGATAATGTCGCTCGATACCATTGTCTGTGTATGGATACTGGATGATAGGTACTTAATGTCAGGGTTTCTGACCTTGAGCCCATGTCTATACTGTGTATGCGCGATAACATATGCGCATCGGGATGGACAGGGAATTTCACTGCCCTCTGTTTAAACTCCTTGTTGCGCGTCACTACCAGCGAACCTTTACTCCCGCCAGGCTCATCACGCGCCTGAACCGAGTAGCTGTAACCGTTGTGCACGTAGCCAATTGTCAAATCTTCGCCGACTCGACTGTATTTTAGTTCACCATGCCCTTGCACTTTCCATCTGGATGCGTAATGTTTCATGACTCCATCTGCATTCCTGTTGGAACTAAAATTCCGTATCGTCATCGGATGGCCGTTGTAAATCATCTTTTCTGCGACCCATTCAACTTTCATTCCCGGCATCGTTTCAAATTCCGGCATATGAAGCCCGGACAGATCTTCTGCCTGAGCTGAAAGTGTCACCAGCATGAACGACAGAAAACCACTAATTATTAGTCTGCTATTCATTTTTTATATGTCTCAAGCAATATTGTACTCTTTTCGGCCGATACAACATTCTTTGCATCGTTCCCTTCCTTGTATATCGGAAATAGCGATAACAGACGTGCCGGCGAGGAAATACATCGTACTGATTCGTCAACAACCAGCTTACCAACCCGTTCGTTGAAGATGGCTTCTGTTGGGGCAGTCCATGCATTTGACAATATTGAACCACTGGATGAAAACGTAAAGTGTTTTTTATCTTCAATCGTGGTTTTTGGCTCTTTCTCGTTCTCAATTAATATTATTTGCGAATCACCATTGTTAACAGAAGGAAGTATATTCTTTGCATTTGCCGAGACAGTAATGGAGGCATATGTTTTTGAGCCCAGATTCATGCCTTTTTTCAAATCGACACCTGGTATATCCTTGCAATCCGATACAAAATTACCCAGGGTACTATTGACCACTTCGGTGATCTTACTCATCCCGTCGCCAATATAAGGAATACCTTTATAGGCCAGATTATCCGTAAAGTGATCTTTTACTGGTGATACATCGGCATTCAGGGAAACAGTTATTCGATGTTTGCCCTTGGTTGCCAGGGCAAGCATTCTTTCACTATTTCTATCTGACCACATGTTATTGTCGGTAATACTAGAACTGGACAATCCCTGAATCTGGCTACCATATAGACGCCTGTCGACTTCCCTGGCTATGCCATCATCCGATTTGGTATTTTCGTTATCGTTCCAACGTCCTTGTTCATCTGCCCAGACCGTTCTTTCCCAGACAGCATATCTGTTTGATTCTATGTTTTTCTGCTTGAACGATATATATTTCCCAATAACAGGCACAGTAACAAAGAGTGGTACGAAGAATGCCAGTGACACCAGGAACTCAGTGGTAGCGGTACCTGACGCTTTGCGTCTGGATAGTCGTTTATGTTTATAAGCAAAATCCATTTGCAGCCTCCATCAGGATAACCCCGTTTTTACATAGTGCGGGTAACAAAAGATATCTCTTCTAACTGGACACGCCGAATTGACCTCTATAGCCTGGACAATAGAGCGCTCTCCGAGTTTGCCCATCCCTCCATACAAATTTGCTTCGGTACCAGTTATATTTTCCATACATACCTTCATCTGTCCATATTTTCTCAGGGCACCATATAATCTTGTCTCGACCATTTCATACGTGACATCATTACCCGACGTCCTGGTTTTTCTGCAGTAAATTATCAAAACCTAATTATCTTGCAGGCGTCTATAAAATAATTATTTTCCATGTATCAAGCCGTGATTTGCTTGACTGATGTATCTTTATTTATTGCAGTTACGACAATTTTGACTATTGCATATCCATACACAGTTTTATTAGATACAGGATTGTCGATACAATATCTATAAACATATTGCATCAGGGTGTTCTCAACTTCACATAGCCTGGAGCACAAAATATATCTTTATTTACGCTGTACGCTGTATTTACCTCTACAGCTTGCATGATATGTTGTTGCCCTGTTTTTCCTGCCTTACTATACAGATCTACTTCGAAACCGGAGATATTAGCCTTACAGAATTCTATCTGATCATTAGTTCGCGAAAAGTCCTTAACACTGGTCCTGATCGTCTCGCAGACCACGTCATATCCCAGTATTTTTGATTTCCTTTTTGATATTTTTTCGATTCCTAATATCTTTTTTGTATCTTTATAATTTGAGCCCAACCAGTTATCAAGCTGTGACCTGGTCCGTTTGTCCAGACGCTTCCTATCTGATTTAGTTAATTGACGGCCCAACACACCATAGCCTTTTTCATTAGACCTGTTGTAGTACAATGAATACTCAGGGGTATCGACATCAATCCAGTCATATTCGTAGACTTTTTGTTCTGGCCTATGGTTCATATACTCAATCGCCAGCTTATCTATTTCATCCATAGGTACTTCTACACCTTTAGATTGCCGTAGTTCAATACTCTCCCATTTCTTTAAATGCGCATCCTGATATTTTACCTCCTTCTCATCATCGGTGCTCCAGTATTTTCCGAATCTGCGTTTCCATCGGTAATTCTTCCACAGAATGAGCTCTTTCAATTCATCCCCCACAACATTGGAAGGCGCCCCCCACTGTTTATTAAGTTTTATATATACCTCGTCAGTGATCTTGTATTTTACGTAGACCGCTTGAACTGTTTTCGGCATATCATTACCTGGACAGGTCTTCGCAAGTATCTGTGTGGATGAAAATAAAACAGTCAGTACAGATAACTTGCTGATCCATAAAATAACGTGATTGAACTCCATCATATTTGATTCTTGGTCAACCTTACCTGCCAGAACGGGTTATACAGATTCGAATATTCTCCCTTAGTAATTTTGACAAATCCCTTCTCTGGCCTGTTGTGAAATACTTCCGCACGGGATAATGCTGCAAGGCGTTGCGCCCCCGGCTTCATACCCATTAATTGCATAAAACGTGTACTAGATACAGGCATCGTTGCCAGCGCTGATACATTCAGTATCTGAGCTGACTCTTTGCCCTGCTTCCTCAGACCATGGTAACCATAGATGCCCTTGTATTTACTATCGAATTCGCTTGCACTGGCATCACCCTCTGCGACGACCGTACTCTTCCAACCCTTTACTGTCCACCACTTATAGACCAATGTATCCTGGGCTTCCCAATCGGTTTTATTCTTTGACAAAGTATGTTTGGTACTACCATCCTTATTCAGCTTGAATGCCACCAGATTGACACCCCAGCCACGGTTTCCTTCAATCCATGGTTTAGAGACATTATAGCTACTTTCAACCATCTTCTTTAGCCGACCTTTATCATTTTTTGCTGTATATCCTTTTACATATTGAAAAATTTTAGCGATGTCTGTTGTCACCTGAAGAGCGGCTATCTTACCACCGGTTGTATTGACATCTTTCTTATAATTAACTCGAATTGCTGGATCATATGTTTTGGCAACCTTATCCATAATCCTAACATTGAGCACGCCACTGGTGACTGACATCACTCCGTTTATTGTTGCGCGACTTTTATTTTGGGCGATATGTATTATCCTGTTTATTGAATCTGCCCCTTTCACAATCCATGGCGCTACCGTTTCTGTACCTTCTTTTACATATTCCATAATTTGCTTGGCATATGCCACTGCCTGGCCGACGTACGGGACAAATCTGGTATATTTATCAAGTTCTGTAATGGAATCCTCAACATATCTGATCCATGACACATAACTGACAAAGTGCCCAACCGCCACATGATTGGCTATCATGGCTCGATTGGTATAGGCGAGAAAATTGAGGTTTCTGGCAACAAACACTGCACCACTGTAGGCCGCGGCATCGGCGGCATTAACCAGACGGCTCTTTTCGGAAGTCGTCTGGCCATTGTTGTACATCAAAACCGCCGTCATGACCGTTGTCAGAACCAGAAATACTCCAAGCACCAGCGCCTGCCCTTTTTGGCGATGGTAAAGTATAGTTCCGTATTTTTTCATGACGCAAACCTTCCCTGTCAATACTATGCATTGACCATTGCTGATGCGTAACCACCGGTTTATGAGATAACCGGGTGATTACGCATTCATTTATGGAGCTGGCTAGTTAGCAGAAGAGAAGTTTGCCATTGTCTTGCCGGTTTTGGCTTTGTTCTCGGCAGCAGTGGCTTGTGTCTGCGCATTTTTGGTTGCGTTGCCTCCGTCCTGGCCGGAAATCTCCATTGCCATGCTGGCCATCTGGTTACTTACCGTGTCTCCCATAAAGCCTACCACACCAATTGCTGCGACGGCTATCAGAGCAACGATGATTAGGTACTCAGACATTCCCTGACCGCGTTGTCGGATTTTTCCTACAAAACTTGTATTCTTGATGCGCTTCATTTCACTCTCCTGTTATTTCCGTGTGTGTAATATGTGAATGTGATCCATCTTCGTCCTCATTCAAGTGTAATGTATAGCAAAACTTTCAAGCCTAGTAAACGATTTCTGAATAATTTTATTCCGTGAGCATGGATGGCTTAAATACATCATGCTCTGTATAATCTTTACCATCGATTTTAACAGGGATAGTTAATTAACGTGCGTCCTGTACTTTCTTCAATTTTATTCCTTGCATCATTACCGCCATTCGATATACCGCTCGTTGGCTGTTTTTTTCTTGTCCCTCTATTAATAAATCGCCAGGGCCATATACCGACACAGGTGGCAGTGGATGGTTTTGTGTTTGCGCTAATTATTTCAGGCTATAGCTACTTCGGCACCTGGACATATGATATATATGCCTATGTCGCGATCGTATTCATTTTCTCATTACTCTTTTCCACGTTTCTGTTTTGTACATTTCTGATCATCAGTAGGCGGGATTTACTCGCACTCCTGATAGCGCCCTTATTATGGACATTTATTGAAATAACGCTCTCCTATTTTAACCTGCCTGTGACACTGGTCATTCCACTAACAGTTACACCGGCATTATTAATGCCAGCCCAATATGGCGGCCAGCAGTTGCTCAGTATTTTATTGATAGGATTTCAGCTGACTATTGTTGTACTTCATCAGCGCCAGCATGCAAGACTGTCCATTGTGGTCCCCGCTAGTTCGTTGGTTGCAATCACGTCAACGTTTTTGCTTCCTGCGTTAATTAATGGAACTACGCAAACTCAGGGCGACATTATCGATATTAGCATTGTCCAGACCAATGCTCATCCACGCAACACTCTGGCATTGGCATCCGACGATATGCTTGAAAGTCTTGCCCATCAGCGCCTAAGCCTTCTACAAGATGCTTTCAGTGAACGTTTTAAACCCGAACTGATCATATTGCCCGAGGTCAGTATTGGCAAATACGAGTTCCGTAACAAATCCAATATCAGTCAACAGGCCGCGCTATTCGGCATCCCCATACTGGTCGCAAGCCCTGACTTGTCAGCATCCGGGCAGACCTATAATTCTGTTTTTTCACTCTCATCATCAGGAACAGTACTCCATCGATATAACAAAAACATCCTGATTCCCTTCATCGAAGATGAAACAAACGGGCAAAACGACTGGAGTATTCATGATAAATTACCCGGTCGTCCCGGCAGCATTATTTGTTATGAATCTGTTTTTTCACGTCCGGCTGTGATGCTGTCTGCTGCTGGCGCAGGTTTTATATCTCTGGCCACCAATGATGCCTATGCCGGACCATCGATCCTGGCTTATCTACATCTGCAGTTTTCCAGGCTCAGGGCAGTGGAGACAGGCAAGACCATTATCCGGGCCGCGAATGCAGGCCCGTCGACAGTTATTACTGCCAACGGCAGAGTCGGGGAACGTCTTGCTCTGTTCACAAGCGGCACCTTGCATGCCCGTATTCAGGCAAATTATACTACGACTTTTTTTGTCAGGCATTTTCGCAACATACAGATAGCATTGTGGGTGCTGTCATCAGTGGCCGTTATTATTTTCCTTGCTAGCTGTGCACGCTCATGCCACTTTCAGCGATCCGGACAAGCTTTCAGAGTCGGAGGTATTATGAGTGCAATTACCTTGCTGGGCAGTGCTCTGGTTTTTCAGCACTATTATATGCGCCATATCTATCAAATCAGTAGTGGCAACAACCTACCCGATACCTTTGTCAATTTTCAGCACGGACATATTAACGATACCTTACCGTACCAACAGCTTAAGGTTGACACCCCCATCGATAGCCTACTCTCTGCAATCACCTACCTCCTCAGGGACCTTGGTAATGATGTCAATCTGACGCATATCAGGGCTGAATTAAGCAGTATCATCGTTGATAGTAACGCTACCAAAAGTGCCATAGATATAAGTTCTATTACGGACAGGTTCGGGTATGATTCAACCAGCGAGAATTTCTCAGACACCCACGCTGCCATTCACACACACATAAAGACACCCTGCATTGTACTATTGGAGACAGGTGAAACGGTTGTTATAACCGATATAACAGACAATGGTGTTATCTTTTTTTCACCTTATTACGGCCAAATACTTTCGGTAAAAACGAAGGCTTTCCTGCACAAATGGACAGGAAAAACACTAACACTATCTGCCAGGAGCAGGCCTTGGGACATTTAAAGTACAGCGGGCTTGTCGACATTTCCCCTTTTTTTAACGGCAGTATTTGTCAGCTGTTTCTTGTCAAGGGGAGGAAATCTTTGATCGTAAAAAGCCTTAAGCCAGAATACTGCAACATACCGGCATTGAAGTCACGTTTCATTAGCGAGGTAGAAATCCTGCAGTCACTGCAAACTAGCAACACACTTGCGTTGATAAAAAGCCGGGTGGACATTAAGCGTCCATATTTCGCCTATGAATATATAAAAGGTACCAATCTGGATAAAATATTAAAGGCAGGTACGGTATCACTATCACAAAGCGTGGACATAATCCGTCAACTCCTGACCATCCTGTCTAACCTGCATGATCGTGACGGCAGGCTCATTCACTCGGATATTTCCCCAGACAATATAATCTTATCGAAACAGGGGCAGGTATACCTGATTGATTTCGGCTGCGCCTGTATACCTCAGCAATACAATGACGCCGCCCACACCTGGATCGGCAAACATGCCTACCTGTCACCGGAACAGGCACAGGGTCTGCAATGGACACAGCAAAGTGACCTGTATCAGGTAGGACTACTATTCTATGAGATGCTGACCGGAATGCGCAGAAACAATGCTAACACTACCAGAGACATGTTACCGCTGGCTGCCAATCCACCTGCATTGGAACTGCGCGGAATCGATTGTCATTACCATGAATTTATTAACAGGATATTATCCGTTGATATCAACAAGCGCTATCAAACTGCGCATCAAGCATTATTGGAACTAAACAATATATAACTCTTATCTACTGTTGTATTTGGTAGTAAATCGTATAGACTTTCTGTTACGTTTATTTGAGCATGCATCCCCCAAATCATGCTTTATCTCAAATAACAGTGAAAAGGAGTTCAGCACATGCTGGTGCTAGAAAGAAAGACTGGCGAGTCTATACTTATATACCCCAATGAGGATATTCGACCGGAGATGACCGTCGGTGAATTGTTCTCAAAAGGACCTATAAAAGTCGCCGTAAAATGCCGGGATCAGTCTGCCATCAAACTGGCCATCGATGCCCCCTACAACATGAAAATACTGCGCTATGAATTACTCGACAGGATAAAATAGCGGCGCGTAACCGCGCACATACATCGCGCAAGGCCACCGGCATCAAACAAATGCGGGCACATGTAGTACTCGCATCGGCGACGCAGGTATAGTATATTTACTTATATTAAATAAGAATACACTTACCTTACATGTCGCCAGCACGTCGTTCACACCTTATTGACAGCATGCGCGGTACTGCCGTTGTTTTCATGGTGATATATCATTTCTGTTATGACCTTGATCATTTCAGAATTGTTAGCTTCGACTTTCACGATGGCCTTTTCTGGGTAAACTTTCGTACCCTCATCGTCAGCCTGTTCCTGACCCTGGTCGGCATCAGCCTCATGCTTGCCCACCATAAGGGTATTCGCTGGCGACGCGCACTACAACGGGTACTGGTATTGGTGGCCTGCTCGCTATTGATCAGTATAGTTTCATACTGGTTGTTTCCCGGTAGAACGATATGGTTTGGAATCCTGCATTTCATCGCCGTTGCCAGTTTGCTGGCGATTCTGTTTGTTAATCAACCCGTCTATAGCTTAATTATCGGGATCACACTGATCATCTTTGGCAATACCGTTACCCTGATCGAGTTTAATCAACCATGGCTGCACTGGATCGGGCTAATGACCTACAAACCGCTCACCGAAGACTACGTACCACTGTTACCATGGCTGGGTGTTGTGTTATGCGGTATCACATTAGGACATCTGCTCATCCATACCAGCGCAGGTAAACGCCTGCTGGGCTCCAGCAACGGTTTCTCCACTTCAACACTATTGAACCTGGCCGGGCGTTATAGTCTGTGGATATACATGCTGCATCAGCCATTATTGTTTGGCGTGCTGTGGGTAGTTACAGCATTCGTCTAGTCTGACTGTACGCTTAGGCAGATACTCGCCCTGCTTTAAGAACTATTCCCCATCTTCATCAAGTAATTTTCGCACCGGTGCGAAGGTCTTGCGATGCACCGGAGTCGGCCCATGCTCAAGCAGTTCGTCCAGGTGTTGCCTGGAACCATAGGCCTTGTGTTTATGAAATGAAAATTGAGGATACCTGTCATGATATTCACGCATCATCCGGTCCCTGTCCACTTTTGCTATTATCGACGCGGCACTGATTGAAGCCACTCTGCTGTCGCCTTTGACTACAGTATCGACCGGCATGTTGACGGCAGGCGCCTTGTTACCATCGACAAGGACATGCTCGGGTATGACGCCCAGTCCCTCGATTGCACGCTGCATAGCCAACAAACTCGCCTGGAGAATATTAATCCGGTCAATCTCCTCGACACTGGCTTCGGCAACTGCATAGTACAATGCATTTTCCTTTATCAGTGGATACAGAGCCTCACGTTTTTTTTCACTTAATTTTTTTGAGTCGGCCAGACCCGAGATCGGCTTGTGCGGATCGAGGATAACGGCAGCAGCAACGACAGGCCCGGCCAGTGGTCCTCGCCCCACTTCATCGACACCTGCCGTCAATAGTGGGTATACCCTGCTTTCATCATACATGGATTAGTCTGCCTTCCCTATCAATGCTGCCACTGCCCTGGACGCTTCATGGCTAGCATCTTTTTTCAATGAGCGGTGAATCTCATCATAGGTATCCAGCAATTGTTGATTGGCTGACCTGTTGTCCAGTAATTGCAACAACGCAGGCGCCAGTTTTTCTGAGCTAACATCTTGCTGAATAAACTCCTCGACAATCTTTTTTCCTGCAAGCAGATTGGGCAGGGAAATATTCGAGACCTTGAGCATCCTGAATGTTTTCAATATCCAGAACGTAAGAGCTGACAATTTATACGCGACGACCATAGGCCGTTTCAGCAACAGGGCTTCGAGCGAGGCGGTTCCGGAGGCTACTAACACGACGTCGCTGGCTTGCATAACCAGACGCGATTGCCCTGCTACTGTTTTTATCCTGACCTGTAATTGCATGCTGTCAATGATGCCTTGAAAATAGTCACGAGTCTTGTCATTGGCAAAGGGCACAATGAATTGCAGATCCGCTGCCTGGCGAGAACATGCAGCAGCCGTCTCAATAAAGGCTTCGGCCAGCCTCTCCAGTTCACTCATTCGACTACCGGGCAGCATGGCGACAACACGTTGATCCTGCCCTACACCAAGCTTGACCCGGGCCTGCCCCTGGTCAGACTGTAGTGGCACAATATCCGCTAATGGATGTCCGACGAAATGTGTCTTTACTTGATGCTGCTTGTATATAGCCACTTCAAACGGGAACAGGGTCAGCATCAGGTCGACGGATTTTGCAATGGTTTTTATCCGCCCCTGACGCCATGCCCAGACCGTAGGGCTGACATAATGGACGGTCTTTATACCGCTGGATTTCAGTTTTCTTTCTAATGGTAAATTAAAGTCCGGCGCATCGATACCGATAAACACATCCGGCTTTTTCTGCAATAATTGATGATAAAGCTGTTTGCGTATTTTCAGAAGCTCCGGCAGATGTTTGAGGACCTCAACCAGGCCCATCACGGATAGTGTTTCCATCGGGTAAAGCGAATGGCAACCGGCCTTAATCATCTGCGGACCGGCGATACCGATGAACTCAGCGTGAGGGTATTCTTCCTTTAATGCATCGATAAGCGAGGCCCCTAGCAGGTCCCCGGATGCTTCACCTGCTACAAGCGCTATACATACCATCCCCGGTTTCGTTCATGTCAGAATTTATCTGACAACTCCGCGCTGACTGTTATCCAGGAACTCTGCGAAATGCCGGATCGCTTCCGAGTGTTCACTCATCTCACGTATCCTGTCCCGGGCGTCCTTGAACAATAAATTGGATTGATACAACAATTTGTAGGCGCGCTTGATCTCCTGGATGGCATCAGGTGCAAAGTCATGCCGCTTGAGCCCTCTGGTATTAAGCCCATGCGGCTTGGCCGGCTGTCCTCCGCTCATGACATATGGAGGGATATCCTTCAACACGACACTATTGATGGCTGTAAAGCAGTTCCTACCAAGGGTAACAAACTGATGCACCATCGTGAAACCGCCCAGAATAACATGATCCTCTACCGTTACATGCCCGGCAAATGTTGTACCGTTGGCAAAAATAGTATTGTTGCCAACAGTGCAGTCGTGGGCGATATGAACATAGGCCATGATCATATTATCGGATCCGACCCGGGTTACACCACCACCCTGCATGGTGCCACGATTAATAGTGCAGGATTCGCGTATCAGGTTGTTGTCACCGAGTTCCAACCGTGTCGGTTCACCAGCATATTTCTTGTCCTGGGGATCCTCACCGATAGACGAAAATTGCAGGATCTGGTTGTTTGCGCCTATTGTCGTCGGCCCCTTGATAACAACATGCGGACCAATGACCGTATCCTTGCCGATCTCGACATCCGCACCAATAATGGAAAAAGCCCCTACTTCCACACCTTCTGCGAGGCGTGCGCGCGGATCGACAATAGCGCTCTCATGTATCAAGATTCAATTTCCTTCTCTGCACACATCAACTCGGCAGATGTTACTACCTTGCCATCTACCTTGGCTTCAGCGATAAATTTCCACACCGGACCTTTCTTCTTGTCAAGTTTCACCTCAAGCACCAGTTGATCACCCGGCTCGACCGGTTGCTTGAAACGCGCCTTGTCAATACCAACGAAATAATACAGTGACTTGTCAGATGGCAATGTATTATTTGTTTTAAACGCGAGGATGCCGGTTGCCTGTGCCAATGCTTCGAGAATAAGTACACCGGGCATAACCGGTCTGATCGGAAAATGCCCGGTGAAATAATTTTCATTATAGCTCACATTCTTGTAGGCGGTTAAATACTCACCTTCCTTGTAATCCGTTACACGGTCGATCAACAGGAACGGGTAACGATGAGGCAAGTGTTTTAAAATGGCATGTATGTCCATGGTTTTTTCAGACGACATAAAAATTATCCTGCTTATTTATTTTCAATTTGTTTTTCAAGTTTACGTAATTTTTTGGCCATTTGGTCCAGCTGGCGAAAGCGGACATAGTTCCTGTGCCAGAGGGCGTTTTCCTGTAATGGCGTACCGGATGAGTACAGGCCCGCTTGCTTGATACTTTGTGTCACCGTCGAGGCCGCCGTTATTTGCACGTTGTCCACAATCTCCAGATGTCCAACAATGGAAACCGCCCCGCCAATCGCGCAGTGCGCGCCGATGCTGGTGCTACCGGCAATGCCGGTACAACCTGCAATTGCGGTATGCGCACCAATTGTAACATTATGCGCTACCTGAATCTGGTTATCGAGTTTAACTCCCTGCTCTATTACCGTGTCTTCCAGCGCACCACGGTCTATCGTGGTATTGGCGCCTATTTCAACATCATCACCAATAACGACCGAACCCAGTTGCGGTACCTTTGTCCATTCGCCCTGATCATTGGCGATACCAAATCCATCGGCGCCGATAACAACGCCGGGATGCAAAATGACGTTACTACCTATCTTCACATCATGGCAAAGGGTAACACTGGCTACCAATCGGGTATTCCTGTCGATACTGACATTTCTGCCCACTACACAGGCAGGGCCAATTGAACAACCCTCGGCGATAGTTGCGCCTGCTTCTATTACAGCATTTGCAGCAACTGCAACATTGGCATGGATTGTGGCATCTTCCGCGACACTGGCGCTCGGATGGATAGCGGCGACGATTGCCGGCGTCGGATTCAACAGGGCCGCAATCTTTGCATAGGCGAGGTAGGGGTTTTTGACTACGATCGCCGATACCGGGCAATCCTGCAAATCGCTCTCAGCCAGGATTATGGCCGCGGCACGGGTTTCTGCCAGGTATTTATAGTAGCTGCGATTGGCCAGAAAACTTATACAGTTCTCATCGGCATTACGGATTGTCGCCACACGATCTATTGGCGTCTCTGTTTGTCCGTATACTGTGCCACCAACAGCATCAGCGAGTTCTTGCAGGGTATATCCCAAGGAGCTGGCCCCGTTTACTGATTATCAATATCCGCTTCGGGTGTAGCAGAGGGTGCACTTTTGAATTCATCTTCGAGAACCTTGAGAATATCGCGGGTAATATCCACACGGTCTGATGAATACAATACACCTTCACCCATAACAATATCGTACTTCTTCTGCGAGGCCACGCTGATAATTGCACGCTTGACCCTTTTTTGCAGTTTCCTCAGCTCTTCGTTTCGGCGTATATTGAGGTCTTCACGATAATCTTCCTGCGCCCGACGAATTTCCCTTTTGGTATCACGTACATTACGTTCAAGTTCACGTAATTGGGTCTCACTCATCTGCATTCCCTGCTTGGCCAGCCTGTCCTCATAGTCACGCAATTTCTTGCGCATCGCCAATAACACCTGGTTACGCGGTGCAAATTCAATTTCCAGCCTCTTGTTAGCGGCAATTGCCTGCGGTGATTCCTCCAGCGCCTTAGCTACGTTCACGACAGCAAAGCGGGTGGATTCGGCATGCACTGCTGCAGATAGACTCAACATGCCAAACAGGATCCCGCAAACAAACAACAATTTTTTTATCATAATCATGACTCTGTTAATTCTTTAAAACGACCCACCCAATGAGAACTGGAATGATTGGGTATCATCACTGGCGCGATCGTTCACAGGCGTCGCCAGACTGAACAGCAATGGGCCTACCGGTGATAACCATGATAAAGACAATCCTGCCGAACCACGCAACTGTTTTATGCTGAAATTGTCAACTCCATTGAATACATAACCTGCATCGAAAAATGCGCTCATCCTGACCGCCTTGCTATCGGTTGCAAAGGGTGGTGGAAACAAAAGCTCGATTGCTCCAACCGTTTTCAGGTTGCCGCCAACAGGCTCTCCACCGGCCTTGTCACCAAGGCTGTTATCACGATATCCACGAACGCTTTTTACCCCGCCCGCATAAAAATTCTCGAAAAATGGCAGGCTGTCATTTTTGCCGTAGCCGTTACCATAAGCGATTTCTCCACGCATGAGAAGGGTTAACTTCTTCGTCAACGGTATATAGCGCCGTTGCAGATAACTAAGTTTGTAATACTCCAGATCCTGGCCCGGTAATGCAACTTCCGCCGACAGGCTATGGAGGATACCGCTCGTTGCGAAGATTGCCTTGTTACGGGTATCATGCGCCCAACCCATACCAAATGTAAGTGTATCAAAAGTATTGCCAAATTGGTTAGTAAAGGCGACAGCCGGTTGAAAGCTGGTGTCAATGACAGTCAGATCCGTCAGTGCATAGGAAAGGCTGAAATTGATACGATCGTTTTCGTTAATCGGGACGCCGTAAGTCATTGATACTTGGTCAACATCGGTAATATAGTCGGCCAGATTGGCCTCCGACGCATCGGTCTCCTGCGAAGACAGCGAGAATCCACGACTGACACCATCGACGGTGTAGTAAGGATTGTGGTAACTGATACTGAATCCCGTATTTATATCACTGTTATTAGCGCTGATACCGACACGCTTTCCCGAACCGAGGAAA
Organism: uncultured Gammaproteobacteria bacterium; assembly: GCA_947258655.1. GTDB lineage: Bacteria > Pseudomonadota > Gammaproteobacteria > JAADHQ01 > JAADHQ01 > JAADHQ01. The sequence goes on along the minus strand of CAMYJD010000004.1, from coordinate 181,820 downwards.
TTATCCTGGTTGATGCTGCCCGACAGGATAACCCCGCCCGATTGCGAGTAACCAATACTGGCAAGGAAATTACCGGACGGTCTTTCCGTGACCTTGTAATTGACATCTACCTGGTCGGTGGTGCCCGGTACCACCGGCGTTTCAAGATTAACATCTTCAAAATACCCCAGGCGATCCAGGCGCGTCTTCGAGCGGTTCACCTTCCTGGTCGAAAACCAACCGCCTTCCATTTGTCGCATTTCTCGTCGCAGGACCTCGTCACTGGTCTTGATGTTGCCGCTCATATTGATGCGCCGGACATAGACACGTTTACCCGGATCAATAAAGAACGTAAGACTGACTTCCTTGTTTTCCTTATCGATACTTGGCACCGTGTTCACGTTCGCAAAGGCATAGCCTTCATCACCCAGGCGGTCCGAGATCCTGGTTACAGTTTTGGCGATACTCTTTTGTGAAAAAATCTCGCCGGAAGAGACTGTGAACTGCTTGATCAATTCATCCGGCACGATCAGATGTCCGGCCAGTTTCAGGTCCTTGATCCTGTATTGGTCTCCTTCTTCTATATTGATCGATATAAAAATGAATTTCTTGTCAGCAGAAATGGAAACCTGGGTAGATTTGATCTTGAAATTCAGGTAGCCACGATTCAGGTAATGAGAACGAAGCACTTCCAGATCGGCGCCCAACTTTTGTTTGGAATACTGGTCATTACCACTATAGGAGGAAAAAAAGGTTGGTGTACTCAAGGTGAACAACTTGGTCAATTCCTTGTCCTTGAACACCTTGTTGCCAATAATATTGATTTCTCTTATTTTGGCAATCTTCCCCTCAGACACCTTCAGAAAAACGGCCACCCGATTTCTTTCCAATGGCGAAACACTCGTCTTTAGCTTAACGCCATACTTTCCATTACTGAAATACTGCCTTCTTAACTCCTGCTCAACCTTGTCGAGCAAGGACCGATTGAATACGCGCCCTTCAGCAAGCCCAACATTTTTCAGGCCCTCGAGTAGCTGCTCTGTATCTATGTCCTTGTTACCACTGATTTCGATTTGCGCAATCGAAGGCCGTTCAATGACTTCTATGACAAGCACATCACCTTCTCTTTTTAGAGCCACATCCTTGAAAAAACCGGTCTTGAACAGTGCCTTTATGGATTGCGATGACCTTTTATTATCAAAGGTCTCATTGACCTTGACCGGGAGATAGCTGAAGACAGTACCGGCAGAAATACGCTGTAATCCGTCGATACGTATATCCTTGATATTAAAGGGCTCAAAGGCCAGCGCCAGATCGCAGACAAGAGTCCAGAGCAGGAAAGTAAACAGCGCTCTGTTCATTATAGCGCCATACTGCTGTGAAACCGGCAAAGCGAAGATTGCACCAGGGCGGGATTGCGTTGAATTATTCTGATCATATTATATTAACTGATTGTTTTTAATGGTATTATTAGCTCGGGCCAACATCTGTGCGATTATCCGAACAATCGCAGGATGTCATTATAAAAAGCCAGCGCCATTAATGCTACCAATAAGAAGATACCAAATTGCTGCGCCGTCGCCTGAAACTGTTCGGATACCGGTTTACCGGTGATCATTTCTATCAGAAAATAGAAAAGATGGCCGCCATCCAGTACCGGGATCGGTAATAAATTCAGCACACCGAGGCTGATACTGACGATAGACAGGAATGACAGGAACGGGATCAGGCCCAGACTCGCTGTAGTACCTGCGTACTGTGCGATCGTCAATGGGCCACTGATGTTTTTAACGGAAGAATCACCCATCACTATCCTGCCCAGTACCCGCAGCATCAGCACCGACATATCCCAGGTACGTACAACGCCCGCCTTGAATGCCTCAAACACGTTGTATTCTATCTTGACATCCAGTGTATCCCAGTATTTTTCCGGCAATGCTACCTGCGCACGCCCTATCATCTGACCCTTGGTTTTTACTGCATCAATTTGCAGTGGAAGGGTCATCCGGCTGCCATTCCTGTCAACAAGCACTTCCACTTTCTTGCCGGGACTATTCCTCACTTCCTGAACCCACTCGATCCAGTTTTTGATGAGCTTGTCATCGACGGAGATGATTATATCGCCTTCCCTGAGACCGGCACGTTCTGACGCGCCTCCTGCAATCGGCTTACCTAATTCGGCCGGTGGTGACCACTGCTTCAGGCCGAGGTCTCCGAGTAGGTCCTTGTTCTCGACCGGGTCGCCAAGCGTATCCAGCTTCATGCTGCGCTGACTGATTTCACCCGCACTGTCACGAACCTCGATTCGCACTGTCTTACTGTCCAGCGCAGCATCCAGAAGATTCATGCGCACCAGGTTCCATGTGGGTGTATCAATATCATCAATCCGCAGGATCTGATCGCCATGCTGAAAACCGGCACGCGCGGCATGGGAACCTTCGACAACATCGCCTACCATGGCCTTGAGGCCATGAATACCACTCATATACATGACCCAGAGCACGAGGATAGCAAACAGGAAATTGAACATCGGTCCGGCAGCGACAATGGCAAAACGCACCCACACCGACTTGTTATTAAATGCAAGGGGCTTGTCATGCTCCTCCACTTCGCCTTCGCGCTCGTCGAGCATCTTGACATAACCACCGAGAGGTATCGTAGCAATGACATATTCGGTATCATCCACGCGCGATTTTCGTCGCCATAATGGCTTGCCAAAACCGATCGAAAAGCGCAAAACCTTTACACCCAGTTTTCGCGCTACCCAGAAATGACCAAATTCATGCACGGCAATCAGTAGTGCCAGTGCGACAATGAAGGACATCGGGTAGATCAGCAATTCCAGCATTCAGATTACCGCCTTAATGATTCATTGCTGTGATAATTTGCATGGCCTTTTCCCTCGCTTTCCTGTCTGCATCGAGAATGCTGTCAAGTTCATCGGCATCCCGAATATCGACGGCATCCAGGCATGCCTCAATTACTTCGGCAATTTTTACAAAGGAAAGTTCGTTATGCAGAAAGCTGTCCACAGCCACCTCATTAGCTGCATTCAATATCGTCGGCGCAGTACCACCGCGCTGCATAGCCTGATAGGCCAGCCCCAAACAGCGAAAACGTTCAATGTCCGGTTCCTCAAAATCCAGTCGTGCCACTGTGAAGATATCCAGTGGTTTAACACCCGAATCAATACGCTGCGGCCACGCCAATGCATGCGCAATAGGCGTGCGCATGTCCGGATTGCCTAATTGTGCCAATACTGAACCATCCGCATACTGTACCATTGAATGGACGACACTCTGTGGATGCAGCACCACCTGGACCTTGTCCGTTGTCGTATTGAATAACCAGCAGGCCTCAATGACTTCCAGCCCTTTATTCATCATGGTTGCCGAATCGACAGAGATCTTGCGGCCCATATCCCAGGTAGGGTGTGCACAGGCCTGTTCCGGAGTGACATTTTGCAATTGGTCGAGCGACAATTTTCTAAACGGGCCACCCGAAGCGGTCAATAGAATATTTGTTACCCCGGTCTGTTCGAGCCCCTTGTTGAAATTCGATGGTAAGCATTGGAATATTGCATTATGCTCACTATCGATGGGTAATAATTCAGCATCATTGGCGCGCACCTCGTCCAGCAGGATCTTGCCTGACATCACCAGCGATTCCTTGTTGGCCAGCAGTATGCGCTTACCAGCGCGGGCAGCGGACAATGTTGGCAATAATCCGGCTGCACCGACAATAGCGGCCATAACATAATCCACGCTCGCCAGCGCTGCCACCTTTTCGAGGTTTTGTGCTCCCGTCAATAATTCTGTGGGTAAATCTGAATCCTCAAGCCAGCGCGCAAACTCCGTCGCGGCCTCTTCATTGACAAGTACTGCATAATCAGGTCTGTGTTGTACACACTGTTCGAACAGTCGTCTCGCATCACGATAAGCTGTCAGCGCAACAACGCGATATTCATCAGGATAACGTGATAAAACGTCGAGCGTACTGACCCCTATACTGCCTGTTGCACCCAGGATAGCTATACCGATCATATCAGACCCGCCACACTCGCCATCCACAGGTAGACGGGGAATACCGCTGTCAGGCTGTCAATCCGGTCCATCACACCACCATGCCCCGGTAATAACTGACCACTATCCTTTATACCACTCTGCCTTTTCATCAGGCTTTCAAATAAATCACCAATAACAGATACCGGTACCAGCAACAGACTTATCCAGATGATTGTGCCTGCCTGCCCCTCTGTGAGCGGTAGCCAGTATGGTGCCGTCAGTGAATACAGAAATACCAGCACCAGCGCGCCCGCCACACCCTCCCAGGTCTTGCCCGGACTCACGACTGCCGCCAGTTTATGACGACCGAAAGCGCGACCTGCAAAATAGGCACCACTGTCCGCTATCCATATCAGGAACAGAAAATAAAGAATCCACACCGGCCCCTGTTGCGGTGTAGCCTGTACAGCCAGCAGCGCGTACCAGGACAACAGCAGAACCAGGATGCCGGCACCCAGTTTAATAAGCATATTCACGATTGTTTTCGACTTTCCCAGCTGCGGAAAAAAAATCCACAGCGTCGCCAGCAACCAGAATATGGCCGATGCTGTAACCAGGCCCTGGATTAACATGCCCGGCTTCATCTGCCACCATACAAGTCCGAGCACGACTGCCAGAAAAGCCACGTAAACACCACGCATTGCACCGGACTGCATACCCGCAAGACGACTCCATTCCCAGCCACCCTGCAGCATCAATATAGCGAGTATGGCTGCTATCGCTGCCACAGGCAGATACAGGATTCCGCTGATGACCAGCGGAATCAGTATCAACGCAGTGAGTATTCGTTGCTTAAGCATTCAGCTCATTTCCTTCAACCTGGTCACCCGTTTTTCCGTAACGGCGTTGGCGCTTGCTAAAAGCTTCCAGTGCCTGTTGTAATTCGGCCTTGTCAAAATCCGGCCATAAAGTGTCGCTGAAATAGAGTTCCGTATAGGCCAGCTGCCATAGCAGGAAATTACTGATGCGTTGTTCTCCGCCAGTACGAATGAAAAGGTCGGGATCAGGCAGGTCAGACAATGACATGTAGCTGGAAACCAGGTCTGTGTCGATCTGTTCTTTGCTGATCGTCCCATCCACTAACGCAGACGAGATCTGCTGGACAGCATTGACGATATCCCAACGACCGCCATAGTTCACCGCAATGCTTAGTTCCAGACCCGTATTGCCAGCCGTCTGTCGCTCCGACTCTGCAATCAGTTCCTGTAGTTTGCCGGAAAAAGCGGAAAGGTCGCCGATAAAACGAATGCGTACATTATTTTCGTGCAAACGCGACATTTCTTTCTGTAGCGAACTGGCGAAAAGGTCCATCAACAGACGCACTTCAAGCTTCGGTCGTTTCCAGTTTTCACTACTAAAGGCAAACAGGGTAAGTGCTTCTATGCCCAGATCTGAGCACGCCTGAACAATATCACGAGTAGCATTGAGCCCAGATTTATGCCCAGCAAAACGGGGCAGGAACCGTTTTCTCGCCCAACGTCCATTTCCATCCATAACAATGGCAATATGACGTGGCATACTATTCAAACTGATTCCCTGTGCGGCATAAGAATAACTTTATGAAAGGTTGTCAAACGATGCAATAGCGTATTGCTGCCATCAGACTTCCATCAACTCCTTTTCCTTGACTTCCAGCAACTGGTCTATTTCTGCAACATACTTATCGGTAAGTTTCTGAATGGCGTCCTGTCCTCGGCGCTCATCGTCCTCGGATATTTCCTTTTCCTTGACCAGTTCCTTGAGGTCATTATTGGCATCCCGTCTGATATTACGAATAGCAATTTTACCATTCTCTGCTTCCTGCTTGACCACCTTGACCAGATCACGTCTGCGTTCCTCGGTCAGTGGTGGCATCGGCACACGAATGGCCGTCCCTGCCGTTGCCGGGTTCAAGCCAAGATCAGAAGTAAGAATGGCCTTTTCAACCACCTTGACCATGTCTTTTTCCCACGGTGTTACCAGCAAGGTGCGTGCATCCTCGGCGACAACATTGGCTACCTGGCTTATCGGTACATCACTGCCATAATATTCTACCAAAATCTGTTCAAGCAGACTGGGATGTGCCCTGCCCGTACGGATCTTGCCTAATTCATGCTTGAACGCCTCGACGCTTTTGGTCATACGACTTGCTGCGTCAGCCTTGATATCTTCGATCATGTCCTGACTACTCCACCACAGTTCCGACGGATTCACCCTGCATCATACGTAACAGGTCGCCGTGATTGTTGATACTAAATACATTCAGGGGCATGTTACTGTCCCTGCAAAGTACGATTGCGGTCGCATCCATGACCATCAGTTTTTTGTCCAGCACTTCATCATACCCAAGCCTGTCATAGCGAACTGCATCAGGGTTTTTCACCGGATCATCACTGTAAACACCGTCAACCTTGGTTGCCTTGATGACAATATCGGCACCAATCTCGATCGCACGCAGGCTGGCAGCTGAATCAGTAGTAAAAAACGGATTGCCGGTACCGGCAGCAAACATAACGACACGCCCTTTTTCAAGGTGACGAATGGCTTTTCGGCGAATATAATCCTCGCAAACCTGGTGAATACTCAGTGCGGACATGACACGCGCGGGGACATTTAGCTTTTCCAGTGCATCCTGCATGGCGAGTGCATTCATGACAGTAGCCAGCATACCCATGTGATCACCGGTGACCCGGTCCATACCACCTTCGGCGAGGCCTGCCCCCCTGAAGATGTTGCCACCACCAATAACCACACCGACTTCCACACCCAGCGATACGACATCGCTGATTTCACTCGCCACTCTGGTAATAACATCGGGATCTATGCCGTAATCGCCACCCCCCATCAATGCCTCACCGCTCAGTTTGAGCAGAATGCGTTTATACCGGGAAGCTTTCTCTGACATGGCACACACCCTTATTTAATTAGCGTTATTTTTTATCCGTCCCTGACATGTACATGGGTGCCTGTATCAACAGGCACCCATGTTTACAAGAATAACAATTTGTCAGAAAGTCTACTAGCCTTTTACTTGCGCCATGACTTCATCCGCAAAGTTCTCTGTTTTCTTCTCGACGCCTTCACCGACTTCCATGCGCACAAAACTGACAACCTCTGCGCCCTTTGAAGCCAACAGCTTCTCGACCGTCAGATCCGGCTCCTTGACAAAGGCTTGTCCCAACAGGGTTATTTCTGACAGGTATTTACGCATACGGCCATCAATCATCTTTTCGATGATATTGTCAGGCTTGCCGCTTTCCCTGGCCTGGGCAATGAAGATCTCTTTTTCCTTCTCCAGAACTTCTGCCGGAACATCTTCGGGCTTCACGCAAACCGGGCGGCTGGCAGCAATATGCATGGCTATATCCTTGCCCAACGCCTCATCCCCATCCTTGAGCTCGACCATAACACCAATTCGGTCTCCATGCAGGTAAGATATGACCAGGTTATCACCGGCAATCTTTTGCATACGTCGTACCTGAATGTTTTCACCGATCTTGGCTACCAATGCCTGGCGATTATTAGCTACCGAGTCGCCATTTTCCATAGTAGCAGACTGCAAATCATCTATGTCACTGATGTCATTCGTGCTCGCACATTGCATGACAGCATTAACGAAGTCCTTGAAATCATCACCCTTGGAAACAAAATCGGTCTCACTATTGATCTCAACCATGACACCCTGCTTGCTGTCATCCGATATACGAATCCCGATCACACCTTCAGCAGCGACACGACCCGACTTTTTGTCGGCCTTGGCAAGTCCGGACTTGCGCATCGCATCAATGGCTGCATCAATATCACCGCCTGTTTCGACCAGTGCCTTTTTACATTCCATCATGCCGGCACCGGTGCGTTCACGTAGTTCTTTAACTAAGGCTGCTGTTATAGCCATAACTGTTTATCCCCTGAAAAATATCTATATATCTTGATACTGAATCTACAGAAGCCTTATGCTCCTGCCTCAGCCGCCCCAGACTCATCGCCAGAGGCTGTTTTATCCGCCTCTTCGCTGCTCGCCTGTTGTTTGGCTGATGATTTTTTCCGCTCCGGCTTTCCAGCGTTGCTTTCTTCCACTTCAACGAATTCGTCTTCTGTGTCAGCCACCGTGGATGCTGATGCCTTGCCTTCAAGGACAGAATCAGCGACACCTCTGGTGTAGAGCTGGATAGCGCGGATAGAATCATCGTTACCCGGGATTATATAATCAACGTTATCCGGCGAACTGTTACTGTCTACTATAGCGATAACGGGTATATTCAGTTTTACTGCTTCCTGAACGGCAATTTTTTCCTGTTCAACGTCGATAACAAACAACGCATCGGGCAGCCCTTTCATGTCCTTGATACCACCCAGGCTCTTTTCAAGTTTCTCCATTTCACGCGTGCGCATCAGGGTTTCTTTTTTACTGAGACGGTCAAAACCGCCACTCGCCTGCATCGCCTCGAGATCCTTCAGACGTTTGATGGATTGCTTGACTGTTTTAAAATTGGTCAGCATGCCACCCAGCCAACGGTGATTGACATACGGCATACCGGCGCGTATAGCCTCTTCCGAAATAGCCTGACGTGCCGAGCGCTTCGTGCCCACGAACATGATTTTGCCGTTTCTTGACGCAAGGCTACTAATAAAATTAGTGGCGTCATTGTACATCGGCAGGGATTTTTCCAGGTTAATGATATGGATTTTGCTGCGTTCACCGAAAATGTAGGGTGCCATTTTCGGGTTCCAGTAGCGCGTCTGATGTCCAAAATGTACGCCTGCTTCAAGCATCTGGCGCATAGTTACGTTTGCCATGATAAAACTCCAATTTTTTAAGGGTTAGGCCTCCATGTACCTCGTACTACAACCCGATATCATCAGGCACCCAGCAGCACGCTACAGTACATGTGTGAATTTGCTAAAGTTAGCGCGCGCTTTATACCATAATCCTGCCCCGACAACAATGTCTGCCTGCTCCACGCACTGCCGGTTCATGTTACTATTAGGCAATTATACATACAGAACAAGAATGCATCAGGAGCCAACGAATGGCAGTAACAATCAAGACAGGCGACGAAATAGACAAGATGAGAGTCGCCGGCCGCCTTGCCGCTGAAGTGCTGGAAATGGTAGAAGGCCATGTAAAACAAGGAATTACGACAGAGGAACTGGACCAGATTTGCCATCAGTACATCGTCAATGAACAAAAGGCCATCCCTGCACCGCTCAATTACAAGGGATTCCCGAAGTCCATCTGTACATCGGTCAACCACCAGGTCTGCCATGGGATACCTGGAAAAAAGAAATTAAAAAACGGCGACATCATCAACATCGATATCACGGTCATCAAGGATGGTTTTCATGGCGATACCAGCAAGATGTTCTATGTCGGCACACCCACGACCCATAACAAACGCCTGGTCGAGACAACCTATGAGAGCCTGCGCCGTGCGATCGCGATCGTCAGGCCGGGTACCCGCCTGGGTGATATCGGCAGCCTGATCCAGAAATATGTCGAATCGCGTAATTACTCGGTGGTCCGCGAATATTGCGGTCATGGTATTGGGCGTAATTTTCACGAGGATCCACAGGTCGTCCATTACGGCACACCGGGGAGCGGCGATGAACTGGTAGAAGGCATGACCTTCACGATCGAGCCGATGGTCAACCTGGGTAAACGTAACGTCAAGTTACTCGGTGATCAATGGACCGTGGTCACAAAGGACCACAAGGCATCGGCACAATGGGAACATACCATCCTGGTAACTGCCGCTGGCTTCGAGGTGTTGACGCTCAGAGCCGATGAAGAACCTATCCTGCCAGCCAATTAAACAGCCCTTATCCTGAATTATGCCCAACATGAACCAGCAGCACCCCGTGCTTGATACCCGCCAACTTGATAGCGATCTGTCGACGACAACGGATCCGGTGGCCATATTCCGTGAAACACTACGTCAGGGAAAACAGACATTACAGGAGCGTTTCGATCGTGATGATGATATCGAAACCATTGTGCATGACTATGCACGCATGATCGATGAAATATTACAACGCGCATGGCAATTCAACTTCGACGAATCGTCGCATCGGGCCGCATTGATTGCCGTGGGCGGTTTCGGTCGTCAGGAATTACATCCGGGCTCCGATATCGATCTGCTGCTGCTGTTTGAGGACAATGCGCTTGAGAACAGTCGCACTACCATCGAGACCTTCCTGACCATGCTCTGGGACATAGGCATGGAAGTCGGGCAAAGCGTACGTACCATCGACGATTGCGTTAACGAGGCCAATCAGGATGTAACCGTCATAACCAATCTGGTTGAATCGCGTTTTCTGTGCGGTGAGCAGGAACTGTTCGAGCAAATGATTGCGGCCACGTCAGTTGACAAACTATGGCCCAGTGACCGTTTCTTTGAAGCCAAACACGAAGAACAAAAACGGCGCCATCTGCGCTTCGATGATACCGCCTATAAACTGGAGCCCAATATCAAGGAAAGTCCCGGAGGTCTGAGGGATATCCACATGATTGGCTGGGTAGCCAAACGCCACTTTGGCGCCAGGGATCTGTACGAACTGGTCAGCCATGGATTCCTCAGTGAAGACGAATATCATTCCCTTATCGAAGGGCAGAAACTGTTATGGAAGATACGCTATGCCCTGCACACGGTAACCAGGCGCCGTGAAGACCGCCTGTTGTTCGATCATCAGAATACCCTGGCCCTGATGTTCGGTTTTCGCGATGGCGATCATAATATGGCCGTAGAACAGTTCATGCAGCAATATTATCGTACCGTAATGGAGCTGGATCGCCTCAATGAAATGTTATTGCAGCATTTCAAGGAAGCCATACTGTATGCCGAGGAATCCCCCACACCGACACCCCTGAACAGCCGTTTTCAGGCAACCAAGGGCTTTATTGAAGTCACGCATGACGACGTCTTCAGGCACTACCCTTATGCCCTACTGGAAATATCCCTGTTATTGCAGCAACACCCGGAACTGAAAGGCGTACGTGCCACAACCATCAGGTTAATACGCGCAAGCAAGGACCTGATCGATGATACAGTCAGGAATGATTTACGCACCAACAGCATTTTCATGGAAATCCTGCGTCAGCCTAATGGCATCACCCATGAACTGCGACGCATGAATCGATATGGAATCCTGGCGGCCTATCTGCCGGCATTTGAGAATATCGTCGGGCGTATGCAATACGACCTGTTTCATATTTATACCGTCGACGAGCATATACTGTTCGTCGTGCGTAACCTGCGTCGATTTACGATCCCCGAGCATTATGACGAATTCCCGCTATGCAGCGAGCTTATCCAGACCATTGCCAAACCCGAACTGCTGTACATTGCCGGGCTCTATCATGATATTGCCAAGGGCCGCGGTGGCGACCACTCGGAACTGGGCGAGGATGAAGCCATAGAATTTTGCCGCTCACATGGACTGGGAGAGTATGATACCCGTCTGGTCGCCTGGCTGGTAAAAAACCATCTGCTGATGTCAATGACAGCGCAACGCAAGGACCTCAGTGATCCCGAGGTCATCCAGGAGTTTGCAGCACTCGTCGATGACCAGGTCCATCTCGACTATATTTACCTGCTGACAGTCGCCGATATTCGTGCCACCAACCCGGAGTTATGGAATTCGTGGAAGGATGCCTTGTTACGCGAACTGTATTATTCCACCAGAAAAACACTGCGCATGCGTACCGTGGAACTGTTTACCAGCAAGGAGATTATTGAGAGCAAGAAAAATGACGCGCTAAAGTTACTCAAGGACACGGAATACAGCAGGGATATGGCCGATAACATCTGGTCACGCCTGCCACAGGAATATTTTGTTCGCTACAACCCGGATGTGATGGCCTGGCATCTGCAAACCATCTGCAACACGGACAGCGCGGACCTGCCCATCATTCGGGTACGTGAGGATGAGATCCGCGGGACTACCTGCATCTTCATCTATGGGCCAACGCGATTTAACCAGTTTGCAACAACCACAGCCTGTCTTGAGCGCATAGGCCTGAATGTAGTTGACGCACGTATAATAGGCACCGATGATGATTATACACTGGACACCTATCAGGTGCTTGAGCAGAATTTAAATACAGTGCACAACAAGCATCGCCTCGATGAAATCGGGGAAGCGTTACAGCAGGACCTGACAGGCGATGACATTGACGAAATTGTTGTCGACAGGCGCCTGCCACGACAATACAAACATTTTAATATCAATACGGAAATCAGCTTTTCCCAGGATGATCATTATCCTCGCACGATTCTGGAAGTCACAACGGCTGATCGGCCCGGCGCGTTATCGCTCATAGGCCAGGCCTTTAAACAATGCGGAATCAGGCTGCAAAAAGCCAAGATTGCCACAATCGGGGCGCGTATCGAGGATATTTTTTATATCACCAACAAGGAGCGCGAGCCTCTTGATACCGAGAAGTTCATGCAGCTGCGCGATTGCCTGCTTGAGGTACTGGACACATAGGCAAACTAGCCTGTCTCGACAAACTCGATTGCATTACCGTCCGGATCGCGACAGAACAGGGCGCGCCTGCCCGAGGAACTGGTTGTATAAGGATATTTGCTCTGTTCCAGGCGTGCAATAATCACATCCAGATTACTGACCGACAACGCAATATGCCTGTCACGCCCGCCATGCTGTGGTCGTCCCTCGCGCGGGTCAGGATTATCAAGCTCGAGTAAATGAAGCTGCTGCTCACCGACATCGAGCCATGCGCCCGGATATCCAAGCGACGGGCGCTGCATATTTTGTCTGAGCCCGAGAATGTCGCAGTAGAAATTCAGGGCCGCTTGCGTATCCTCTACGATCACACTGCCATGGTGTATTGCATATATATTATCTGTCATGTCTTTTTACTCGCACGGGCGATCAGCAAGGAACTGATGGCGACGATTACACCACCTGTCCATTCCAGCGCATTCATTGTCTCACCTGCTAACCAGTACACCGACATAGCAGTAACCGGTATTTCGAATAACAATATGATAGCTGACCGATAGACCGGCATATGCGTGACACCATACTGAACGGAAAGCGTCATGAATACTATCGCGCAAAAACCCAGCAGTATACTGTAATACCAGGCCTGATCCGGAATGCTCTCTGCTCCTGTATCGGTCACCAGGATCCATACCCCGGCAATGATGATACAACCCAACCAGCTGGCCGTGGTTTTGACGGCGATGCTGGCGTCCTGTAAGGCTCGTATCAGGACATTACTCAAGGCAAAGGCGAAGCCTGAGGACAGGGCCAGCCAGTCGGCCTGGTTTTGCGGCCATGGAAAACCGATTTCGACATCCCACAACATGATCATCGCGCCGACAAAGGCCAGGGCAAAGATCATAAATTCCTGCAAGTTAAGCTTTTCCTTTAAAATAAAATGGCCGAGTATGACGGTCCATACAGGAGACAGATAGAAAAGCAGTATGACCCTAATCGCATTACCCTCGACCAGTGCTACCAGAAATGCAGCATTACACCAACCCGCAGATAATCCAATCAGCAGTAATATTAATGGATACTGACGGTACACATGCCATTTTTTCCAGGTATAGACGGCACCAATCAAAAAGGCACAGCTAAAGGCTACCAGGGTTACCCATATCGCCGGCATGCCGTTTGCTTCGAAAAGACGCAACGGATACCAGAAAATACCCCACATTGTCGCGGCATATAACAATGCCAGGTCGGCCAACAGATATGATGAACGGGAATGACTCATGGATAACAGTGCTCATGCAACGGAATATCCAGTATAATGCAGGAATCGTAACAATTTAAAGACAGATTTATTTCCCCATGAATCCGGACCTGAACAAGCTGCAACCCTACCCTTTCGAGAAGCTGGCGACACTGAAGGCCAATTGCACACCACCCGCTAACTTGCCTCATATCGCATTATCCATTGGCGAACCCAAACACCCGACACCGGCCATTATCACCGATGCCGTATGTCATAATATCGAGGGCCTGACCCGTTATCCGCTGACGCGCGGCAGTGATGAATTACGCCGGGCCATCGCTGACTGGTTGATCAGGCGATTTCAGCTGCACGATAACAGTATTGATATTCATCGGCATGTTATACCTGTCAACGGAACCCGTGAAGCATTGTTTGCATTTGCCCAGTGCATGATCGACAGGAACCAGGATCCCTATGTCGTCATGCCCAATCCCTTTTATCAGATCTATGAAGGTGCAGCCTATCTCGCCGGCGCAACACCGTATTTCCTCAATACACTTGCTGACAATCGCTTCATCCCCGATTTCGACCAGGTCAGCGAGGAGGTATGGGAACGCTGCCAGATCCTTTATATCTGCACCCCGGGCAATCCCACTGGTGCCGTCATGGACATCGCGGTGCTGCAGAAACTGATCAGATTGGCCGACAGGCATGATTTCATCATTGCCTCGGATGAATGTTATTCGGAACTCTATCCCGATGAAGACAGACCACCACCTGGCCTGCTCCAGGCCGCCGCAATGATGGGACGCCATGACTATACACGCTGCGTGGTCTTTCACAGTCTGTCCAAGCGTTCCAATGCCCCCGGCCTGCGTTCCGGTTTTGTCGCCGGTGATGCCGAAATCATGAAACAATTTCTGCTCTACAGGACCTACCATGGCTGTGCGATGTCCCCTCCCGCGCAAATGGCCAGCATACAGGCGTGGCGAGATGAAGCGCATGTGATTGAAAACCGCAGACTGTACCGGGAAAAGTTCGGTGCGGTGATTGATATCCTCGCTCCGGTACTTCACGTTGCCCTCCCCGATGGCGCCTTTTATCTATGGGTAGAGACGCCTGTAGCCGATACAGACTTCGCCCGCGGCCTGTTCGCCGAACAGCATGTCACCGTCTTGCCTGGCAGTTACCTGTCACGACAGGCACATGGCATAAATCCCGGTGCTAACAGGGTACGCATGGCCCTGGTCGCCGGACTGGATGAATGTGTCGAAGCAGCACTGCGTATCAAAAATTACATCAACACCCTGTAATATGCGCATTAAACAGCAGGATAGGTCATACAAAGCTGGTTTTAACGACTTATCTGGCTTACAATTCCCGCCATTATTTTTGATACACCAGACTTTCGACTATTGACCTGGCACATCTGATTGATGAAAAACCTTCAGGTCATTGTGAGTACAGCGCGGCAATCTGTTGAATTGAATCAAATTATTACAGATTACTTCGTCGCTTCTGTGCCATTCATTATGGTTTCCAATGAATGACAGCTTGTCCTCGCAATGACAAATAGAATTCAGGGTGCCTCTAAATTTGAATAGGTAACAACATGAGTGACTTGCAACAAATCATTGAAGAAGCATTTGAACGACGTGCAGATATCACCCCTCGCAGCGTCGAGCCTCAGGTAAAGGAGGCGGTCATGGAAGCCATTGCCATGCTCGACTCAGGCAGTGCGCGTGTTGCCGAGAAAAAGGATGGTGAGTGGGTCGTTAACCAGTGGCTGAAAAAGGCAGTACTGTTATATTTTCGCATTGAAGACAACAGCTTCATGAAGGGCGGATTTACCAACTATTATGACAAGGTACCATCCAAGTATGCCGATTGCAGCTCACGTGATTTGCGTGAGGGCGGTGTACGCATTGTGCCACCGGCTGCGGCAAGAAAAGGCAGTTATATTTCATCAGGTGTTGTATTGATGCCTTCCTATGTCAATATCGGTGCTTATGTCGATTCCGGCACGATGGTCGATACCTGGGCTACGGTTGGTTCCTGCGCGCAAATTGGCAAAAACGTTCATTTATCTGGCGGGGTAGGTATCGGTGGTGTACTCGAACCGATCCAGGCGGGGCCGACCATCATCGAAGACAACTGTTTTATCGGTGCGCGCTCAGAGGTCGTCGAAGGCGTTATCGTCGAAGAGGGTTCGGTTATTTCAATGGGCGTGTACATCGGTCAAAGTACCAAGATCTTCAATCGCATGACCGGTGAAATCACCTATGGGCGCATCCCTGCCGGTTCCGTTGTTGTCTCCGGTAACCTGCCATCAAAGGATGGAACCTACAGCCTTTATTGTGCCGTCATCGTCAAGCAGGTGGATGAAAAAACACGTGGCAAGGTGGGTATTAACGAACTACTGCGTGACATTTAATGATCGTTTACGGCATACCCAATTGCGATACAATCAGGAAGGCACGTAAATGGCTTCAAAGCCATGGGCTTGAGTATCAATTCCATGATTTTCGCAAAGATGGACTCGAGCCTGCGCTGTTACAGGAATGGGCCGACACGCTGGGCTGGGAAACCTTGTTGAATCGGCGTGGCACCAGCTGGCGTAAACTGCCGGAAAAAACCCGTGACTCGGTCGATGCAAAAGCGGCCGTCAGGATCATGCTCGAACAGCCCGCCATTATCAAAAGACCGGTACTGGTCAAGGGTAAAAAAATACTCGTCGGATTCAATGAAGACGACTACCGCAAACTGCTATAGCCCCTGCCATGTCAGACACACTGAAACTCGTAAAAGAACTTATCTCCCGCCAATCTGTCACGCCCGAAGATGCTGGCTGCCAGGAGGTCATGATAGCGCGCCTGGAGGCCATAGGCTTTATTGTCGAACGTCTGCGTTTCGAGGATGTGGATAATTTCTGGGCACGACGCGGCGATAGCGGTTCTGTGATCGCCTTTGCCGGTCACACCGATGTCGTTCCTGCCGGCCCACTCGAAGAATGGGAGTCTGATCCCTTTATTCCACAGATCAGGGACGGCATACTGTATGGACGTGGCGCCTGCGACATGAAGGGCAGTCTGGCCGCGATGGTTACTGCCTGTGAGCGTTTTATCAAGTCTCACCCCGACCATCAGGGCTCGATCGCGTTTCTGATAACCAGTGACGAAGAAGGCCCCAGCATAAATGGCACCGTCAAGGTCGTCGAGCACCTTGAAGCGCGCAATGAAAAGATAAGCTGGTGCCTGGTAGGGGAACCATCCAGTCACAAACAATTGGGTGATGTCATCAAAAACGGCCGGCGTGGCTCGCTCAACGGCTACCTGACCGTTAACGGCAGACAGGGGCATGTCGCCTACCCGCAGCTGGCTGAAAATCCGATCCATTGTCTGGCCCCAGCCCTGAGCGAACTGTGCGTACAGGAATGGGACCAGGGCAATGAGTTTTTCCCGCCGACCACGTTCCAGGTTTCCAATCTGAAGTCTGGCACCGGAGCTGAAAACGTCATTCCGGGAACACTGCAGGCAAAATTCAATTTCCGTTTTTCCACCGAGACCACGGCCGAGGAACTACAGCGCCATGTGCACGCCATTCTGGACAAACATCACCTCAACTACGAGCTGCAATGGCGCCTGTCCGGCAAGCCATTTCTAACCCCGCGCGGAGAACTGGTGAATGCAGCAGTCGACGCGATCCGTGAGGTATCCGCTATCGACCCCGAGCTGTCAACCACCGGCGGCACATCCGATGGCCGCTTTATCGCCCCCACCGGCGCCCAGGTACTGGAACTCGGGCCGCTCAATGCGACCATCCATCAGGTCAATGAATGCGTGAGCTGCGATGAACTGGACAAACTCTCGCAGATGTATGAAGGCATACTTCAACGGCTGTTAACTTAGCCCTGATGAATCGCCGAAGCAATACCCAGTCCATATAAGCGATCCCGGCCTGGTCTACACCGTCACACGAATGCCTTGTTAAAAGCGTATATCAGGCCATTTACGCAGTCGTGAAATATTTATTTGAAACTCAAGCCCCACGCATGCAGTGTGCCACCCAGTGCATCCGTGCGATTGGTATAGGCCGAATCGGCTACATTCAATGTCCATGTCCCTGATGCGGCGAGTCCATTCAATACATGCATAGGACTTATGGGGCGAAAAGTGTTGTTATAGCGCAGACCCACTGCATTATTAATTAACTGTGTTGCATAGTCATTAAATTCCGTATTGATGTATTCCGTTCCAAGTATGTTTGCGACAAGGGGGATGGTGGTTCCATCAGGCGCCGTTAACTGCATGGTAACATCGGGTGTATAGCCATGCTCAACAATCACTTCTACGGTTATATCCGTAATAGCGCTGACCGGACTATTAACGGTAATTTGACTACTAACGCCTGCAATAGCATTGTCAGGCACAAGCAAGGGCGTATCAGTTGACTGATAGTTCGACTTCAATACAGGCGCAGGCAACAGATCCAGTTTGAAAAACCCGCCGGGTTCATTATTATCACTACCTAATTCACCTGTCCCGACACGCATATTAATATTCCCGTTAGGGCCTGAATCGAGCAGACAACCTCCGCTGACGCGCGTCCGTACACTGCAGGAGAGCACACTGGAAGCGTCATCCCAGGCATCCAGCACAAATATACCATTGGCCTCGGCTAGCCTGGCGATGTATAAACTATTCGGCACCAGACCAGAAACGGTATATTTGCTGAAGAAATCGTTTACCTGGCCCGCATAGGGCAAGTCGGATACCTGCAGTTGTTGATTCGCTTCAATCACTGGCGCGGGTGTGACATTCAACGTATATTCAATACCCGGAGGGGTTGTCGGCCCATCAACCTTGATATACAAATCTGCACTGTTCGCAGTTAATATGCAGTAAGTCTTGTTACCAAATTGATTTTCTACTGTACATGTTACCGGTGTTGCATAACTACTATCACCATCATAGACAGACAGATTCACAGGCAAGGCCTCGTTTCCGGAAAGCCTCACCATGTATTCCACTCCGCTCATCATCCCATTGACATGATAATAACTGCCATTGATATCGACACTTGCCTGGTGTTGTAAACGATCATTGATCAGTGTCAGTGAAACAGGCGTGGAACTTATACCTTGCGCAACCGGACCGGGCGTGATTTTTACTATAAATTTGCTGTTGTCAGGACTAACCGCATTACCCTTTGCTATCATATACAGATCGCTACTGTCCGCCCGAAAGGTGCAGGCCTCATCGGCCGCAGCCGTTAAATTAGTGCGCGTATCAGGATTGCAGCTCTTGCCAATTGCGCGACCGGTCACGGGATCAAAAAACTGTAACGAAGCCGCATCCGTTTTACTGGTATATTCCAAGTTATAGAACAATCCCGTTTGCAGTCCGGTCAACTTGTAATAACTGTTATAGTCATCGACTATCGCGACCCGAGGTAAATCATTATTGACGACATCATGTACCTGGGGACGATACCAGGTGCCTTCAAATTCACCGGCCTGACTCAGGCGGCTTAGAGCAATATCGAAACTGGCTCCCGTAAATGCGAAGGTCCCATCAACATGAAGCGCCACGCTCGTACCCTCACTGACAAAATTACAAATATCGCCAGCGGAATAATTGGGATCACATTGTGCATCAGTGACAAACAGATCTCGATACGTTTGCATTGCAACTGAATCACTTTGATTGCTGATTTTCAGTTGATAGCGAGAGCCTGTAATCAAGTTATTGATCCGATAAAAACTCTCACCATTTGCAGCCACAGTTGTGCTATGAGGCAGAGCGTTTCCAGCATTAAGCTCGACAGGGTTTTGTTGCGTGCCATGGTTCAAAAGTGGCGTGGACGATGAGGGTGTGATATCCAGAATGACTGTTTGGCTTGTGCTGCTAAAATTACTGACATTGTACAATACGCTTTCACTATGCACAGTGCCGATACAGTTGTACTCGCTTCCATTTTGAACAAACGTATTGCAGACTGTGATAGACTGAGCCTGGTTATTAACAATCAGCAGTTTAATATCTTGCGAATCGGTTTGATAACTGAAATTGTAAGCGCTTTCTTCTGTCAGACCATTGACGATAATACCCTGCAACATTCCATCCATTTGTATCGTGTAGGGGAAATCAGCAGGATAATTCAAGGTCAAAAATTGCGGTTGGGGTACGGGCGGAGGAACCTGCCCCGAGTTCGGTGGAGGCTCACCGCCACCGCCTCCACACGCAGATACCATCACCACTACAAACATCACTATCATAACTCTAAGCATGCTCTGTCCTTGCTAAATTTTTAAACTTATAATTGTGTAAGCTTAAGTTTCCATATCACACAAATTCCTGTCAACGCTATTGGTCGGTAGTGTGACCCTGTCGAGTATTTTGAATTACTTTCAATCACCTAACAATAACAGATTCAATTTGATAGTATTATGCTGACGAATACTGTGGTTTAATTATTTGGTGACTTATTCATCAGTCATTTATTAGAAATTTCTGCTTATACACTATTGCTATTTAGTATTTAATATTCCGTTTACAGATTGGTCTGCTCAGGCTTTTTCCACGCCACTTCATTTCTCAGATACACAGGCTCTATATTCTCCGCCATGACCAGTTCACCTCTGGCAATGACATCACAGGCCAGATGGGCAACATCTATCGCGTGTGGCAGACAGCCGCCATCGTATGCACTCAGGTAAGCCTGACTGATCCGGCACAGGTCGTGCTCGTATGCCGTCCACGCACTACCTGCGCCGAACCAGACGGCATGATGCTGCTGAGGCAATGGCAGTGTGTCGGGCCTACCAACCACCTCGGCCTGCAGAGCGCGCATATAGCCTTGTCCATCGAGCTCATAACAGCCCCAGTAGATTTCCTCCATCCTCGCATCAATTGCGGCAAGGACATGCGTCTGTTGTTGTTGACGATATACACCCTGCGCAATCGCTGCCAGTGACGATATCGGCGCGACCGGCAGGCCCGTACCCAGCGCGATCCCCTGTACAACACCGGTACCGATGCGGATACCGGTAAAGCTGCCCGGACCACGAGCGAAAGCGAGCGCATCAAAGTCATTAACACTGTTCAGTCCGGACTCGGCCAACAACGATTCAATCATCGGCAGGATCAACTCGGTATGCCGTTGTCTGGCTATCTCAAAGCGTTCACGGCTTTCGCCGTCTATATAAATGGCTGCAGAGCAGGCCTCCGTCGATGTATCAATGGCAAGAATTTTCATGTTAATCCAGTTGTTGAAGAAACGATGTGACAATTGCGGTATCAATCACGCGGCGCATTGGTGGCAGGCTTTTCAGAAACACCTTGCCATAGGACTTGCCGGTCAGGCGCGGGTCACAAATGACCATGACACCCTTGTCGGACACGTCGCGAATCAATCGCCCCACTCCCTGTTTCAGATTGATCACGGCATTTGGTAACTGGAAATCAAAAAAAGCGTTGTGGCCGCTTTTCTTGATCTGCTCGATGCGCGCTTGTAGTACCGGGTCGCCCGGTGACGCGAATGGTAGTTTATCTATTATCACCAATGACAACGCCGACCCGCGTACATCCACGCCCTCCCAGAAACTGCTGGTCCCCAACAGGACGGCATTACCTTCCTTTCTGAATGTTTCCAGTAACAAATCGCGCGGGCTATCGCCCTGCACCAGCAGCGGGTAATCGAGCTTGCCATCGAGTAAGTCCTGCGCACGTCGCAAGGCCCTGTAACTGGTAAACAATAGAAAGGTGCGTCCCTTGCTCGCCTCGATCAATGGCATGGCATAGTCTATGACCGCGTCGGTATAGTGCTCGCTATTCGGATCCGGCATATTCTGTGGCGCCACCAACATCGCATTGCGGGCATAATCGAACGGGCTATCGAACTGGCGCGTTGTGCACTCCTCGATGCCCAGGCGACGGGTAAAATGCGAGAAGTCATTGTCAATCGCCAATGTTGCCGATGTAAATATCCACGCACTTGAGTGTGCCTGCTTGTGTTCCTGAAAAGCAGGTGCAATGTCCAGTGGCGTCAAGTGAAATACAAATGAGCGCTTATGCACATCCAGCCATTGAATATGATTTTCATCCTCTGAGCGGATTAACTTCTCCATGCGCCCGCCAAACTCCTGACTCCGGCGCCAGCAGCTCTCCAGTCCTTTGCTACGGGCGGCGGCATGTTCAAGCCAGTCCGACAAGGCGCCCAGCTTCTGCTGCATCTGGGCGAGCGCATCTTTTATTTTTTTTGTGTTTTTGATTTGCCCCCAGGCCATCCGCCCCTGGTCCTTGCCCAGTGCCAGTCGAAAATCGTTGACGGCCTTATCCAACTGGTCACAGGCATCCGCCAGATCGGTCATATCACCACCTGCGCCAAGGTGTTCTGTACGCGTGTCCTTGCATAGTTCATGCAGTTGACGCCCACTGAGAGACTGACCAAAGAACTGGGTCGCAACTTCGGGCAGGGTATGGGCCTCGTCGATGATAAAGGCATTGGCCCCGGGTAACAGTTCCCCAAAACCCGACTCCTTTAGTGCCATGTCGGCAAACATCAGGTGATGGTTAATAACCAGCAGGTCGGCCTCCTGCGCCTTGCGTCTGGCTTCCATGACATAGCAGCCCTTATAGGAAGGACATTCTGCACCTAGGCAGTTATCCACGGTAGATGTCACCATTGGCCACACCGGCGCATCTTCAGGCACGTCACGCACCTCGGCGATGTCGCCACTATCGGTTCGTCCTGACCATTGCCTGATTGTGTGTAGATAGGATACCTGGGTCCGCGAACGCAGGCGCCCTTCCAGCACACTGATATCGAGGCGGTATTTACACAGATAATTGGCGCGTCCCTTCAGCAGTGCCACCCTGAGCGGCAGTTTCAGAATATCGAGGACACTGGGCAGATCACGGTGATATAGCTGATCTTGCAGGTTCTTTGTACCAGTAGAGACGATGACCTTTTGCCCACTCAACAAGGCCGGCACTAGATAAGCGAAGGTCTTGCCGGTTCCGGTCCCGGCTTCGACCACCAGTGTTGAACCGTCCTGTAGCGCCTGCTGCACGACGTCGGCCATTTGCAACTGCTGCTCGCGCGGGACAAAATGTTCCAGCTGCAATGTAAAAGGGCCCTGTGGTCCCAGGATTTCAGCGGCCTTAAACATACTGTTCGGGTGAGTATTAATAGTGTTGGTGTTATTAGCTTATTGACGATGATATTGACTAGGCATTGCCGCGATTATCCCAGACCTCGCCGTCCTCGATCACGCCATCTGCATTGGTCCAGACCAGCCTGGCTAGATGTTTAAAACGTGAGACGGACATGGCGCCGCGTTTACTACGTTTACTGTCACTGGTTTCATCGAGTGCATCCATCAGCACAGTGCGTTCCGCTTCGTAGATTTCCACGGGCTCGAAATCTTCATTCATCAGTACCAGCACGACGCTGTCCCACTCCTGATTGACTTTTAGTTGACCTATACGTTGACCGCTTTTCGCCTGGTCAAAGATGGCCCGGCCCTTGATCTGTATTTTCTTGCCCGCGCGCTTGCCCTTGCCTATTGCATCATAACCGCTATTCTTGTCACTGCTTAATTCGAGATCGAGTAAACGTGCGGCATCGTTTTCAGCGATCTCCCCGGTCACGCCACCGAGGGTTTTACCCGTAGCACGGCGATAATCAGCAGCAATCCTGCGTGCCTCCGAAATCAGTTTGTCTACAGAAAATACGCTCAAGATGATAGGCCCGGACCGGTTATGTCATGTTGCATGATAATACGAAATTGCAGGGCCTGCAAAGAAAATTAGCCAAAAACCTAGGTACTTCAATGAATTAAATAATACAGTATGAATCGCCGATTACCTGTCTGCGAACTTTTGTGCCTGTCTTCGCGCATTGGCTGCACCGCGGCTGTTACCCTGTTTCTGCCGCGCCCTGGCAATCAATAACCAGTTCATACGCTGTATATCAGGATTGCGCAATGCATATTGATTGGATCGCAGGGCCAGGGATTCGGCCTGCTGATAACGCTGCTGTGAATAACGCACCTGGGCCAGTTCATGCCATAGTCGCGGGTTGCGTGGCTGGATACGGATAGCGCGCTCCAGTATTGAAGCGGCCTTGGCCGGTTCACCCTTACGGCTCAGCTCGGTGGCATTTTTTTGCAGACCGGCGACCACCAGTGGATCGCTATCAGCACGCGGCTTGATGACGCGCGTGGATGGCGCCGGACTTCTGTCAACAATATCAATCACCGGTGCTTTCTGTTTCGGCATAGTTGTACAACTGCTAATGAGCATTGCTCCCACCAACAAGAATAGTAATCGCTTCATATAATCAGACACGTCAGAAAATCCTGTTCAACCAGTCAATGATAGCGGGACTACAGTCACTGAACTGATCAGGAACTGTACCGCGCTTGAAGGGTAATTCTACCGCATTTTTACAGTTTTCATCAGTCCTGTTTCCACTGAGTACATCAACCCAGGCCATTTCAATGGTATCAGTGACATCCAGATGCAAGGGTTGCGCGTCAATCTTGTTAAACAGAGACGCCCATACCTGCATGGCCCCGCTACTACCGGTAAATTTTGTGGGGCTATCATCGTCATGTCCCAGCCAGACCACGGACAGATAATCCTGCGTATAGCCGGCAAACCAGCTGTCACGCAGATTGTCGGTAGTTCCGGTCTTGCCTGCAGCCTTCAGGCCTTGTGGCAATAATCCCTGCAATTGACTGGCTGTACCAAACTGCGTCACCAGATGTAAATTATAATTGATCAACAGGCTGTCACTGGCATCAACCACCTGCGAGACTGACAAGGGGTAACGATTCAGCGGTTCGCCGTTGATATCCAGCACAGCACGGATACTGCGCAGCGGGGAATAGAAGCCTGAATTCGCCAGGGTCTGATACATTTGCGCAACTTCGAGCGGTGATAACGCCAGGGTCCCCAGCAATGTAGACGGAAACCTGTTAACCGGCCGGCGCACACCCAGATCGGACAACAGGCTGACGACCCTGGATAAACCAACCTCCAGGCCCAGACGTACCGTTGCTACATTGTAGGAATTCGCCAGCGCCTGAAATAATGGCACCTGACCATGATATTCCTTGTCATAGTTCTGCGGCGCCCAGGTTTCATCCTCATGTTCCTGCTCGACCTCGAGGAAGTCGTCATTCAACATGGACGCCAGTGTGTATTTACCAGTCTTTAATGCCGCCAGATAGACTGCGGGCTTTATCAAGGACCCGATTGAGCGCACTGCATCGAGGGCTCGGTTAAATCCCGTATATCGTGCCCTTCTGTCACCGACAACTGCCAGCACCTCTGCGTTATTGACATCGGTTACGATGACAGCCCCCTGCAAACGGCCTGATGGCAAGCGATAACCGCGTTCGAGCGCCGTTACTTTCCCTGCCAATGCCTGTTCGGCCTGCAGCTGTATATCAGACTTGAGCGTTGTAAAAATGCGCAGACCTGCGCTCGATAAATCCTCATCCCGATAATCACGGCGCAGTTGCCTCTTGACCAGGTCCAGGAATGCCGGATAAGCCGTCAATGCGCTTTTCTGCGCCCGGGTTACCGATAATGGCGACTTCTTGTATTTATCCCTGGTTTTTTTATCCAGCAGCCCGCGCTCATGCATGATATCCAGAACCAGATTACGCCTGCTCATTGCCCGCTCCGGATATCTGCGCGGATCATAATACGAAGGCCCCTTGACCATACCTATCAACAATGCCATTTGCTGTGGCTTCAGGTACTTCAATGCGCGACCAAAATAAAATTGACTGGCCAGACCGAAGCCATTAATGGATCGTTGACCATCCTGGCCCAGATAAACCTCATTCAGGTAGGACTCAAGAATATCTTCCTTATCATAGTGCAACTCCAGCAGAGCTGACATGATGGCTTCATTGATTTTTCTGCTCAACGTGCGTTCGGAAGACAGAAAATAGTTTTTTACCAGCTGCTGGGTCAGTGTACTTCCACCCTGCACTGTCTTCCCTGCCCTGATATTGCTGTACAAGGCCCGCGCTATCGCAATAAAGTCAATGCCGGCATGGGTATGGAACTTTCGATCCTCCACCTCGATCAAGGCGTCCAGTAACGAATCCGGCACATCCTTTAATTGCACCAGTATGCGGTCCTCTTTGTGACGTGGGTAAATACTGGCAATATGAGCCGGATCGAGCCGCACCAGGCTGACCGGCTTTTGCCCTGGTAACTGTACAACTCGACTGACACCTTGCTGGTCAAACTGGATGCGCAGACGTCTTGATGGTTCCGCACCATCCCAGAAGCTGAACGGACGGCTGCTCAACTGGATTTCGCCAGCGCGGCTCATATAGGTGCCGGCTTCTTTCGGATTACTGACCCTGCGGTAGTTAAGCCGTTTCAACTCCTCAAGTAGTGCCGCCTTGCTTAGCCCCAGACCGGCATACAGCTCCAGTGGACTCGCATATACCCGTGCCGGGATCTCCCAACGCCTGCCCTCAAAACGATCGCGAACGATGTAGTCCAGATAAATCGCGTAGACAACAAATAGCAGTAAGGCCGGCAGCAGTATATAGCGTAACCATCCACTCCTTTTTTTGACCGGCTTGCGTCGCGAACGTCCTGTTTTTTTGCGCCTTGTCTGCTTTTTCTTCTTAGCTGCCATAAAATATTCTACTCAACGATAATGAATTAGCCGGATGCCACTATTGTATCTAATCACTGTGTTCCCCGATAGCCGAATCCTTGCCTTATCTGGGCAGTCGATGTAAAAAAGCCCCCTGTAAACAGGAGGCAAACGGGGAGCACCCGGCATATATTACATTGCAAAACCCATCCTTCGGTCGCTGTTATACATCCGCACCCAAAGGAGGCGCTGTTGCGACTGCATACACAAGATAGCGCTGACTGCTGGCGCTACCAAGACTGTCAAATGGATAGCAGGTTACCAGGACGATACCGCGCACAGGGCTATGTAACGGTATCCTTGCAGCGTTATTATCAACCACTTCCATAGCCGAAACCTGATATGTACGTGTATCCCCGTTAGCAGATTGCAGAAACAGCATCTCACCTGGCTGTACATGTCGAAGAAACGAAAAATGTGTATCCCTGTGCGCACTGATGATCGAAAATCCGATAGCGCCAGGGGCCGGTGTGCCCTGCAGATGTCCCGGCGCAAAGGCCAATGAACTGCCCGAGGCACCTTCGAGTACAATCAGGTCAATCTGCCTGGACGGCATGCTCAACCTGGCCACGGGCCAGGTATCGGCCCAAGCCCATGGTTTTACTTTCGAATCGCCGTTCAAGGTCTGTTCCCAGGCAGACTGCAACAATTGCTGTGCAAGGATGGCCTTGGCCTGGATATAGGCTCCCTGGGAAAACCATACCAAGCCGAGCAAACCCGTGCACAGCGCGACTATGACAGGGATTCTACGCTTCATGGGTATTTTTCCTGTGGAAATACAGTCCCAACAGACAACTGAGCAGGGTCAACAACATACCCAGCAACTGGTCACGATATGAACCGTTTGCCGTTTGTGGCAGATTGGCAAATACCTTGCTGTGTTGCCAGCCAGCAGGCAGGTTCACTTTGTTAGCCCTTGTGACCAGTTTTTCACTTGCATTCCTTGCCGGGTTAACATCCACGGCGACCAGGCTGGTATAGCGACTGACCAGATGATGTTCCAGGGCCAGGTCTGTCACGCCTTTGCGGATAACATCTACGCTGACACCATCTCGCAGGCGGTCCATCAGATATGCGATTTTCTCCCGCGCCCACAATACCGCCACGCCCTGTGACTGCTGCTCGGCATGCAGTGGCACACTGATCTGCCAATGTTGCTGCAGACGTTTGCCCTTGATCGTTAGTGTGCCCTGCTGCACCGGTAGTCTTGCGCTCAATACAAGGGGCTCACCTGCATACAGATCCGGCAGGCGCTCTGGCCACATTTCCACCTCGGCATTGTCGGGCCATAGTACCTCGAGGTTGGATAACACCGGCATCTGGATCTTGCGAAACAGCGCCGACATCTTAGCATCGACCTCCTGAATTTTACCTATATAGGTATACGTACCGCGACCATATTGAGCTGCCTTATGCATAAAATGGCTGTTGGGTGCGGAACCGATGCCGACCGTAAACAAACGGCTATCTGCCAGCTTGTCCCTGATAATGGAAAACAGCGCATCTTCATTACCGATACTGCCATCGGTCAGGAAGACTACCTGACGCAAGCGTCCTGATTCACTGTCCCGGTTCAACGCAGCATGCAGCGCGGTGGCCATTTCAGTTCCACCCGATGCGCGCAGTGATTGCACATATTGCAGCGCCTCGTTGATATTTACATGATCTGCCGGCATTGACTGCGGATAAAGGCGACTGGTTGTGGAATTGAATTGAATGACATTAAAATAATCATGCGGTTTTAACTCCCTGATAGCATATTGCAATGCGCGCCGGGCCTGCCTGATCGAGGTCCCGCCCATCGAACCTGACGTGTCGATGACATAAATAACCTCACGCTCCAGCACCTGTTGCGCTACCTGCTCGACATCCGGCGGCATAATCATCAACATCAGATAATCGTGTTCACCCTTGCGCTCGCTGAACATGGCAGCATTCGGCACATGCCCGCTACGTGGCAGCCATACCAGTTCAAAATCACGATCCGCAGGTAGCTGACGGTCCTGCAGGCTTAACACCATCTTCGATGGCGACCGGACTTCCCTGTGAATTCGATGATAGCTACTGTGAACTTCGTCCACTGGAAAACCGGCATCCAGATCGACACGCAAGGTGACCGGATTAAGTTTGCCCTGGCCTGGATGTAATACGGGCGGGGTAATGCGTGACGCATCCGCTACCTGGTCTGTATTCCTTGCCCAACCTGCACCCGTGAATCCCTGGACCTGTTCATTAATATCCATGCTCGTGCCGGGAATATATCGGGGTGCCACGACCAATGGAAAACGCAAGCGAAATCGGTCCTTGTCGAAATGCAGCATTTGTTGATATTCGATTTCGATCGATATCGTTTCATCGGGTCCGATATTGGCAATCGAGGTTGTGAACATATTGGCACGTTCCTGCTCTATCAGAGAGGCCTTGCGTCCCGCTTGTTTTGCCTGCGTATAGATCTTTTTCGCCTGCTGTCTTTCCTTGATCTTGCCCTCGATAATCCTGTCGCCGATACGCATGCGTAAATGGTCCACAGCAGCCTTGTCGGGTAATGGGAACACATAGATGCCTTCCAGCCAGTCTTGCCCGGGGTTTTTGAAACGCTGCACAACACGGGTACGAACCAGCATTCCATTGACACGCATATGCACATCGGTGTTCAACACCGGTGCCAGACGATACAGGCCGCGCTTCTCTGTATGTAACAATATACTGCCACTGGTCACCTCATTTTTTCTGACCAGTTCCGTATCGCCAGCGGCCACGGCTGCCTGGCTCAAGCCAGGCAGAAACATGACCACCACTGCCAGCAACAGCGAAACCAGAAAGCCCGCCATAACACTCATCAGCAAACCCAGCAGCAGTTCAACGCCAAAATCACTTTCAAGCCGGCTTTTCATCATTCACCTCCGCACATGCCTGTTTGTCGCAACCATATGGCAGACAAGCACGATGACCGACTCGCCCATTACCCTCCATGCCAATCACTGGATGGCTGTTGTTTATGTCATCCGGATCCCCGTATAAAAAGTCTTTAGACAGTGGCTTCAGGGATTTCATGACTGTGCGTCCTGCAGGCCGAGTGTAATCACAACACGACGATCAAACGACAGACTGTCGTGATCATCGCCCAGGTTCAAAAGTTGCTGCTCTCCTTTTGCTGTGATGTGAATCGCTTCTTCCGCAACACCCTCCTGAATCAACAATGCTTTCACGGCCAGCATTCTATTTGCGGATAGTGTCAGATTATAGGATGCATCTCCTCTTGCATCTGCAAAGCCCGCGAGATTAACCCGCAGGCCCGGAACCGATGCCAACAGACGGCCCAATGCGCGGCAATGATCAATCAAATGATCCTCGATGCGGTCGCTGGCGGTCTTGAAATGGACCGTATAGGTAAATCCCTGCTTCAGCAGTTGTTCGAAATCCGGCTTGCCCTGTACCGATACGTTCGCCAGACTGGCTACCATCAACCGGTTTTGTTTTTCCTGCTGCTGCAATGATGCAATGGTCCTGTCCCTGTTATTGAGTTGTGTATGCAGTTCCTGCAGTTGTGCATCACGTTGTTCAATTGTACGTTGCATACCCTGATGGCGACCCACGATCTTGCCGACGAAGGCACCAATAACAAGTCCCGGAGGGCCACCGACAGCGGCACCACTGATGGCACCCGCACCCATACCTAAATGACCCTCCTGGTAGTTTACTATGCTGCTGTCTGCCGGCTCCTCATCCCAGTCACTGGCAAAGCCTGCTGACGATGAAAAACAGGTGACTATTGCTGTACCCAGCATTACTTTTTTTGTCAACTTTGATACGCTCATGTGCAATCCTCCACTTAGACTAAATTCACGAAGACTTTTGTCTTCGCCCATGTGCTTAATTCAAACACCTGGAAGTGGCCCAATCGGGCTGAAAAAATGGCAATGTGGAGGTGAAATATGACGAAATATGGCAGGCACGAACAATCAATAAGTTAGCAATACGGTCTGCTAGGCCTGATCAACGATATCATGATAATCTGTTGGAACCTGAAAACAGATAGAAACTATATGCCAAAAACGATTGCCATTGTTGAGGATGAACCCAGCATCCGCGAAAACTATGCCGATGTCCTCAGACGACATGGTTACCAGGTGCAGACCTATGCCAACCGCAGCAATGCGCGTACGGCCTTCAGCAAGGTCTTACCGGACCTGGTCCTGCTCGATATAGGCCTGGAAGATGAAATCGATGGTGGCTTTGAACTTTGTCGTGAACTGCGTGGGCTCTCGCCGACATTGCCGATTATTTTTCTGACCGCGCGCGACAGTGATTTTGATACCATTTCCGGTCTGCGTCTTGGTGCCGATGATTACCTGACCAAAGATACCAGCCTGCCACAACTGATGGCACGTATCTCAGCTTTATTCAGAAGACTGGAGGCAATGCAGCAGCCAGGTGATAGCAGCAGTAACAACACACTGGTCCGTGCCGACCTGAGTCTGGATCTGGATCGCCTGACCGCCAGTTGGCGCCAACAGGCCATAGACCTGACCCTGACGGAATTCTGGATTGTATATGCCCTGGCACTGCATCCGGGTCATGTGAAAAAACGCGAACAACTGATGCAGGATGCGAATATTTATGTTGATGACAGCACTATTACTTCACATATTAAACGGATCAGGAAAAAATTCGAAGCCATCGACTCAGAATTTGCTGCAATCGATACAGTCTATGGCATGGGCTATCGATGGAAAGAATAAACGCAGCAGTCCATCGACTCCAGAGTACATATAAAACGATTTCAATGAATAGACCCGGATGATGAGAAAGTTACGCTTCAGCCTGAAAACAAAATTAATATTGTTTTCTATAACAATCCTGTTAATACCATGGATTGGCTATAAATATGTACGTGGCATGGAGACTTTCCTGAAAACATCCATGGAGGAATCCCTCAGCAACCGCGCCCACTCCCTGGCCATTGTATTGCAACAACAGACCGGTATTCTTTCAACACAGGCTGCAGTTGTTGATATCGATAGCAACAGTGAACATCTATATCTGCGCACATTGGACAATCCGGTACAACTGGATGGTTATACAGATGACTGGCATTTTAATCAGGACCTGTTTCAGGAATACAGCGAGCAACATGTTATCAGCAAATCCAGCACCCACAAACCGGGATCGCTCCATTACAGTCAGGCCACGGGTAGCTACAAACAGCATCTCTACGCCATTTTCAGGGTCAGCGATGACCATGTCATTTATCACAAGCCCACCAGCACAGGCATCGAAAACTGCGACCATTTACGTATTGCCCTGTTGACACCTGACGGTGAATTCCAACGCTACTATCTGAGTACCGCTGCACCCGGGCGCTTGATCGCCCGGCTGATGCCAAATGATCCGGACGACAGCAGACCAATAAAAGCGGAAACACGCATACAAGGCGCATGGCAGGAAACCGCACAAGGTTATACGCTGGAAATTCGTCTCCCCCTATCGATGATCGGCAGTAAATTATCTTTTGCGATCAACGACATAGATGACCCTGATACAGAACATGGCGGTAGTATCATCGGCCCCGCCAGCACCGAGCAGTTATCTGCATTATCGACGATTATGGTGCCATCCAGTCGACTGGAAAGATTACTGCACACACTGGGCATGGATTCTTCACGCATATGGGTTATTGATAATAATAAACGTGTACTGGCCCTGTCAGGCAACCTCAGTGCATCAGGCAATAATTTTGAAGCCCGCGACACGATACCGGCCAGACTCCTGGCCTTGCTTTACAGGCTGATTCTGCAACAACCGGCAAGCACTTTTGAAGACATATTGTCAGGAGCCTCAAAACTTAACGGGCGTGAGATCGAAACTGCACTAAAGGGAAAACCAACGGTGAGCTGGCGCGAAACCGCGGACAAGAATGCAACCATACTGACTGCTACTCATCCTGTCCTCGTCAACGAGAAAGTCATAGGCGCCGTCATGCTGGAACAAAACAGCCAGCGTATACTATTATTGCAAAACCGTGCCATGGAGGAATTGATTAATCTCAGCATCCCGGTATTTCTTGGTGGGACCTTACTGATAGTCCTGTTTGCCGGCCGCCTCACTACCCGAATCGGCCATCTACGTAACCAGACTGAGCAAGCTATAACAAGCGATGGCAAGATCGCTTCTGTATTCAAGGCCTCCAGCAGCAATGATGAAATTGGCGACCTGTCACGCACCTTCTCCGATTTACTGGAGCGCCTGCATCAATACAACCGCTATCTGGAAAGCATGGCCAGCAAGCTCTCACACGAACTCAGGACGCCACTATCTGTTGTACGCAGCTCACTGGAAAATCTCGAGCAGGTACGTCCGGAAACCGCTGATGATACCTATTTACATCGTGCTAAAGAGGGGCTGGAGCGGCTCAATAACATTCTCAATCGTCTCAGTGAGGCCTCCAGACTGGAACAGGCCATGCAACAGGCTGAAAAGGAGGATATGGACCTGAAGGCTCTGGTAGAGAGTTGTGTAGGTGGTTATAAAAGCGCCTATCCACAGCATCGATTCGTACTGAACAGCAGTGACGAAACCATGATGACACGGGCAGCACCCGAGTTGATTGTGCAAATGCTGGATAAGCTGATTGCCAATGCGGCGGATTTTGCACTGCCAGACACCGCTATTGACATCAAACTGCGTCGCGTCGACGATCAGTGGATACGTCTCAGTGTATTCAACCAGGGGCAGCACCTGCCCACGGAAATGCAACAAAATCTATTTGATTCAATGATATCAGTGCGTCCAACGGGCACAAGGGCAAGTCATCTTGGCCTGGGACTCTATATTGTCAGGCTTATTATTGAATATCACATGGGACGTGTTGAGGCCAGTAACCTGCATGATCCGGATGGCGTAGAATTTGTTTTGTATTTCAAAACATTATAAATTACGAGAATCCCTTATCCAGCTCTTAATGTATGCCATGATACATGCGCGTCAGTATCTTCGCTGATATGTTACAGAAATGTTATCTTTGGGTCTGTATTACGCAAAGACTATAAGATATAATTCCGGATCAGAAACTTGCGATATCAAACTATTGTGAAACGATAAGGGTTGAAAATGCACCTACCACGTCCGTTATATGAGGCAGTGCCCGTCATATATATAGCCGGCGGGCTCGTCAGTATAGCGCTCATCGAAAGACCGTTTTCGCTGATTTCAGCATTCCTGTTCCTGTGTGCAAGCTGGATGGTCTGGAGGATGCGCAAGGGTTACCGCAAGCGTCAACGCGCATTAAGGACAGATAGCTAAAATACCTGCAAACCAGCACTTCTAATCTAAATCAGAATACCTCCGTCATCACGGTAATCAGGCGATCAAAGTCCTGTTGCGGCAGGTTATTGATGCCAGCGGCTGCCTTTCTGCCACCACCACTCGGAAACTGACGGCAAACATCATCTGCACCTTCACGACTACTCAACGGTGCCCTGATACTGACCAGGAATGCGCCATCATGCTTCTGTGATAATATGGCATGCGCGCGATCAGGAAAGTCATGTGCAAGCTGGTTGGCAAAAACACCGCTGACCCTACGTGCCCAGGAGGCATCAGGCAGGATATACACTGCAAAGGCCTGTTTTTCCAGCTCCGGCTTGATATCCGCCGCGCTTTGAATATCCTGCTGATAGCCGTCCTTCAGGACCGTGTATTGAGGCGCTTCCTCAATGAAGCCAAAAGGATCCGCATAAGGCGAGATCAGTCTGTACATCTCCGCCGGAGCAAAATGCAGATCCTCGATAGTTGCCCCATAGCCGTTGTAATTTATATATGTACCCAGCCCCTTGAGGAGATCCAGCTGAGCATCTGTGAGATTAAGTGGCTTCGCGGCATTAATGGCGCTGTCAAACAAATTATCCCCAAATGCTGCAGTCACGGCCCATGACAGATACTTCCCTTGCAGATAATCATTAACAAGCAGACTGCTGCATACATTTGCTGCCGTATCAATGTGCGCGTCCAGCATGTCATGCTCGGGAATCTCGCCGGCAAAATGATGATCAAAATAGGTTACCCTGGCGCCCTTGTCCAGCAGGCCCAGCAGGCCATCGCGGTTCTTGTCCAGTGATATATCCAGTACCGTCACAATATCTCCCTGACCGGCCTCCACACCATCCAGAAGCTTGATATCACGCTTGACCCCGGTAACCAGCGTGCTGTCGACCGGCTCGTTGAGCCTGAGCTGATGCAAGGCACAAATTCCGTCGGCATCCCCGTTAAATACATCAAAATTTGCCATATTTCACCTGTAATTGATTCGTAATGTCAGTACTATAACCCAGGCGGACATACCGGTCGATAGACAAATGCCGGTTAAAGTATTAGGCATTCTGGTCGATAGACAAATGCCTGTTAAAGTATTAAATTACCAGTAACTTATGTAATATTTCCAAAGGTCCTTATCATGAGCAGCAAGTCAGAAGACAAAAGTAGTTCGGATATCGAAAGCAATACCGACGCCAAAAGTAGTAATGTTGTGTGGCATACCGCCACTATCACACGTAAAAACAGAGAAGACATTAATAAGCATAAGAGTGTAACGCTCTGGTTTACCGGACTCTCTGGTTCCGGCAAGTCCACACTTGCACATGCGGTTGAGGACAGACTCCACCACTATATGTGCTCGACCTTCGTTCTTGACGGTGATAATGTCAGGCATGGCCTGTGTGGTGACCTTAGTTTTTCGGACGAAGACAGGAAGGAGAATATTCGCAGAGTTGGGAATGTCGCCAAGCTCTTCCTTGAAGCCGGTGTCATTACACTCACGGCCTTTATATCCCCATTCAAATCCGACCGCGACCTGGTCAGAAACATGATGCCTCATGGGGATTTTATCGAAATCTATTGCAAAGCAGACCTCGAGACATGCGAGCAGCGTGATGTCAAAGGTTTATATAAAAAGGCCCGTGAAGGAGCCATCAAGGAATTTACCGGTATCTCTTCACCTTATGAAGAACCTGTAAAGCCAGAAATCCTGGTCAATACAGGAAATGATAGTCTGGAAAGCTGCGTAGACGTGGTGATCCTCGCCCTGCTTAAACGCGGCATCATTCGCCAGGAAAGTCTGCTGAATGAAGTCGATTGAATCAGGTAGAAAAGTTTGCCTCGGTCAATTGACGTAAGCGGGAGAAAAATCTGCTCGAGCCCCTGGGATTGAACGGGCGAATTCTGGCGGTGTCTATGTATAGACCAACATAGACGTCACCCCAGCTGCAATAAGGATCGCCCCTTATGGGCTCTTGCTCAATACGAAATTCAGCGTAACGACCGCTCCTGCCCCGACTTCCACACGTCGCTTCGCCGCGCGATAACCTTCGACGGACACACTGACCTCGTATGTGGCCGCTGGTAACGGCCAGTTATATCGCCCTGCTGTGTCAGTCAGAATCGCAATCTCGGGGATAGCAGGCGTATTGTCCCCGAGAGGTACCGGCACGATCATCGCGCCCGTAACGGGACGCCCATCCTCGGTCTCGACACGACCGCTCAAGCCCTGAGTAATTCGTGACATGGTTTCCTCTGTATTTGCAGCATTGCTACTTACAGTATTTTCCATTCCTTCCTGCGTGCATCCAGCGAACTGCAGCCCGAAAAACAGCAGGCAACTGAGCAAGCAACGCTCTACCAGCATCATCCCTGAACCATTGCGAAGATACATAGCCCCCACCAATAACTGATACTCAAACTCAGAAAGCCATCGAGGCCGGCACGAAGCCGGCCCCGCGACATTATAGGCTATTTCCAGGCTTTAAGGTTATTGAAAGTGGCACTGGTGATGCGCTTGCCATGGTTAAATTTGGCGTGATCACCACTACCATGCTTGCCATAGCCGTGTATGCCGATCATGAACGGACCTTTCTTGTCCCACCAGACCGCACTGCCGCTCACACCTCCAGTGGTGTCATTCTTGTAGAAGATCTGATTAGTATCCATCCTGGCAACCTTGTCCGCACTGAACCACTGCTGCAGCGGCTTGTCGCCTGGATAGCCTTGCACGATGGATGGTTTTCCTTTGGGCTTCTGAGTTGTAAAGCCATACCATCCGACCGTATTACCGACCGTGCAATTCAACTTGATAGCACCGTAATCAAATTGTTCGTTGCCGCTATTGGTCCAGCCTGTGACAGAATGCAGTGACTTGGCCGTGCACACACCGTACGGTTTGCTGGCCCCGTCAGCACCGGCGTAGATTTTATAGCTTGATCTCGGGTACCAGCCACCACTACCACCACTACCCTTGTGGAGACAATGTCCGGCCGTCGAAACTGTGCTTTTGCTAATCATCACACCACTGCAGCGTCCTGCACTGAAGGTAATCAGAACCTTGGCCCTGGCAGGATAGGTAGTCGTGTAGGTACGCTCGCGTGTGTCTTGACCAATGATCACTTCCGTACTCGCCTCGGGCGCACCCGGATCGCGAAGTGCCGAGAGACGCGCGAACTCTTCATCGGTGAATTTGCCCCCCGAACCATCATAAACCGATACACCTTCACTGTGCAGGGCCTCGTTCGTTACGTTAGCACTACCCCTGAAGGGTACAGAATTTTGTGCACCCGTTGCCCCTGCTTCCCCAACGGCCTCGTAGGTGCCGTCGTCAGACACCCGATCATTTTGACCACTATACGCAGGTAATGGCACCAATGCTCCGGCCAGGATTGTAGCAATAGATAAACTCAACATCTTGTTTTGTTGTTTCATGGTAAATCTCCTCCAATTTTTGAGATTATAATGAAGTGCTTGTTATTAGGACTTGCTTATCTTACTGTCCATATCACTATTATTATTGTTATGTATGACCATAAAGTAATTGGCGCAATTTTGTATTGACATAGATCAAGTACGACCTAATTGTTATTAAATAAACCTGTACATATATCAGTACGTTTGCACCATATCAAAGAGATGAATATGACTTTAACAGGGGATGTGTAGTGGCGATGCATAATCAGGATTGCAGATAACATCATCCATATACAATCCTGCCTGCCCGATAATAAGTGGGTAATATTGCTACTTGATCAGATATAGAGCATAACCACAAAGACACGCAGTAATAACGATCGATCTGCACCCGACCTGCAATCACACATGGAACCCATGCTTGCCCGTTTCAGATCAAATGCTGGTTATATACAAGTAATTGAAATTATTAACTAATCAGATGACTGCGGGAGATATGCACGGCGGTTATTCAATAAGCCAGAAATAATATTTTTTCTCCGTGTCATCGTGAAGCATATTTATATAGATAAAATCAATTGTTAGTTTACATCACAACAATACAGCTAATGGCATTATGGATCACTCCTTATGGATGCTGCTCAACATGACATTCAACGTAACAAGCTTATCCGCCCCTACTTCCACACGTCGCTTCGCCGTGCGATATCCCTCGGCGGATACGCTGACTTCGTATGTGCCTGGCGGCAACGGCCAGTTATATCGGCCTGCTGCGTCAGTCAGGATCGCAATCTCGGGAATAGCAGGCGTGTCATCCCCGAGAGGTACCGGTACAATCATAGCACCTGTTACAGGACGCCCATCACCGGTCTCGACCAGACCTGTCAGTCCTTGAGTTATTCCCGGCATGGTTTCCTCTGAATTTTTTACATCGTTACTTACAGTAATTTCAAGACCTTCCTGGGCACAACCAACGGACATCAGCCCCGGTACTAACAGGCAATAGACCAGACATCGTGCTAACAACATAACACTTACTCCTATCGAAAGCTGCCGGTCTATACCCGGCATCTTAAAAGCATATTTATGAAAGTAAAGCCAACGAGGCCGACATGAAGCCGGCCCCGTGGCATTAGCTACTATGGTAGACTCTTCCAGTTTTTAAGGTTATTGAATGTAGCACTCGTGATGCGCTTGCCATGATTGAATTTCTTGTGAACACTACTTCCATGAGTGCGATAGCCATGAATACCAATCATGAACGGTCCCTTTTTGTCATACCAGACCGGGCTTCCACTCATACCACCAGTGGTATCATTCTTGTAGAAGATTTGATTGGTTGTCATCTGCGCAACCTTGTCCGCACTGAACCACTGTTGCAATGGCTTGTCACCCGGATATCCTTGCACAATGGATGGCTTGCCTTTTGGCTTCACGGTTGAGAAACCGTACCATCCAACCGTATTACCGACCGTGCAATTCAGCTTGATAGCACCATAGTCAAATTCCTCGTTGGCACCATTTGCCCAGCCTACAACAGTATGCAGGGAC
Organism: uncultured Gammaproteobacteria bacterium; assembly: GCA_947258655.1. Classification (GTDB taxonomy): domain Bacteria; phylum Pseudomonadota; class Gammaproteobacteria; order JAADHQ01; family JAADHQ01; genus JAADHQ01. The sequence continues at coordinate 143,117 of CAMYJD010000004.1, read as the reverse complement.
TTGGCCGTACAGAAACCGAACGGTTTGGAAGCGCCATCGGCTCCGGCATAGATGCGGAAGCTGGATTTCGGGTAAAAGCCACCACTACCACCACTACCGGTGTGTATACAATGGCCTGCTGTCGCTACTGTGTTTTTGCCGATCATAACACCACTGCACCTGCCGGCACTGAAGGTGATCAGCACCTTGGCCCTGGCAGGATAGGTCGTGGTGTAGGTACGCTCGCGCGTATCTTTACCCAATATGATTTCGGTGCCGGCCTCGGTTGCACCCGGTACGGGCAGCGCCGACAGACGTGCAAACTCTTCATCAGTAAATTTACCACCGGAACCGTCATATACAGACACACCTTCACTGTTCAGCGCCTCGTTCGTTACAGCAGCACTGCCACTGAAAGGTTTTAAACTTTGTGTGCCCGTTGCCTCTGTTCCTGCAACGGCCTCTATGGTACCGTCATCAGACAAACGATCTTCCTGGCCACTATACGCATGTAGCGGAACCATTGCTCCAGCCATAATCAGCGCCAGAGGTAAACTATAAAATTTGCTTTGCTTTGTCATAACTAACTCTCTCCATATTGTAGAATCTTAATGATAGTAAATGAACACAACGTGATTTGTATTAACACTCCAGATACATCACGTGTGTTTACAGCGCATACAACTCTTACTGCAACGAATTACATGAACGCACACTGGCAACAACTAATCAGGCTTAGTGATACAAGCTTACGATCCTTAACACCAGGATACAGCCCCATGCAAAACGTGATTGGGTTAGAAAACCCGGTTTGAAAAACAATCCTTTCTGGTCAGAAAATCTTATTCAATAGACCAGTGATTACCAAAGTTATTACTTAAAGCAGATTAATGATAATTGTTTAACTAATTCCTTTAGCTTAATTTTGTTTTCCATGGTGAGTAGTATAACGAATCCTTCCATTTTAACCTGGGAAAAATTCACTATATCCAAGTGATAATTATCACAATATTTTTGTAAAAATAATCACAAAAAAATGCAATAAATAATTCATTATAGCCTGAGTGTTTGCCACGAATTAGCTTACACTCGAATTTCATTCGGCATGAATTTACATTGTTGAAATGAACATGATTTATCGCCGGCTGATAGATGTGTATATTCATTGCGTTCGCAATACAACACACTACGTAGTCTTCAAAAACCTGCACGACCAGTTGCAACTATAACAATCCTTTACTAAATATCATGCAATATCATTTGCATGATACTTAGTTATTTGGAAAACCTAACCATAGCCATTGGACTTTTTTTGATCATTCATATCCATGAGAGGAACATAAAGATATGGATAATAAATATGTATTTGCAATCAGATGTTGAATGATGTTTGGAAGAATGATCAGTGTGAATCCATCCTTAGGTCGCGCGCAAGCTTCATCGCTATACAACGTATCTTCAGACTGTGATTGGTCGGCGTGCCTCTGTATTGTTAACAAAGAATGTCCGGGGAGATTCCCGAAAAATACCGTCTGCCCAAGCCTTCGTCGCAAACTGACTTTGGCAGGACAATTTGTGACAACACATTACTATAATAAATCGTGCAGGCGATGAAGATGTGTACCCAGGATCTGCGCACCATCACGGTTCTGGATTTGCAAGGAAAAACTATGGGCAGCAATGCCGAAATACGCGGATTCCTGCTCATAACCAGCATACGGATAAATACTAAGTGTTTGTTTTATATGACATCCCCGAGGGATTTATTCGAGCTGCGCCCTCACCCCGACGGGCCAACGTTTTACCCAAGGATGTGCTTCTGCCGCGATTCCATGGATGGACCGGAGTGGCCACTTCGCTCCACTATTGAAAATTGCTAGTGTACAATGTCGAAACCGGTGTTCTCAGCCTATAGGAAACAAAAAAAGCCCGCTTAAACGCGGGCTTTTGTTTATTTATGGCGTCCCCTAGGGGTTTCGAACCCCTGTTGCCGGGATGAAAACCCGGTGTCCTAGGCCTCTAGACGAAGGGGACTGGAAAATGAAGTGCGAAATTTACGCTAAATATATCTTAGTGTCAAGAATAACAGTGAACATAATCATAATCCTTAAACTAAGGCCTGGATCTACGCGTAAACCCTGTATTGATTAGCCTTGCTATCAAGATAATGAAGGATAGCCGGCTTACGAAAATATATCATTCTGGCGTGGTCAGCACGGGATACCCGAAAGCCTGGGATAATACTCCGGGCTGCATGTCCTGTTAATCTTTTGCCAGAATCGCTTGCAGCAGATCATGCGCCTTATCGGCGATATTTTCCAACCGCCTGACTCTGGCCTCGATATCCCCCGATGCTCGAGAAGCAGATTTTGCTGATCGTGATGGTCCATGCCCCGTGCTCTCAGCAACTACACTGACACCAGCTTCCTCGTCATCATCCTTGTTGAAGTGAATCTCCTCGTCCAGTTCATCTACCAACTGGGCAACGACATCCTCATCGATTTCATGGATCTCCTCCATCGAGGTAAATAACAACAACCTGTCACACAGGGTATTCACTCTCCTGGGAATGCCGTCTGTATAATCGTAGATCATGCCATAGGCTTCCATACTGAACTGTGGATCATTGCGCCATCCGGCCACTCGCAAACGATGTTCAATATATTTTCTGGTCTCGCTTTTATCCATCGGGCCCAGATGGTATGAGGCAATGACCCTTTGCCTGAATTGCTCCAGATCCGGCCTTCTCAAGGTATCCCTGAACTCGGCCTGTCCAAGCATAAAACTTTGCAATAGCGATTTTGTTCCAATCTGATAGTTGGACAGCATTCTCAGTTCTTCCAGTGAATGCAGTTCGAGATTCTGCGCCTCATCCACAATAAGTAACACACGCTTCCCGGCATCAGCCTGCTTCCTGAGAAATTTTTCTATTGTATTGAGCAATTCCGATTTGCTTATTTTCGCAGAAGGTAATGAAAATGCGCTTGCCACCATGCGCAATAAATCGGTTGGTTCCAGCTGTGTGGTCACCAGTTGCGCAGCAATGATATCGTCATTTTTCGATATCTCATTAAGTAATGCAGCGATTAATGTTGTCTTACCCGCACCGACATCACCCGAAACAACGATAAATCCTTCACCCTGGTTAATCCCATAACGCAGATAGGCAAGAACCCTGCTGTGTTCTTTACTGTCATAATAAAATGTAGGATCAGGATTCAGTCCAAACGGTTTGGTGGTTAATTTATAAAATTCTTCGTACTTCATACTATTCCTTGACCTTGAAGTTATTTCTTTTAGTGAATTAATCCTGATGCCAGATCAATACCAATTCTAATGCAGGTTAATTGCATAAGTATTAATGTAATAACTGGCCATGGTAGAAATATATCTTATTTACTGGAGAAAATCCTTTTGAATTTCAAAAACGTCGAACTGTTCTGCATCCGTAGCGGATTCACATGCTGATAAGCCCACAGATCACGGGCATTATTGATATCGGACTGGTTTTTATATAAAAAACATGCGGTTATATTAATTCTTGTTATGATCTGATTTAACCGCTGATACACCCCTGCGCGCATTTCGACACTTTATACCCGCCTTGCTGCAGTAATTTATACATTACTGCTTGATATTATACTTGTTCATCAGATCATAAAGTGTTGGTCTGCTAATACCCAGTAGTGCGGCAGCCTTGGAAACATTACCATCGACGTGCATCAGCGCCCTGATCATTGCTTGTTCCTCTGCCTTGTCCCTTACCATGCGAAGATTAAATGGCACTTCCTCCTGATCAGAAAATTGCAGTTGCATTTCATCTGCCGCCACATATGCAGAGTCAGCCATAATGACTGCCCGCTTTACCCTGTTCTCCATTTCACGTACATTGCCTGGCCAGGTGTGTTTTTCAATAGCAGTTAATGCATCCTTGCTATAGCCCTTTATCTTACTACCATTCTCTTTGGCATATTTTTTCAAAAATGTCCTGGCAAGCAAGACGGCATCACCGGTCCGCTCTTTCAATGGCGGAATATCAACGGTTATTTCGCTAACACGATAATACAGATCCTCACGAAATGTCCCTGCTGTAATCATATTGTCCAGGTTCCTGTGGGTTGCGCAAATAACCCTGACATCGAGTGGGATTTCCTTCCTTCCGCCTATACGCTCGATCACCCTCTCCTGCAGAAATCGGAGCAACTTCGCCTGCAAGGACATTGGCAGATCACCGATTTCATCGAGAAACAAGGTGCCGCCGTTGGCCGCTTCGACCTTGCCCGGAGTTTGCTTTGCGGCGCCGGTAAAAGCGCCCTTTTCATACCCGAATAGCTCGCTCTCAAGCAGGTTTTCCGGGATCGCGGCGCAATTGATGGCGACAAAACGTCCGCTATCACGCTGACTGAGCTCATGAATTGCCCTCGCCAATACTTCCTTGCCGGTCCCGCTTTCACCAAGCAACAGTGTCGTTGCATTGGTTGGCGCCACCTTCTCGATCAATCTGCAGATCTTTAGCATTTCAGGACTGGCAGTAATAACACCATCCAATGGCGATGATGCCTGCTTCTTTATGAGTTCCCGGTTCTCCTTTTCCAGGGAGTACATTTGATAGGCGCGGTCGATGATAATCTTGAGCACATCAGGGTCAACTGGTTTTTGATAGAAATCATAGGCGCCGAGATTGATAGCTTTTAATGCATTCTCCCTGTCATCATTGCCGGTGACGACTATCACCTTTGTATTTGGTGCAAGCCCCAGTATTTCCTCAAGCACCAACAATCCTTCGCTGACATTGGCGGGGTCTGGCGGCAGCCCCAGGTCCAGGGTAATCACCGGAGGTGAAAAACGCCTGAGTGCTGCAATCGCTTCATCACGAGCTCCCGCAATCTGTACATCATAATCTTCAAACGACCATTTCAATTGTTTTTGCAGACCTGGATCATCCTCTACAATCAATAATGGTCTGGCAGAATTATCTGATCCTTTCACGCTTATGCCTCTATTCGTTCTTCATGCACGGCTATAGCAGGTATGTTCAATATAAATTCGGTACCTTTGCCTGGTATGCTGCTAACTTCGACATTACCACCAAGGGACTCGATAAACTCGCGGCATTCGTATGCACCTACGCCCATACCGGCATTTCCCTTGGTTGTGAAAAACGGGGTAAATAATTTCTCCCTGATAAACGATTTATCCATGCCACAGCCATCATCCGCAATCTTGATTGTTATCGTATCATTATTATGAGTGACATTGACCCTGACATTGCCATCGTCTTCCGTTGCTTCCTGCGCGTTTTTTATTATATGACCCATGACCGACAGGAAACGGTCGTGGTTAGCCGATATTCTGACATTTTTCAGCGAACATTGTAACTGCGGATATGGAAGATAGGTGTTATGATTGCGCACAACTTCTTCCATGGCATCCTGTATATTGATGCTACCTGCCGCATGGGCGCTGAATCGTCCCTGTTTGAGCTGTGTCAGCAAACGCTCCATTTTTGTTGAAGCAAGCTGGACAGTCTCAAAGGCATCATCAACGAACTCCGGATTATGCTTGAATTTTTCCGCATTACGGGTAATCAGGTCAAGCTGGGCGATCAGGTTTTTCAGATCATGAACAATAAAAGCCGATAATCTATGAAAAACAGCAAATTTTTCGGACCTGGCAAGGAAATCGGAAGCCTGCTGAAATACCAGGTAACTGACAGCCTGCATACTCGCTGTCTTTAACAAATCACGGTCCTCCCAGTTGAGCTTGCGCATCATGATTGATCTGGACAGAACCATGAAACCATAGAGCTCATCACGATGGCGGAGCGGGATAACCAACCACGCATCGTGTAAATCCATCAGCCATGGTGGAATATCCAGACCCTGGTAATGCTGCGGACTATTCTGCAGTTCTCGCAGATCAATAATCCAGTCCTTATCCAGTAGAAATCGTGCAAAATCCCCATCTACAGGCTCTGAAGCAATCACTTCTGCAGACATGGTGTTAGCAACGATATGATAACTGCTTTTGTGTTCATTCTGCAGCCACAGCATCCCACCCTTGCTCATAACCAGACTGGAAATGGAATTTACAACGGTTATATACAGACCATCTTCCTCACCAGCTCTTGAGAGCTCGCGTGTTATTTTGCTCCATTCCTCGCGATAATCATACTTGTAATTAAAAAAGTGTTTATTGATAAAGACCTTGGTTCTGGCCCGTAGCGTAGTCGAAAGCAGCGCGAAGAGTAACAAGGATACAGCAGATAAAAGAAACACGACCTGAATAGCTGCACTCCAACGGCCACTTTTTATCTGGATGTAATAACTGACAATGGCAACCAGAAAAACATATATACCTACAGCAACCATCGTTGTTGCATGAAATACTAGTTGTTTGGATACAAACACGTCTATGGACCAGCCTGGATTTCGCTGCGCTGACAATGCAATCAAGGGTACAGCAACTGCAATAAGATACCCTCTCCCCGACCATAGTTCCTTATCAATTTGCCCGAACACCAGTGCATTTGAATACAGGACAAAGTCTAATATAAAAATAAGCAGCGCAGCGATAAACAGGTATCTTAATCCTTCGCGACCAGCATTATCTGAATTTCTGAACAACTCGAGCAGGAGAAATAATCCTACCGCAGACAATAACAAAATACTGCCAAGTACAAGCCTGTAGTCAATATGAAAAGTATATTCATATATCTTGAGGTTATAATTAATATAAAAGGTCCCTGCCAATATGACCAGCGAAATGGTATAGACAAGATTTTGAATAATACGATAGCTGACCTGATGATGTCTGGCCTGATACACTGGCCTGAGCAAAGCGAGCAGAAAACTATACAGTAATATATTGCGTAGGATCTCAAAGAATATGATGGAACGGAAAAAGAATCGCTCATGATATCCTGCCATCCCCGAGGCAAAGGCCCAGGCTATCGTTAACGCCACAACCAGCAATAACAGACCGCCCTGTAAGCGCCCTCGCCAGTGGGTAATTAACAACAACTCCAGGATTACGAAAAGAGCCGCGCTGATAAAATATCCCGCGCTTGTCAGGCTCATTGTTTATACACCGGAATTTCAGTCAAACCGAAACTGCCCCCTGGACATGATCAGATCAGGTAAATTAGCACAATCAGGCAAGTTTAAACATTATTTAATCTGACTACACGAATCAACCGGGGTCGCTGCCACCCCCCCAATAAATTCATGATTGGTGACAGAAATATACCAAATTCACCTGCCACCTCGTTGCCACAACACAGCCTGCACAGTCTGAAACAAAATAAATGCATCGAACATCAGGCTATAACGTTTGATATAGTATAAGTCGTATTGCAGTTTTTCGATTGCATCATGCTCTGAAGCACCATACGGATATGATATCTGCGCCCAACCAGTAATTCCGGGCTTGACTTTATGCCTGAGGTTATAGAAAGGAATGACCTGCGCCAGTTTTTTTACAAACTCCGGTCGTTCAGGCCTTGGGCCGACAAAACTCATTTCGCCTTTCAGCACATTATATAACTGAGGAAGTTCATCGATACGCAATAACCTGATAACGTTTCCGTTTTTAGTGACCCTGCGATCACCTTTTTTCGCCCACTGGGCAACACCATCATTTTCAGCATCTTCGTGCATGCTTCTGAACTTGATAACATTAAAGGGCTTGCCATCCATACCCACGCGTTCCTGCCGATACAGGATCGAACCCTTGAAACCTGATTCCAGCCAGATAGACAGCGCGGTTAGAGCAATTATCGGTAGAGTGATTATCAGCAAGAAGCTGCTTGCGATGATATCAAATGTTCTTTTACCGAAGGAATTGATTACTGCGCGTGTATAGCCTTCAGAAAAAATCATCGAACTGGGGTGCAGGGTATTGAGTCTGATTTTTTTTACCTGACGTTCAATAAAATCACTGACCTCTGAAACCAAGACACCATCCATCTTGCATTCAAGAATTTCATCTACCGGGAAACTTCTCCTCCTGTCATCCACCGCAACAACAAGTTCCTCAATACCATTATTGATGACATACGAGAGCAATGACTCTGAAATACGCAGAATATTTCCCTCGCTCACCCGGCTATTTTCGCCGACAACATACAGAAAGCCCATCAGCTTGATACCATAAAGATCGGATTTTCTGCGCAGCTCCTCAACCATGCGTGCCTTTTTACCGGTTCCAATAACCAGCACCCTGCTCCTGGTGGCATCATGGTCGGCTATGCGGTAATGCAACAACCTGACAAGCACTATCATAACCACGGAATAACAAAGCGCCATAAACATCTGCGAACGATTAACCGCAATCATCGGAAAAGCATAAAATACTATTGATAACAAGGTCATACTCAAGGCCAGGCTGAAGAGTATCTTGATCAATAACCAGAAGACCTCACTCTCCTTCCTGTGCCGCCAGTACATACCCATAAAAGTCATGCACGCCAATGTAACCAGAGAATAGAGTATCGAGCGCGGCACTAACCAGGAGAAATCAGGTATTTGTACATTACCCAGGCCCAACAGCAGGCTCAGTTGCACACCAGCGGCAATGGCGGACAGCAGGATACAGGCTTCAACTACAGAAAGGAGCAAAAAAGAACCAGGAACATAACGACGAATCAGACGCAGCATAGAATCATCATTCCCTATATTTTAAACAACCATAATGCAAGAATATTCTCCAGCAACAAACCATCCTTAAATCCGCTCAGTATCTGCGCTTTAGTAACATAATACATTAACAGGTAAGTAATAATCAGCACATGTAGATAAAGATTTGTTGCATTCAACGCGACATTGGCAATGTGCCTGGAATGTCTCACTGCAACTCGAATATATCTCCCGGTGAATCAAGCCCTGTCCTGCTATAGCAGATACCTGATCTGAATCGCTAAATTTGAGTAATGCATAACAACTCAGGTTTTTAATACGTAAGCAGATTCTGCATCATGCCTGTTGCCTGCCACGCTGCACCCAACCGCACCAGGTAGATAGATACCCGGCATCCTTCGCATAATCGCATATAATACCATAGTAACAGGACTTTAAGCTGATTATGCATAATATCGCATAACAATAACAATCTATCTGCTTGACAGACAAGGGTAAAAACTCTAAATTAGGCGCGTTTCCAGGTGCCCAGCCTGACAGTCTGTCATGCAGGGTGAAACGGGAAGCCGGTGAGGTCTGATAGATGATCAATTCCGGCACTGCCCCCGCAACGGTAAACGAGATCAGGTACAGCTTTCATCGCCACTGTGCACTGCATGGGAAGGTGCTGTACTGGGAATACCCGCTCGTGAGTCCGGAGACCGGCCTGGATCATTCGTAACTGTCGCGGAGGGCGATGAGTGAACACGGGGTCCTGTTCTCTATACACGCTTATTCCTCCTTCTCGTCAGTATTGCCAAATAAATTACTGAGGAATTCCCCCCTGTGAAAAATCCAAGCAGATCAATAATAAACCTACTCACCATACTACAGACCGTGTCATTACTGGCTTTTCCACAAGCCGGCTTCGGTGGAGACGAACTTGAACCCGTCGTTATCACCGCCACACGCACGGCACGCACGGCCGATACAACACTGGCATCCGTTAGTGTCATTACCCGCAAGGATATTGAACGCCTGCAGGCGCAATCTGTTCAGGATCTGTTGCGTAATGAGGTTGGCTTCAGTGTGGCCAATAACGGCGGCGCGGGCAAACTCTCCAATGCCTTCATCCGCGGTACCGAATCCGATCACGTACTGGTACTGATCGATGGCATCAAGATCGGTTCGGCTACCAGTGGTACCACTGCCTTCCAGAACCTGCCCATTGAACAAATTGAACGTATCGAAATAGTCCGCGGACCGCGCTCCAGCCTGTATGGCTCGGAAGCAATTGGTGGTGTAATCCAGATTTTTACCCGCAAGGGGAATAAGCAAACCCGCCCGGATTTCAGCGCCAGCGTGGGAAAATATTATACAAAAAAAGTCGGCATGGGCATATCAGGTGGCGGACAACGTGCATGGTACAATTTACAATTAAGCGGCCTTAATACAAATGGATTCAATTCCTGCACTGGCAAACCTTTCCCTGGCGGTGCAGGTTGTTTCACAATAGAACCGGACAGGGACGCCTATCGTTCACGCGCAGGTGCCTTGCGGGCCGGTTATCGTTTTAGCAACCAAACCGAGATCGATTTTACCATGAGCCGCACCGAAGGAGATGCGGAATTTGATGGCAGCTTTCAGAATGAAGGTGATACCGTTCAGCAAATTGTTGGTGGCTCGATAAAATTCTTCCCCACAGAAAACTGGTATTCAACAATAGCGTTTGGACGTAGCCTGGATCAATCGGATAATTTCAAGGACGGTGTGTACAGCTCCACCTTTGACAGCGAACGGGACTCTGCCACATGGCAAAATGATATTACGTTCCTCGACGATCACACACTGACGCTTGGCCTGGATTATCTGGATGATACAGTTGACAGCTCTGTGATTTACAATGTCAGATCACGTAACAATAAAGCCATATTTGCCCAGTATCAGGGCAACTATCACAACCATGATGTTATCCTCGCTGGCCGCCGTGATGACAACCAGCAATTTGGCACACACTCCACAGGCAGTCTGTCCTGGGGTTATAGCCTCAATCGTGATATCAGATTGACCGCTGCCTACGGTTCCGCATTCAAGGCACCCTCCTTTAATGAACTGTATTTTCCGGGTTCCAGCAATCCCAACCTCGAACCCGAGTCGTCAGACACAATCGAGATCGGTATCAGGGGTAAAGCAAGCTGGGGACGCTGGGACGTGACAGCCTATCATACCCGGGTGGATGACCTGATCACGTTCGATGCCACTACTTTTACGCCTGTCAATGTCAATTCGGCATCTATCGATGGCCTGGAAACACGCCTGCAGACACAACTGGCCGACTGGGATATCGATGCCAACCTGACCCTGCTGCATACCGAAAACAAGTCGGCGGACATCAATCATGGCAATGAGCTGCCCCGCCGTGTGCAACAGGCATTGAATGTCAATCTGGATCGTGACTATGGCAAACTCAGTGCGGGTCTGTCCCTGCATTGGCGCGGCAGTACATATGATAACCTGAGTAACAGCCGCAAGATAAAGGGCTACACAACGGCTGACCTGAGAACGGCCTATCAATTTGCCAGGGACTGGTTAGTACAGGCACGTATAGATAATCTGTTCAACAAGGACTATGAGACGGCATCATTTTACAACCAGCCCAAGGCGGACATCTGGCTGACGCTCAGGTATCAACCACGAAATAACAAATGATCAAGTGACAACACAGGCCGATGCTGCGTAAATGCAGCATCGCATCCTGTCAACGAATCAATGTATGTCGGCAGATTATTATTGACTCTGTACGGAATGCCTGTGCGCATCCAGTATGTGACAGATCCTTTTTACCCCCATCAGGATGCGCGGTGTCGGTCTGACGATGGTATGCGCCTTGATCTCATACAGGGCATCGTTTCTGACTGCACGTAGATGAGGCCATGAGCGCCACGCATTCAACCAGCGTTGATACTGTCGCCCCTTGCCATTCACAAAGATAACTTCCGGATCCCGCTCGATCACCGCTTCTGTAGCAACAGTCGGTGCCAGACTATCGAGGTCGGCAAATATATTCGTGCCACCACATAATTCGATAGCATCATTGATAAAATGACGGCCATTAATCGTCATCAGCGGCCTGCCCCAGATTTGCATGAACACGCTGACCCTGGGCCGATGCGTATATTGCTGGCGCAGTTCTCCAAGCAAGCGTTCAAAATGGCTGGCCACTTCCTCGCCGCGCCAGGCCATTCCGGCCAGACTGGCAAACTTGCGCAATAACGTTGCGATACCCTCCAGTCCCGTGGATGTGCTCGTATAAACTGGAATACCCAGGGCCTTCAATTTTTCCAGACCAGCAACAGGATTACCTGCAGACCAGGCCAGCACCAGATCCGGCTTCAGCGCCACAATGGTCTCAAGGTCCAGTGACTGGTGGTTACCCACACGTGGCACCGAGCGGGCCCGCTTCGGGTAATCGCTGTACTCGACGGTGCCGACAACACGCTCGCCGGCACCTACTGCGAACAGCAACTCGGTGATATGCGGTGCCAGACTGACAATGCGCCGGGCCGGCTGTTGTAGCGTAAAATCGACACCAGCGGCATCCGCGACGACAATGGCGGCATGCAGCCCTGGATGAATCAACAACAGTAGCATGAGCGGCAAAACCGCTTTTTTTATCCCGACAGGCACTTTATGACTCATTTGTGATCAAATACCATTAATATAGCCGTAGTCGATGGACGAATAGTGACAGGCTGTTTATAATCAGTCCTCGAATATTACATTATAATTACAATAAAAACATATAGATAATTAAACCACACTGGGTATTTACTAATGATAAAGAACGTTTCGAAAGGATTTACGCTGATAGAAGTCATGGTTGTAGTGGTAATACTAAGCATCCTTGCCACATTCATCGTACCCAAGATTATGAGCAAGCCCGAGCAGGCCCGCATCACCCAGGCCAGACAGAATATAAGGATACTGGAAACCGCGCTGAACCTGTATAAGCTCGATAATTTTCAATATCCCAGTACCGATCAGGGACTCGAGGCCCTGGTCAGCAAGCCCTCGGGCACACCTGAACCCAAAAACTGGAACAGGGACGGCTACATTGAACGCCTGCCCAAGGATGCCTGGGGTAACGAATACCAGTATCTGAGCCCGGGCACGCATGGCAAGATCGACATCTTTTCACTGGGCCCGGATGGAATCGCCAGTGATGATGATATTGGCAACTGGAATCTGGAATAAGCCCGATCATATGCAGGGATGGTCACAACTATCGGGGCAAGCTCAGCCTGATGTTAAATTTAAGCCATCAGGATACCAGCGTGGCTTCACATTAATCGAAGTGCTGGTCACGATTGTGATTATCAGCATCGTTCTCGGCCTCGCCTTGCTCAGGATAGATATCGATAATATTGACTCACGCCTGAAACAGGAAACCGGGCGCATGGCGCGTATGATGGAGCTGGCCGATCAACAGGCCATATTTCAGTCGCAGGATATTGGCATGCTGCTACTGAAAGAAAGCTATGGATTCTATGTGCTCGACAAGGATAAATGGATCCCAGTCGAGGATAGTCTACTGAAACAACAACGCTTCGATGAGGATATGGAAATCATCGCCAACATTGACGGTGCCGAAGTCAGACTGCAGTCACTATTGCCAAAAAAACCTGTTCCGCAAATCGTTTTTTCATCCAGCGGCGAATGGACCCAGTTCGAGATCCTGTTCGGTCAGCAGGATAACAATGACATCACCTATGTACTCAGCAATATCGAAACAGGGCTACTGGAGATTCAACGTGAATCCAATGAGTTCTGATAAAGGCTTCACGCTGGTCGAGGTGCTGGTAGCCCTGGTATTACTGGCCGTGGCCTTGTCGGCAGTGATAAAAACGGCCAGTGAAAACACACTGAACACTGCCTATTTACGCAATAAATACCTGGCCGGACTGGTTGCCATGAACAAGCTGGACGAAATGCATGCAGGCCGGGCCTGGCCGTCAACAGGCAATTCCAACGGCAAGGCCGAACTGGCGCGACAGACCTGGTACTGGCAAATGAAAATAGAAAATACAGCAGATGAAAATCTGCGCAAGGTGGAGCTGAAGGTATCGCCGGAACAGGACAAGGAAAAAATACTCTACACCCTGACCGGCTATATCGGGCAACGATAATGGCGCTTAACATGTCCACAATCAGAGATCATTCAGGATTCACATTACTGGAAATCCTGGTGGCCGTATCGATCTTTTCCATTATGTCTGTGGTTGCCCTGACCGGCATCACAACAATCCTGAACTCGCAGGAAGGTACGGAGAAGGTCGCGGTTCAGATCAAATCCCTGCAGAATACCTTTTTCTATCTGGATCGCGATCTGCGCTATGCCATTGCCCGGGATATACGCGATGAATTCGGCGACTCCGAGGCAGCGATGGTGGCCGACAATACCGGTCCGCAGGGGCTGGCATTGACCCGCATCGGGATTGGCAATCCGCAGGGAGTCAAACGCAGCAGCATGGTCAGGGTGCGCTACTGGCTCAGGGACGATACCCTGATGCGCAGTCGTTACAAGACCTTGGACAGGGCCGGCGAGCCGGAAAGCCTCGATCGTGCCCTGATCGACAAGCTCGATGAGCTCGAATTCCGTTTCCTTGACGCTGACAATCAATGGCAGAACGCCTGGCCACCACTGAATCCGACAGCGAAGCAGAAGCCCTTGCCACGGGCGATAGAAATCAATCTGACCCATCAGGAACTGGGTAAAATAACGCGCGTCATTCCATTACCCGGTCAATGAACATGCACAGCCGAAACACACCAAGATCAATACCATCGCATTATCCCAGTCACTCCAGGCAATGCGGTGTGGCCCTGTTGACGGCTCTGCTGATTGTATCACTGGCAACGATTATTGCCGTGAACATCAGCGAGCGCCAACAATACGATATCCGCCGCGTCGAAAACCTGCTCCACAGTGAACAGGGCTATTATTATGCGCTGGGCGGGGAAGCCTGGGCCAGGAGCGCATTGTATCGGGACCACAAAAACAAGAATACCAGCTCCACCGATAACCTGTTCGAGGACTGGGCCCAGCCACTGCCGGTCACGATCATTGCGGGAGGCTCGATCAGTGGACAGGTGTATGACTTGCAGGGTCGTTTCAACCTCAATAATTTACATCTGAAAAATCCCGCTGACCAGCAACAGGTCAATAATCAAAAGCTACAACGCGCGTACTTCGAACGACTACTATCTGTACTCGATATCAAGGCAAACGTAACCCAGGCCATTATGGACTGGATGGATCAGGACAGCGACATCACCTTCCCAGACGGTGCCGAAGACCAGACCTATTCACAGCAAACACCGCCTTACCGGACCAGCAACCGGATCATGAGCAGCCCGTCGGAACTGGTACTGATCGAGGGTGTCACAATCGAGATGTATGCAAAGCTGAAACATTTTGTCACCGCGCTACCGGAGGTCACCACAATCAACATCAATACGGCCCCGGCCGAGATCATTGCCGCGCTGTCCACACAGATCGACCTGCAAAAAGCGTCGGAAATCGTTGAGCAACGTACCGATGTATACGACTCAAACACGAAATTTATCGATGCCACCAAGACCTACGCGGCCAATAAAAACCAATATGAACTGGATATTACTCCCCTGATTGGTGTAAGTTCACAGTATTTCCAAGTTCAGGCACAGGTACAAATGGATAATGTAAGCACCAACCTAAACAGTATCCTGAAAAGGCAAACAAACAGCAGCATTGAAGTCATTGCTCGCAGTCCCGGGATAGATTGATGGCCAACACAGTTTTTATCAGGGTTCACAAGGACAACACAGTAGATCTGTATCTGCCTGAAGATGAGGCCATGGTTGTCTCCAGTGTGGTCTCGGGCATGGAACAGATAGCCGAGTCCTGCCGCGGTAAACGGCTGGTAGCTTTTATAGCAACCAGCGATGTCCATCTTTCCACGCATACCATTCCGGTACGCAACCGCCAGAAAATACTGCAGGCCATCCCGTACACCATGGAAGATGATCTGATCGGCGATATCCAGGATTTCCATTTTGCGATTCCCGCACGCCTGCCCAGCAACGATGTGCCGACCTGCGCCATCGCGCGCGCACGCCTCGATGCCATTCTCGCCTTTCTCGATGAACATCGCCTCCATCCCCAGGTGATCATTGCCGAGGTTTTGCTATTGCCCTGTGCTGTCGATGAATGGAATATCATCATCGAAGAACAGGAGTCGACCGTGCAGACAGCACAATACACGGGCTTCTCCATCGATACGGACAATCTGGAAACCTATCTGGACATGGCCATACAGGAAGCCGGCGAGCAACTACCGACGCAGTTGAATATCATCGATGCGCGCCTGCCCGGCCATGATACCTTCCTCGAGGATTCCGGCTTTGATGCGATAACCGTCGCGCATAAGCCTGTCGAAGCCGGGCTGTTACCACTATTGGTATCCCATTATCACGATGATGCCGGCATCAATCTGCTGCAGGGGGAATATGCCCCCAGAAAGATCGCCACCCAGTCCTATAAAAAATGGTACCCTGCCGCAGGCCTGCTGGGTCTTATCCTTGCCATTCAGGCGATCAGCGCCATCATCGACTATGTCGGAATCAGCAATGAATCTGACAGGCTGACACAACAGATCAAACAGGTGTTCCAGCAGGCGCTACCAGATGTCCAACGCATGGTGGATCCGAAAAACCAGATGCAGCAACAGCTCAAGGCATTAAAAAGTAACAGCCAGGGCGCCAGTGCCGGCTTTCTACCCATCCTGGCAAAGTTTGCCCGCGCCATGCAGGACGATAAAAACATCGGCCTGAAGGGCCTGAATTACCGCAATGGGCGATTGGACATCGAAATGACCATCAATGACCTGCAGGCGTTGGAAAAACTCAAACAAAGCATGACGCAGGCCGGTCTGAAGGTGGATATCCGCTCGGCCACGGTCCAGGGCAAGGCCGTGTTTGCGCGCCTGCGCATCCAGGAGGTCGGTTAAATGAAGGCATGGTTTTATGCAAAAGAGCCACATGAGCAACGGATTATTATTATCCTCGGCATAATTATCGGCCTGGCGCTGATCTATTTACTGATCTGGTCACCCATTAGCGAAAGCTATGCACAGAAGACCACGCAGGTGCAGGCACAACGCAAGTTACTGACCTGGATGGAGGATACCGGCCAGCAGATTGCGCAGTTACGCGGTACAGCTGCGCAAGGCACAGGCGGCGGGCCCTTGCTGTCGACGGTCGATCGTACCATCAAGGCATCGGGGCTTGGGCCCGGCATGAAAAGACTGGAACCCCAGGGCAATAACAAGGTGCAAATCTGGTTTGAAAACACGAATTTCGACCAGTTGCTTACATCGTTGAGCAAACTGGCCAGTGATCATCAGATCCAGATCAGCTCCATCAATATCGAACGCCAGGAGCAGGCCGGCCTGGTCAATGCCAGACTGGTACTGATAAAAGGCCTATAATGAGAACACGTAGCATATTGATCCTTACCGGGGTATTGGTTTTTTTACTGTTTCTGCTAGTCAAATTACCCGCAAGCATTGCCTACCCATTAATCAAAAACAGCATCAACGGACCTGATATGTATGGACTCGAAGGGACAATCTGGTCCGGCCGCGCCGCCAGTCTGAAGACCATGGAGCACACATTCCGTGATGCCCGCTGGGAATTTCATCCGCTGGCCTTGCTAGGCGGCGATATTGACATGGATATCGATATACGTGACCGCCAGTATCCCCTCAAGGCAGCTGTCAGCGCAGGCCTGAACGGTGACCTGGAGGCGCAACAGCTACAGGGGACACTGCCTGCCGCTATATTACAGCAATTTCCCGCACTGGCCCTGATCCGTCTCTCCGGAGAACTGCAACTTAATATCAAGCACATGTTACTGGTCGATAATGAAGCACGCATAGCAGATGGCGAAATATTGTTGTCGCAGGCCCATTTACAACAACCGCTACAAACCAAGATCGGCAATATTCTGCTGAACTTGTCACATCAGGACAATCAGGTCCTGGTCAAGATCAAGGATCAGCAGGCACCGATAGGCATAGACGGTATGCTGACGTTACAGCCCGGACACAAATACAATTTCAGGGCCAAACTCAAACCCGGGACCAATGCCGATAATCTACTGCTGACCATGCTCAAGAACATTTCGCGTATTGAACCCGATGGCACAATGAACATTCAATATCAGGGAGTCTACTGAGTTGCGGAACTCATTACTGAATATTTAATCAAACATACATTGCCCAAGACGCCCATGGATGCTAGTTTTAACTGCTTATATACTGAATAAACTTTTTTTGCTAAGCTCATGATGTAAATAAATTTTTACGACCATAAAGTTTCAGGCAATTGGTCCGTAAACTGTACTGCAAACATGTAAATAATAAATGTTCGTGATCAGCTTGCAATATACATTAAATATTAACTATAACTAATTGTTTTTATGGAATTTAAATCAATGAAAATATGGCCGGTAAAAATAAGGAAGGGCCTTGTCTTATTGCTATTGTTTTGCCTGCCTGCTCTAACGATGGCACAAAATGATGTCACACTGAACCTCAAGGATGCCGATATCTCCACGCTGATCAGTACGGTGTCCAAACTGACTGGTAAAAATTTCGTTGTAGATCCCCGTGTCAAAGGCAAGGTAACTGTCGTATCCGCGAGCCCGCTATCGAAAGATGAGATTTACCCGATCTTTTTGTCCATCCTCGAAGTGCATGGCTTCGCCACGGTACCGGTTGGAGACATCATCAAGGTCATTCCCAACAGTAAAGCCAAACAGGACAGCGTACCGACCAACCGCGCATCGGAATCGGTCACCGGCGACCAGATCATCACCCGTATCTTGCGCGTCAAGAATGTCACGGCCGCGCAACTGGTCCCTATCCTCAGGCCACTGATCCCGCAGCAGGGTCATCTGGCGGCTTACCCGTCCAAGAATGTACTGATTATCACTGACCGGGCTCAGAACGTTAACCGACTGTCAAATATCGTCAGCAGAATAGACCGGGTCAGTGACAGCAAGATAGAGATTGTCACACTCAATCATGCCTCGGCCAGCGAAATCGTGCGTATTCTGACTAGTCTTTCGACCGCCAAGGGCAAGGTCAATGCCGCATCCCAGATAACCTTTGCTGCCGATGAACGCACCAACAGTGTCCTGCTCAGCGGCGAGGCCAGTGCGCGCCTGCGTTTCCGGGTCCTGATCAGCCACCTGGACACGCCGCTGGAGACCGATGGCGGCACACGCGTTGTTTATCTGCATTATGCCAAGGCCAAAGACCTGGTCAGTGTATTGACCGGTGTCAGTAAATCCCTGGATGACAAGACGGCCAAAAAAGGTACGCGTCCCGCCGCCACCGCAACCAACATCAACATCCAGGCCGATGAAAGCGCCAATGCGCTGGTCATCACAGCACCGCCCGACATCTTCCGCTCCCTGCAACGCGTCATTAGTCAGCTCGATATTCGCCGGGCCCAGGTACTGGTGGAAGCCATCATTGCCGAGGTTACATTGGACAAGTCCAGAGAACTGGGCGTGCAATGGGCCATTGACGGCAGTCCCAGTGGCAAGGGCGCGGTAGGTATCATTAACTTCAGTGGCGCCGGCGCCGGCGGAATCGCGGCTGCCGGGGCAACCATTGCCGCAGGTGGCGTGCCTGCGTTCGGAGACGGCGCTGCTATCGGTTTCGGTCGTTTTGACAGCTCGACACTGAACTTTGCGGCTATTGTAAATGCGCTTACCAGTGATGCAGATTCCAACATCCTGTCCACACCCAGCCTGATGACCCTGGACAATCAGGAGGCTGAGATTGTCGTCGGTCAGAATGTCCCATTTGTGACCGGTGAGTTTACCAATACCGGCGGCACATCCAGCGCAGTCAATCCGTTTCGCACCATCGAACGCCAGGACGTCGGCCTGACACTACGCGTTACCCCGCAAATCAACGAAGGCGATGCAATTCAACTCGATATCGAACAGGAAATCACCAGCGTTATCCCCAGCAGCACCGGTGCCAGCGACCTGACGACCAGCAAGCGTTCGATCAAAACGGCCGTCATGATCGAGGATGGCCGCACCATCGTACTCGGTGGCCTGATTGACGACACGGTATCACAGACACACCAGAGCGTCCCGCTACTTGGTGATATCCCGCTGCTGGGTCGTTTGTTCAGTTACGACCAGACCAGCAAGCAAAAACGCAATCTGATGATTTTTCTGCGACCCGTGATACTGCGCGATGCAGCCACGAACCAACGCGTTACCGAAGGAAAATACTCGATGATACGGGCGCGACAGCTACAACAAAAGCAGAAGGGCATCTATCTGATGGACGATTCGGTCATACCGGTATTACCGAAAGTGTTACCGAAAATACCCGAACCATTCACGGACAGCAGTCCCGCTGAATCCACCCCTTCCGTCGATGAGTAATTATGGATATGCCGGAGAGTCAAGAACCATCCTTAAATCCTGAGGGCAGGTCTGAAGCCGAAGGACAAATCCTGCCCTATAACTTCATTCGCAAGCACGGAGTGCTCGTCGATAGTATACAAAACGGTGTTGCCGATGTGTTATACAAGCCTGGCAGCAATGTTGCTGCTTTTGCTGAATTAAAACGCCACCTGAACTGTCAGATCAGCCTGCGCAAGGTCAAAGAGGAGGAGTTCGAGAAGAAGATCTCGGAATACTATGAATCCGGCTCCAGCAAGGCCATGCAGGTGATGGATGATATCAGTGAAGACATGGACCTGAGCCATGTTGCGTTGGGCCTGGAGGGACCGGAAGATCTGCTGGAAACCCAGGATGATGCCCCGATCATCCGTCTGATCAATGCCTTGCTGACCGAAGCGCTGAAGGAAGGCGCATCCGATATTCACATCGAACCCTATGAACACAACAGCGTTGTGCGTTTCCGTATCGACGGTATCCTGCGTGAAGTGCTGCAACCGCCACGTGCGGCTGCCCCGCTCTTGGTATCGCGCATCAAGGTCATGGCACACCTCGATATAGCCGAGAAACGCCTGCCGCAGGATGGGCGTATATCACTGAAAATAAGTAATCGTTCTGTTGATGTGCGTGTATCCACCCTGCCCTCCAACCACGGTGAGCGGGTTGTGCTGCGCCTGCTGGATAAACAGGCGGGCATGATAAACCTCGAAAATCTGGGTATGGCCACCCAGTCTGCCATCGATCTGGGCAAACTTATCCACAAGCCTCACGGTATTATTCTGGTAACCGGACCGACCGGCTCCGGTAAGACAACCACGCTGTATGCGGCACTGAGCAAGCTCAACAACAAGACACGCAATATTGTCACCGTAGAGGACCCGATAGAATATAATCTGGAGGGTGTCGGACAAACGCAGGTCAACCCGAAGGTTGACATGACCTTCGCGCGCGGGCTCCGCGCGATTCTCAGGCAAGATCCCGATGTCGTCATGATCGGTGAGATACGCGACCTGGAAACGGCACAGATCGCCGTGCAGGCCAGTCTTACCGGTCACATGGTACTGTCAACGTTGCATACCAATACCGCCATCGGCGCAGTAACCCGTTTGCGCGACATGGGCGTAGAACCCTTCCTGCTGGCCTCAAGCCTGGTAGGCATTCTGGCCCAGCGCCTGGTACGCAAACTTTGCCTCCATTGCCGCGAAGAGACCATCGCCAATGAAAGGGATTGCAGGATTCTGGGTATAGACAATACCGAAAAACATATTATTTATCGTGCCAAAAGACATGGCTGTGATCAGTGCCTCAATCTGGGTTACCTGGGCCGAACCGGCATATATGAATTGATTGAAATTGATGATGAACTACGCACCCTGATTCATGACGGTGCCGACGAACAGGTCATGCTGGCCCATATCAGGTCCCGCTCCCCGAGCATCCGTCAGGATGGCGTACGCCGCATTCTCAAAGGTGATACCAGCATCGAGGAAGTCCTGCGCGTTACCCAGGAAGAATAAACGAACGGATACGGCTTACGGCATACCTGAATATGATGAATTACAGAGTAACTACAGACTTACCACATTACGAAAAAATCCTGTACCCAGGTCCGTCTTCCATGTGGCCAATCCAGGCTCCTGCAATCCCCGCCATAACCCTGTCAAACGAAGCAGACTAGACCATGGCTGCATTTGAATACAAGGCCCTGGACAAGGATGGCAAGAACCTGAAAGGCGTCATCGAAGGCGACACCGCCAGACAGATACGCCAACAATTGCGTGAACAGGGACTTACACCGCTATCTGTCGAAGAAGTAAAGCAACAACAGAAACAACGCAGTAGCAAAGGTCTGTTCCAGCAACACATCAGCACCATGGACCTGGCCTTGCTTACCCGCCAGATATCAACCTTGCTGAGTGCCGGAATGCCACTGGAGGAAGCATTGCGATCGGTGGCGGCGCAAAGCGAAAAGAACAAGGTTAAACGTATTCTGTTATCTGTGCGCTCAACCGTCAGGGAAGGCCACAGCCTCAGCACCGGCCTGGCCGAGTTTCCGGCCGTTTTCCCCGAGTTATACCGCAAAACAGTCGAGGCCGGGGAAGAATCCGGACATCTGGACAATGTCCTCAATAGGCTGGCCGATTACACCGAAGTAAAACAACAGATGCAACAGAAAACCATGATGGCGCTGTTTTATCCGGTTATGCTGGTGACAATTTCCATTCTTATTGTCATTGGACTACTGACCTTTGTAGTCCCGCAGATCGTTCGCGTTTTCGAAAATGTTGCCCAGGAACTGCCAACTGCCACACAAATACTGATCGCGATGAGCGAGTTCCTGAAGGCCAATGGCGTATGGCTGATCCTGTTACTGATTGTCGCTACCGTAATCGGCAAAGCCATTCTGAAAAAACCTGCAGCCAGGCTTGGCTGGCATAAATTCCTGCTTAAACTACCCTTTGCAGGACGCCTGATTCGCGGCAATAACTCCGCCCGCTTTGCCCGCACCCTCAGTATCCTCAGTTCCAGTAATGTACAAATCCTGGAGGCACTGCGCATTTCCGGTCAGGTAGTCAGTAGCCTGCCGATGCGTAAGGCGATTGAGGAAATAACAATCAAGGTCAAGGAAGGTGACAGCATCCACCATTCCATGGAACAATCCGGGTACTTCCCGCCGATGACGGTCAGCCTCATCGCCAGTGGCGAGTCCAGCGGCAACCTGGAAGACATGCTGGCCCGTGCTGCGGTGATACAGGAACGTGAAATAGAAGCAGTTATGTCAACAACCCTCGGCCTTCTGGGTCCGATCATGATCCTGCTGATGGGAGCCATTGTATTATTTATTGTCCTCGCTACCCTGCTACCGGTTTTCGACTTAAATCAACTGGTCAGTTAGGCAGCAGCAACCAATGTATTGAACTGAAAGTAATGCAGAACATAATCCGACAAAGCCTCCATCTATGCGTGCTGGTCATATTCGCCCTGTTATCGGCCTGCGCCAGTAGTCCTGATATACAGACAACAAAGCCCGCGCAAACCTTTGATATGGTCATCTATAACAAGGCCAGGGCCGCTTTTGAGGCAGGTAACTACAAGACCGCGGCGTCATTATTCGATCCGCTCGCAGAGAATGGCAATGCCGATGCACAATATTCGCTCGGTTACCTGTTCTACCATGGCAAAGGGGTTCAGAAGGACCTGAAACAGGCCATGTACTGGTTTAACCAATCTGCAAAACAGGGCAACGAGAAGGCGATCGCCGCCCTGAACACGATTGAGAGCCTGCTGAAAAAAGAAACACAAGACGATACACAAGCTGTCGAAGATACATCGCCGACTCAAGCCTACCCGGTTCCGGCACCGCAACAGACAGGTCTTCTTGACCTGCGCCAACGCACACAGTCCGCACCAAACAGGACCCCGGCACTAACACAGACCAGCCCGCAACCGGCACAGCGACAATACCAGCCAGCCGAGGTCACACCGACATACGACAGTGTGGTCACGTCAAAACCAGAAGTCTCTGAAAAACCAGTGACCCATGAAAAACCATTGATCAAACCAGAGCCCTCTCCTGCTATGGTCCTTACGCCGATGGAGAAGGAACACAGAAAATGGATCATGCAACAACCATCCAGTTACTACACGATACAACTTGCCAGCAGCTCGCAAAAAAAACACATCCTTGCCTATGTGGACAAAGTCGCCCTCGATGGTATTTATTTCTATGGCGAAACCAGAAACAACACCACCCGATATTATGTCATCCATGGCAGTTTCGATACATACAGAAAAGCCAGGCGCAAACTGCGCCTGCTGAATAAACGCGGCTATAAGGATGCCTGGATCAGGGATATGAAAGGGGTGAGGAAAAGCCTGCAGCAGTGAAGGCCGGCAATCATTGATTCAGGTTCAGTATCTTGGTTTCTAACTTACCGTTGCGGTCTAGCTGAACCTCGACCTGGTCTGATTTAACCAGTTCATTAATGACCTTCATGGCCTCACGCTGATCGTTCAGAGGGATACCATTGATAGCGGTGACAATGTCACTTGGCCGCAGACCGAGACGGTTATATGCAGCACGATCTTTCTTCGGCAATATCCTGTAACCCTTAAGTGCCCGGTTCGCGCCGGTGAATACCGGAACAATCTTGACACTTTCCATAAAGGTCTGTTTGTTTTCTGGGACATTAATGTTCCTGGCCGGGCTTCTGCTGTTCTGTATATTGAATCCCTTACTGGACTGCCTGGGGAACTTCAGGGCCTCATAACTGGCCCCTCTGCGCAGCAAGACATGATCATTGCGTACTTCGGCAAGCCACACCCCGGTATCGACCTTGTCGCCGACAAGATAATACTGTTGTTTACCCGTCTTCTGACCGATAATCGCCGAGCCGCTTTTGGCATCTTCATCGGTGAATACGCCATAAAGAACCAGTGCCAGGCGCGTCTCTGGTGCAGTCGTTGGCGCCTTGGCAACGGCCCTGGTCTTATCCTGCTTGCCAAACAAATGCAAACCCGCCAGATGCGCATAGTTCGTTGCCGCGACGGATGTTTGCTTTTCCCTTACCTTTTCTACCGGCCCGGTGGCTTGCAGTGCCGGCTTTGCAGTAAAGCTTTCGACCAGGGCCCAGGTAAATCCTGCCAACTGGTAGGCCAGCACGATAACCAGTATGAACATTAAAACAACAGGCGCTTTCTGCAAAACCCGCGTTCGTAGTCCGTCAGGTAAAAATTCCAGGGAAACCAGTTTGTCAGCATTCAATTCCATAATATTTAGAAACATATTACTATAAGTTCAGGATCTAATAATACCCTATTTTGCAGTTATTTATCGCATCCTGCTCACAAATCGAGACCCGCATGCATGGTGCTTGAAGAATGGGTACAAATTACTTCTATCCTCATGGAATTTAGCTATAATCCTTTGAACAAAAATCATCTGTGGGGATAAATAATGACAAAGAAGTCAATTCTGGTAACCGGGGGCGCAGGATATATAGGCAGCCATGTTGTGCGCCAACTGGGTGAGGCGGGCGAACGCGTCGTCGTTGTAGACAACCTCACCACCGGCTTTGCCGACTCGGTATTACATGGCGATTTTATTGAAGGCAACATGGGTGACCAGGAGCTGATAAGGCGTGTACTCGATGAGCATGAGGTCGATTCGGTGATCCACTTCGCCGCCCATACCATCGTCCCCGAATCGGTCGAAAATCCGCTGAAATATTACGGCAACAATACCTGCAACAGTCGCAACCTGATGGAATGCTGCCGGGATGCCGGTATTAAGCATTTTATTTTTTCATCCACTGCCGCCGTCTACGGCATCCCGGACACCGAATTCTGTGACGAAAACAGTCCCATCAGTCCCATCAATGCCTACGGCACCTCGAAGCTGATGACCGAGTGGATGCTGCGCGACCTGTCGGCTGTCACTGACCTGACCCATGTAGCCTTACGTTATTTCAATGTTGCCGGTAGCGATCCTCAGGGACGGATCGGACAATCCACCGAGAAGGCTACATTGCTGGTCAAGGTGGCCTGCGAGGCAGCCGTGGGCAAGCGTGACAAGGTATTTATCTTCGGCACCGATTACCCGACCTATGATGGCACCGGTGTCAGGGATTACATTCATGTCGAAGACCTGGCCAGTGCCCATCTAAAGGCGCTTGAATACCTGCGTAATGGCGGCGAGTCAACAACATTAAACTGTGGCTATGGTCATGGATACAGCGTGCGCGAGGTTCTGGATACCGTGGAAAAGGTCCATGGCGAGCCACTCAATATCGTTGAAGAAGCGCGCCGTGCCGGTGATCCACCCACCCTGATTGCCAGGGCGGACAAGGTCCGCGAGATCCTTGGCTGGGCGCCACAATTCGATGACCTGGAAACGATTGTCAGAACATCACTGGAATGGGAAAAGAAACTCTATACTCAGTCGCAATAACAACATCGACCAACTGCCGGCCGACAGGTCCGGCAAAAGCAGAGAGTAGAAATGACTGTGCGTGCAGAACATGGATTTGCACGCGCCAGGTCCCCGACACAGGCCCGCCCGGAATCAGGCACAACAATCTCATGACAAAGGTATCGCTTTTCACGAGACCGTGAATAGTGTATATTGGCGACCAATAACTCATTGATTCAATTTAATTATTATTGAATTGGCTACGGGTTTCGCAATTCCGATAGCGCCCTGTCAGCTACAAAGACCTTAGGCACAAATATGTTAACACTGGATCAAGCCAGAATCGGTATCATTGGCCTTGGCTATGTCGGCCTGCCACTGGCCGTCGAGTTCGGAAAAAACTATCCTACCAGCGGCTATGATATTAACGAGGAGCGTATCAGGGAACTGCAGGCCGGCAGAGACAGTACCCTGGAAGTCGAAGCGGAGTTACTGGCCAGTGCCACGCGGCTCACCTATACCAGCACACTACAGGATCTGAAAGACTGCAATATCTATATCGTTACCGTACCCACACCGATCGACCGCCACAAACAACCCATACTGACGCCACTGATCCAGGCCAGCCAGAGCCTCGCCAAAGTGGTATCAAAGGGTGACATCGTTATTTATGAATCGACTGTCTATCCGGGCACGACCGAGGAAATCTGCGCCCCCTATATCGAGTCAGGCTCGGGCCTGAACATGAATCAAGACTTTTATGTTGGCTACAGTCCCGAGCGTATCAACCCGGGTGACAAGGTACATCGACTGACGAACATTACCAAAGTGACTTCCGGCTCTACCGCCGAGGCTGCTGACCTGGTTGATGCGTTATATGGAAGCATTATCACTGCCGGTACGCACAAGGCGAGTAGTATCCGCGTCGCAGAAGCGTCCAAGGTCATTGAAAATACCCAGCGCGATCTGAATATCGCCCTGGTCAATGAACTCGCTGTCATATTCCAGAAGCTTGGCATAGATACGCTGGAAGTGCTCGAGGCCGCCGGAACCAAGTGGAATTTCCTGCCCTTCCGTCCGGGCCTGGTGGGTGGGCATTGCATCGGCGTGGACCCCTACTACCTGACGCACAAGGCACAGGAAACGGGATATCATCCGGAGCTGATTCTCGCCGGCAGACGGATTAATGACCAGATGGGAGAATACATCATCATCCAGGTCACCAAATTAATGACCCTGAAAAAGATTCATGTTGTCGGTGCCAACGTCCTGTTGTTGGGATTTTCGTTCAAGGAAAATTGCCCCGACCTGCGCAACACCCGGGTCATCGATATGGTTAACGAACTGCAAGGCTATCAGGCCAACATCGACATCTATGACCCATGGGTCGATCCGCTCGAGGCCAGACAGGAATATGGCATCGAACTGACAACGGATCTCGAAACGGGTAAATATGATGCCGTCATTGTTGCCGTGGCACATGACGAGTTCAGGGAAATGGGGATCGAGAAAATCCGGAAACTGTGTAAACCGGAACATATCATTTATGATGTCAAATACGTTTTCGACAAAGATGATGTTGATGGACGCATTTAATATCTCAGGAAACTCTGCTTAATTCGAAATTTTAGGTCATTGCGAGCTTTGGCCAGGACGGCCTTATGACGCGAAGCACATAGATGTGCGAGAGCGGCGTAGCGCGGCAATCATTTAAATAGTGTTATGTACTTACTGATTATTTCGTCGTGACACTGCCGCTCATAGATATTTCAAATGGATGGTACTTTATCCTCGCAATGACTAATTTATCAGAGGTTCCCTAGAATAATACTGGAGTATATATAATTCATGAAAGTATTGATTACAGGAACGGCCGGTTTTATTGGCAATGAGTTGGCGATACAGTTACTCAAGCGCGGTGATGAAGTCATCGGTATCGATAATATCAATGACTACTATGATGTTGATCTAAAACTTGCACGTCTGCAGCGCATCAAGGACCACCCGGGCTTTACCGAAGCCCGGTTTGATATCAAGGAACGCGAGCTTGTCGCCGAACTGTTCAAGAAACATAAACCTGACCGGGTCGTCAATCTGGCAGCGCAGGCCGGCGTGCGTTATTCTATCGAGAACCCGTATGCCTATGTTGATTCCAATCTGGTCGGTTTCGTCAATATTCTCGAAGGGTGCCGGCATAACGATGTCAAACACCTTGTATACGCATCCAGCAGTTCCGTGTATGGCATCAATACTGTCATGCCCTACTCGGAACACCATCCGGTCAATCACCCCGTCAGCCTGTATGCCGCCAGTAAGAAGGCCAACGAATTGATGGCCCATACCTACAGCCACCTGTACGGCACACCCACGACCGGGCTACGCTTTTTTACCGTCTATGGTCCGTGGGGACGCCCGGACATGGCCTTCTTCAAGTTCACGCGTAAAATCATGGCCGGTGAACCGATCGATGTCTTTAACTATGGCAAACACCGTCGCGATTTTACCTACATCGATGACATCGTCGAGGGTGTAATACGGGTTCTGGATACACCCGCGCAAGCAAACCCTGACTGGGACAGCGATAATCCCGATCCGGCCTCGGCCAAGGCCCCGTACAAGCTCTATAACATCGGTAATAATGAACCGGTGGAACTGATGCACTATATCGAGGTGCTGGAAAACTGCATCGGTAAAAAGGCGGACATGAACATGTTACCGCTACAACCCGGGGATGTCCCCGACACCTTCGCCAATGTTGAAGATCTGGTCAAAGATATGGGCTATAAACCCGCCACGACCGTCGAGGAGGGACTCAGCAGGTTCGTCGACTGGTACCGGGAATATTACCGGGTTTAGTCATCTTAGTGGGATTTAACACTGGCCATATATCAAAGTACAATTATACTAACTATATTGAGTGCTGACTCTGTACTTTTGGGGAATCTGTTAGTCAAGCACATGTTGTCGTAAGAAGGATTTGTTCATGATTTCTGCACCGCAGCCAGATAATGAAGAAGAGCGTCTTCAGAAACTCTATGAACTGAACATACTCGATACTCTCGAAGAACCTGCTTTTGATGACATAACACACCTTGCAGCACAGATTTGTGAAGTTCCAATTGCATTAATTAGCCTGATAGATCGGGATCGCCAGTTTCTCAAGTCACATTTTGGTCTGGATGTAAATGAGGTGTCGCGTGAATTGGGTTTTTGTCCGCATGCTATTCTCGATGACGAACTGACGATTGTTGAAGATACAAGCAAAGACGAGCGTTTTTATGATAATCCATTTGTCACCGGTGGGCCTCGTTTTAAATTTTATGCCGGAGCTCCTTTAGTTTTCTCAGATAATATTAGACTCGGTACTTTATGTGTTGTTGATCATACAACACGGAAGATTACCTCCAATCAACAAAAGGCACTGGAAGCCTTAGCACGGCAGGTAGTATCTCAACTTGAACTAAGACAGACAGTTAACGAATTAGAGATTTCCAATAAACATCGGTCAGAGGTCCTCACCAAACTTAAACGATCCGAAGCACGCGAGCGCTACCGTAGCATCATTCTAGAAAAGCTTGCTCAGGGAAGTCCGCTCGTGGAGATACTTGAAACCCTCGCCTTCAGTATTGAAAATGAATTCAAAGATGCGCTCTGTTCTATCCACCTGATCGATGATGAACGACAGCATCTTGTCAATTGTGTAGCGCCAAACCTACCGAAGTTCTACATCGACGCAATGAATAATATAAAGATAGGTTTAGGGATTGGCAGCTGCGGCATGGCAGCCCACAGTGGTAAGCGAGTCATTGTTGAAGATATCCAGAACCACCCTTACTGGGATATGCACAAAGAACTTGCCGGCAAGGCTGGACTGGCGGCGTGCTGGTCAGAGCCGATACTTGATAGTGAAGGCAAAGTACTTGGTATTGTCTGCATCTACCACACTACCCCCTGCGTACCAGTGGAAAGGGGTATTTCCTTGATCAAATATGCCGCTAATTTGGCCGGCATCGCCATTCAACGCAAACATGAAGAGCAGGCAATCATCACAGCCCGTGTCGAGGCCGAGCGCGCCAATGCAGCCAAGTCCCAGTTCCTGTCCCGCATGAGCCATGAGTTACGAACACCGTTGAACGCGATTCTGGGTTTTGCGCAGTTGTTGGAGATAGGGCAGGGTGAGATCAGCCCAGAAATACAGAAAGATCATGTAGAACATATCCTGAATTCAGGTTGGCACCTGCTTAATTTGGTTGATGATGTCCTGGATCTGGCCAAGATCGAAGCGAACAGGCTGGAACTTTCAATGGACACTCTCAACACGGATATAATCATCCGGGAGTGTATGGATACTATGCTGCCATTGGCCCTGGACCGGAACATCACTCTTGAACATACAGAAAATGTGAACTGTGAGGGCTGCGCCGTGAAGGCCGATATCTTGCGCTTGAGGCAGGTGCTGCTGAACCTCCTCTCCAATGCAGTTAAATACAACCACGAAGGTGGCAGCGTGACCGTGACATGCCAGGAAACAGATAGCGGATACGCACGGATCACTGTGACTGACACCGGTTCCGGGATAACAAAAGAAGATCAGGCCTCATTATTCGAGCCCTTCAGCCGGCTCTATCTCAAAACCTATGCTCGCCAGGGCACTGGTATTGGTCTATCCATCTCCAAACTTCTGGTCGAACTGATGGGTGGTTCCATTGGCATAGAATCGCAATCAGGAAAGGGCAGTACTTTTTGGGTCGAGCTGGAGCTATCCCAACAGACAGAATCAGAGTGTGAAGCGAAAGCTCCTGTCGTGCACATTGCCAGAGACCAAGCAAGCACAGAACAGCATCATACCCTATTGTATATTGAGGACAGTCCATCACATGTAAAGTTGCTCGGGGCCATTGTCGAAAATATGTCGAACATCAGTTTGCTAACGGCACACACACCGCAACTGGGTCTGGAACTGGCGACAGTACATAAACCTGACCTGATCATCCTGGATATTTGTCTGCCGGGAATGGACGGTTATGAGGTATTAAGCAAACTACAGGAACATGAGACACTACACCACACACCAGTGGTTGCCATGAGTGCCAATGCCATGTCACATGAAATAAATAAAGGTCTGCACGCCGGATTCCGTCGTTACCTCACCAAACCTATAAATGTGAACGAATTTAAAAAAGCATTGAATGAATTACTGCTTGATAGTGTAGTCTGATCATCGTCAGATAACTTGAGAATTAGCACCCTTCCCTATTGGTTTTAAAGAGCAGCGTCTGTTCAATATCACTTGTTTGTCATCCTGCATGACATGGAGCTGTGTAGCCCCTCATAAGGATCACTATGTCTACAATTCAATTCAGATAAAAAACGCATTTGCATTATAGGAGGTATTGGCTGAAATTCTATATGTACACACTGGTGTACATTGCAGAAGTATTGATATAAAAAGGGATTGCGGAATGCCCGCAACCCCTTGATTTTATTGGTGGAGCTAGGCGGGATCGAACCGCCGACCCCTTGCATGCCATGCAAGTGCTCTCCCAGCTGAGCTATAGCCCCGAAAGAGCGCAAATGTACGCGACTCCGGCATTTCTGTCAAGAAAGATGCCTTACTATCCTTTCTGAACCTGCTTTGCTGCACGTTCCTGTATATAGACGATCGCCCTTTGCAGACGCGCCAACGTGGTTTCACGCCCGAGTTGATGCAGGGTGATATCGATAGCCGGTGTCGCCGCCTTGCCGGCAATCGCGACACGGATTGGCAGGGCAAGCTTTGGAAGTTTGAGTTCAAACTGATCCAGGACCTGGTCGATAGCCGCCTGAATGGCGCCGGGCTCCCAGTCACAGTCGGCAAAGCCGTCGTGTATAGCCTGCAGTGCATCCAGAGTGCCAACTTTCAGATGTTTCTTTGCAGCATTCGCATCGTAGGCAGCGAAATCTTTGTAGAAGAACGCGATATTTTCCGCCATTTCAACCAGGGTTCGTGCACGCTCCTGCTGCGGCCTGACCACGTCCACCAGTGCGGGGCCATCACTCGGATCGATATCCAGTTGCCCCAGGTGCCAGCTCAGTTGATGGGCTATGTGTTCGGGCTTGCTGTTCTTGATATATTCCTGGTTTACCCACAACAACTTCTCGGCATTGAACGTCGAGGCCGCCTTGTTGATGTCCTTGGCATCGAACAGACTGATCATCTCGTCAACCGAGAAAAGCTCCTGATCACCGTGCGACCAGCCGAGACGTACCAGGTAATTCAACACGGCTTCGGGTAAATAGCCTTCCGTACGATACTGCATGACGCTGGTCGCGCCGTGACGTTTTGACATGCGTTTGCCATCATCACCAAGGATCATCGGCACATGGGCGTAGAGCGGTGGCTCGGCACCCATCGCCTTGAGGATATTGATTTGCCGCGGGGCATTGTTGAGATGGTCATCACCACGTATGACATGATTTATGCCCATATCGAGATCGTCAACGACAACGGTCAGATTATAAGTCGGTGTGCCATCCGTTCTGGCGAGAATCAGGTCATCCAGTTCATTATTATCAATCACAACCTGGCCCTTGACGAGGTCATCAATGATAACCTGCCCGTCGCGTGGATTTTTGAAACGAATGACATAGGGCCTGTCACCCGGCTCTTCATGCTCGTGCTGCAGGCAATGGCCATCATATTTCGGTTTTTCCTTATTGGCCATTTGCTGTTCACGCAGTCCATCAAGACGCTCTCGGGAGCAATAACAGCGGTAGGCCTTGCCTTCGTTCAGCAATTGCTCAATCACTTCACGATAACGCTCGAAACGGTCTGTCTGGTAAAATGGCCCCTCATCGTATTCAAGACCAAGCCAGGTCATGCCCTCCAGTATCGCATTGACAGATTCTGCGCTGGAACGCTCGAGGTCGGTATCCTCGATACGCAGCACGAACGTACCTCCATGCTTGCGTGCATACAACCAGGAAAAGAGTGCTGTACGCGCACCACCGATATGCAGATAACCTGTGGGACTGGGAGCGAAACGGGTTTTAATGGTCATGTTAATCCTGAATCAGTCAAAATAAGCATGCATTCTAGCAAATATCGCTTACTGATACACCGGCTCGATATTCCGGCTTGGAATGAATGGGCGATTCAGGAATAGCGGAACGTTGGTAATGATGGTCGTCGGTCTTGCACTATCAGACTAGGCGCGGGATATGTGTTTCAGCGACAGGATGTTCCCCAGCCTGGACTGCACCGTATCGATACGTTTGCTGTCATAGTCCCCATGTTCCATTTCGGCCTTTAGCATCTCCCGTACACAGGACACTGATTCGCGCAGGGTAGTAATTATGGACTGGTTGGGCTGTATTTCCCCGGATCTGATCTTATCCAGTAGTAGCTCTATCGTGCGGGTAAAAGCGGATATTTTGTCAAAGCCAAAATTAGCACTACCACCCTTGATAGAGTGTGCCGCCCTGAATATGGAGTCGACGCTCTCGGTATCGAGCTGCGCCGGCTGCATGCACAGCAGACCGGATTCCATAACATCCAGATCGGCAAGGCTTTCCTTGAAGAATGTGGCATGAAAACGTGACAAATTGAAACTCATTGTGTTCGGCCTACTACTTTTGTAAATGCGGTTTCGAAATTCACTACAAACACAACAATTTTCCTGATCATGAATGAGCACCCGGCATTATCCTTGATAATTCAGCCGATTAACTGACCGGACAGGCATAAAAGGTATTTTCCATGCGGTAACTGACTGAAAGCCCAAGCGGCAGGAATTTAACTACCGTCGGTAAGCATATCGACTCAAGGGGATAATGCTTTAGTCACTGGAGAGAATGAGAAATAATTGTAATTTCAGCGAGTTGCTCAACGGCGTGCACGCGTGCCCGTGCTAGCGTGCCTATACAGGCCTATTCGCCCTTCCATACACATTGACCGTCGCTGGCCTTGTCGAGATTCTGCAGGTATTGCTGATGTTCCTGCAATTCTTCTGCCGAGGCACGGATGACGCGCAAGGGTTCACGCTTGCCCTGCAGGCGGATGACCTGTTCGACATGTTCATGCACCTGTTCCTGCGCCACGCCCAGGCCGAGACTGACCTGGCCACCAGTCATGGCCAGATAGACGTCGGCGAGGATCTCTGAGTCCAGCAACGCTCCGTGTTTTTCACGTTGTGAATTATCGATATCATATCGCTTGCACAGAGCATCCAGACTGTTGCGCTGTCCCGGGTGCATTTGTCGCGCCACCTGCAACGTGTCCAGTACCGTACAAAAGTCATTGACGCTACCGGGCACTGGTGTCAGCATGTTGAATTCATGGTCGATAAAGCCCACATCAAAGGGCGCATTATGAATGACCAGTTCGGCGCCCCTGATAAAGGTCAGAAAATCCTCGGCGATATCATTAAAACGGGGTTTGTCGGCAAGGAATTCGTTGGTGATACCATGTACTTCGATGGCACCTTCGTCGATATCACGATCGGGCTGGATATACTGATGATAATGATTGCCCGTTAATTTCCGATTAACTAGCTCGACACATCCGATCTCGATAATCCTGTGACCCTGTCTGGGTTCGAGGCCGGTTGTTTCTGTATCCAGTACGATCTGTCGCATGTCGTTTCCTGTTATTTTATATCTGTTTGTGTCACTAGCATTTCATCTATGGCCTTATTGGCCAACTGGTCGGCCAATTCGTTCTCGGCGTGGCCCGTATGCCCCCTGACCCAATGCCATTCAATATCATGTTGTGCAGCCGCATTGTCGAGGCGCTTCCACAGATCCACATTCTTGACCGGCTTGCGTGCAGCGGTCTTCCAGTTACGCTTCTTCCAGCCTTCAATCCATTCGCTGATACCCTTCTTGACGTACTGGGAATCGGTCGTCAGGACCACATCACACTGACGCTTGAGGGATTCCAGCGCGACAATCGCGGCCATCAGTTCCATACGGTTATTGGTCGTTTCGGCTTCTGATCCGTACAGATGTTTCTCGTTACTATTGTAACGCAATATAGCTCCCCAGCCACCGGGCCCCGGATTACCGCGACACGCACCATCTGTAAATATTTCAACCCTGGACATTCCCTTCACTACTCCTTGAAGCGGCATCACTCAGACCGGTCACCATGCTGCGTCGCGGTCGCCAACGCGGTTTAATCGGTGTCAGGGTTGCCACTTTTTTCTTTGCTACGATCAGATATACACCACCTAGAAACGGCCACCAGTTTCGCCCCCAGGATTCCATAAATCCCAGGCGTTCAACTACTGCCTTACGTCCCATCGGCGGTCGAAAGAAGCCATATCGTATCATGGAAATATCAAAACCGAGCAAGGTCAGCCAGTCCTTGATCCTTTTAACCGGTATAAAGCGCATCCCCCAGGGAACGCCGTGGCTACGAAAACTCAGGAAACGCCTGACACCCCAAAGACTGCGGGGATTGAAACCAAGGATAATCAGGTGCCCTTCCGGGACCAGAATACTTTCCACTTCACGTAACACCTGGCGTGGATCAGTGGCAATATCGAGTGAATGATGCAGCAGTACGGCATCCACACAATCGGGCTGAATGGGTAAATGCTCTGGCATCCCCGTGATCTGTGACGGATATAAGCCGCACTTTTGGTGCCCATCCAGTACAACCTTGTGCAGGATACGACTTGCTGACAATAAGGATTGCCTGGCCGAGCCCAGTTGCAGAAAGTGATAGCCGAACAGGTCCGGCAGAATTGCATTCAATTCCTGTTGCTCGAGTTGACCTAATAATTGCCCTAGAGGAGTGTTGTACCAATCCGCTAACTGCAGATCACGTTGGAGAAAACTGTTTGGAAACGAAGCATTGCTCATAATCCAGTGAGCATATCACATACATTACCTGATTTTATGACCACCCGGCCCTGAGCAGACAGGGATATTGACCCCACTGACAAGAACTGCCACGATACGGGCATGATTAATGTAAGCTATGTTCCCGCCTTTGAAGATAACTATATCTGGTTGATTCACAAGGAGAATGATCCTCACATCGTGATCGTCGATCCAGGTGATGCCGAGCCGGTGTTAGCTGCGATTGCGACACACTCCTATATCCCAGTCGCCATTCTGATCACCCACCATCATGGCGATCATATCGGTGGTATTCGCAGACTGACGCAGGACTATGACATACCCGTCTATGGCCCGTCGAACGAAGGCATCGGCAGTATTACCCACCCCGTTAGGGAAGGCGATTGTATTGACATCGCAGTCCTCGATTGTACGTTTGATGTACTCGACGTACCCGGGCATACTCGCGGGCATATTGCCTATTACAGTGAAAAATCACTATTTTGCGGCGATACGCTGTTTACCGCGGGTTGTGGCCGCTTATTCGAAGGCACAGCGGCGCAAATGTATCAATCCCTACAGAAAATCGCAGCCTTGCCAAACGACACATTGGTCTATTGCGCACACGAATATACCCTTGATAACCTTAAATTTGCAAAGGTTGTTGAGCCGGACAGTGCCGAATTAGAGCAACGTGTGCAGGATACATTGGCGGCGCGCAAACGGGGACAGCCCACAGTACCGGCGTCATTGGCACTGGAAAAGGCCACCAACCCGTTTTTACGCTGCCATTTGCCAAATGTGATCGAGGCTGCAGAAAATTTCGCGCTAAAGCGACTACAATCAGGTGCCGACACATTTACTGTAGTACGGCACTGGAAAGATACACTCGACTAACAATTTTAAAGAAAATATAACGATGTATAAAAAAGGCATGCAAACCGTATGGATAACCATTGTAACCCTGCTTGTCACTACCAGTGCCTGCAATACCAGCTTCTTCAAGAGCGAAAGCGCACAACATGCACAATCCTCCACGGTTGTGATCCCGTTGAAGCACGTGGCCAGTGCAGATCTATTAGCCGCCGCGCCGATGGGACCAGCGACTACAGACAACATCGGCAAACCCATCAACACCCATGTCAGTGAGGCGCTCAATAATATCCCGAGCTTCACGCCACCGGAACAGACCAATCTGTGGAATCGTATCAACGCAGGCATGCAACTCGGTGGCTACGAGAACAGGGACCGGGTAATCGCACAAATCAAGCGCTACAAAGGCCACCAGGACTATATTGATCGGATTACCGAACGCGCCCGTCCATTTATGTTCTTTATTATGGAGCAGATCGATGCCAGGCAAATGCCCGCTGAAATCGCCCTGTTACCGGTTGTCGAGAGTGCCTTCCAGCCGTTCGCCTATTCACATGGGCGTGCCGCCGGTATCTGGCAATTCATCCCTGGCACCGGACGCATGTTCGGGCTGCAGCAAAACTGGTGGTATGACGGTCGTCGCGACATAGTCGCCTCCACACATGCGGCCCTCGACTACCTTGAATCCCTGCACAAGCGCCTCGATGGCGACTGGTTGCTGGCCCTGGCCGCGTATAATTCCGGCGAAGGCAATGTCAGACGCGCGATCCGCAAGAACAGGAAAAAAGGACTAGCGACCGATTTCTGGCATCTGGCCCTGCCCGATGAAACCCGCGCCTATGTGCCCAGACTCCTGGCCATCAGTGAGGTGATCGCCAATCCCCGGCAATACAACATCACGCTTAAGCCTATTTTGAATGAACCACGTGTCGTCGAGGTCGAGATTGCAAAACAGATCGACCTGGCCCTGGTAGCCAGACTGGCCGACATCTCGATCGAGGAAGTATACCGCCTTAATCCGGCCTTCAATCACTGGGCCACGACACCGGGTAAAAAACACAAATTACTCATTCCAGTAGAAAAGGAAAACCTGTTCCACGAAGCGCTGGCGCAAACGTCACCCGAACAGTTCGTGCAGTGGAAGCGTCACAAGATCCGCGCAGGTGAGACCCTGAGCCATATTGCCAAACGCTATCAGACGACGGTAAAACTTCTGCGTCAGGTCAATAACCTCAATCGTAACCGTATACGTCAGGGTAAACACCTGCTGATTCCGGTCGCCCAGCAAACCTTGAGCGACTATTCCCTGACCAGCAAGCAGCGCACTGCATCACGCCTGGCCCGTCAGGGCAAGGGACAAAAGCGTATCATTACGGTCGATCATGGCGATACATTCTGGGACCTGTCGAGAAAATACAAGGTCTCCGTCAAGACCCTGGCCAGATGGAATGGCATGGCCCCTGCCGACACACTGAAGCCCGGCAAAAAACTCGTACTGTGGACCGGTACCAGGAGTAGAAACACGAGCGCAGAGACCATTAGCCGTAAACTGCCTGCGAACACGATTCGGACCATTCACTATACCGTCCGTCGTGGTGACTCGCTCGCATTGATCTCGAGTAAATTCAAGGTCACGGTAAAACAGTTGCGTCAATGGAACCGTTTACCCAAAGGCAAGTACCTGCAACCCGGCCAACGCCTGAAACTCCTTGTTGATGTAACCCGACAAACTTAAGGCTGTACACACTCAGTAGCGGATCCTCAACCTGGCACCAGTGTTTAGAACGGTATGCGGAGAATTACATCAGTACACGGAAAAATCGCCCTCCCGCTGTCATCCGGACAGCAGGAGAAACGAAAACACCGCAATCAAAGCTGGATCAGTTAGCTATTGCTATTACTTTTTCTTTTTCTTTTTCTTGTCAACTACAATCGTGTTAACGGCGGTACCGCCACGTCGCAGGTGAACAATGAGCTTGTAGTGCCCGGGGAAACGGCCCGCCTTGACCGGAATGAACAGGAGGCTGCCATTTGCCGTATCCGAGGCAACGGTCGGCGTGTCATTGCCGAGGATCTTGGCGCCGCTGTTTTTCCTTGGTTGCAGCAATACCGCACGCCCAATAGTTTCCGTCCCGTCTTTAACCAAGCGTGCAACACGCGGATTATTGGGTGACGGCACCACGGTCACGCCAGCGATACCCGGGAATGGAATAAAGGAATCATCGCCGGGCCCCGGCAGATCACCACCACTCGGAAACTGGTTCGGATCATGTTTTCCGAAGTTATCAAATAGCAGGAATTGCGGCGCATAAGGTGCACCATCGGCAAAAGAGCCACCTGCAGGAATACTGGTACCGTCCAGCACCGTGCGTCGGGAGACATGCTGGAAATTGGTCAATGACACGACGGAATTATCGTCACGGGTCGCAGCATTGCTCAGATGAACCTGTGCACCGACACGGGCGCGGAAGATGATACTGGCTGATCCGGCGGCGACGAGGTCATCACCTCCATCATAGATACGTACATAGACAATACCGATACTGCCTGCAGGTCCATTATAGAAAGGTGTGGTCTCATGCTTCTGTCCGCCGGCGTCCGGGCGTATATGAATGAACTTGAATCCCAATGCACGCGCACGTGTGCCGTTCAGGCCGCCCGGATGTTTGGCATCCAGGTTCTGACAGTCGACACCAACGACACAACGCGGAAATAAGGACACCAGAAACGGATTGACTGCCTGGTCATAAGATACACCCCAGAAGCCGCCCGATACTGTCTCGGCATTGGGTTTGACCGGATTCTGTGGCCCAGTCGTGATAATAATATTGCGTGCGGGTTTGAACAGCGGCGCGAGGGGATCAGGCTCGGAAAAATCGGGATTGGCGATAAATGACCCTCCGAGTTCCACTTCCATTCGGCCTCCCGCCGGTATCTGTAGACCAAATACTCCGGGGTCCATGGCCTTGTATGCCGGCACCCCTTGCCTGCGCAATAAAACATTGAACTCGGCCGGCTCATAGGCAACGGTGCCATTGGGAACGACTGGTGCACTGATAATTTTCATGTGGATTTTTTTTACATCTGCTATGGCCTGTGTGCTACCAATAACGGCTATTGATAATAGCAATAGCATGCACTGCCGATGTAGTTTGCTGATAAATAACTTCATGTTTGCGACTCCTGATTATTGTGCGGGCACGATACGAACAGACCCGATTGTTGTAAATGACTACCTCCTCCATTGCCACAGACACGCAATGCCTGCGCCATTAAAGTCTTTATGAAGCTGTACATACCTCCTGGTCAGTTGACATGCGCACCAAACTCGACAGGCATCATTCATGCCTTCATCAATGTCCATCCCTGGGAACGACGTAATTTCACTTCGCCTGCACCGGAATGCACAATGACAACGCCAGGTAAGAGCCGCACATTCATGCTCCCCTTTTGTAATTGCTTGTCCAGGGTTTCCTGGCACGCGACGAACAGCACATTGTCATATTGTCTGTGCAATTGCTGTATACGTTGGGCATAGGGAGAACCACCTTCGCGCAATAGTGACAATCCCTTTCCATAAGCAACTATCTCGACCCGCACAGGCTTGTCCATTTGTGTACTCAGCTTCACCAGCATTTCGGCCTGATCGAGCAATCGTGAAAACGATGTAGCATCATTACGCGTGATCTGCATAACTACCTTGATTTCGGCTGCATGGGCATGCTGATCGACGACTGCGCGCACAGTCTGATCAATAGCTGGATGGAAACTTGATGGATTGAAAAAATAGACCATAAGACCAACCGACACCATCATCAACAACATCGCGGCGTATCCCTGGACATAGCTGCGTCTGATATGCAGGTTGTTGTGCAATGTCGATTCATCCGGATGTGGACGCGCCGCCCTGACTAACTCCTTCATATGGGTCAGCTCGCACAGCCTTTGCGCCAGCAAGGGATCCTGTTCCAGTAATTCAAATACCCGTTCTCTTTCCGCCTTGTCCAGTTCGTCATCGACAAAGGCGTTCAATAATTCGTCTGATACCCTGTCGTTGTTACTCATTTAATTCTCCTTACCGAACTACTGGAGGTGCATGTTTGCCCACCTGGCAACGTGGTTTCGCGTAAATAGGATTTCATACGCGCACGCGCGCGCGATAAGCGACTCATGACCGTACCCATGCGAATGTCGAGGATCTGGGCAACTTCCATATAGCTCATGCCCTCCATATCCACCAGAGTCAAGACCTTGCGATGATCGTCATTAAGACGGCTGATAGCATGTTGCACGCGTGCACTGATATGTTGTTGTTCGAGGAGCTCGTCAGGCAGGTCGACGCCAGGTAATTCATCCAGATCCTCGAGCGAGCAGGTTTTACTATGCTTGCGTATATAGGCCTTATGACAATTAGCCAGAATCGTAATCAGCCAGTTTTCAAGTGCTGCGCTGTCACGCAACTGCTCATACTTGTTTAATGCAATCAGAAAAGTTTCCTGAACCAGATCACGGGCCAGATCCTGCTCGCAACCCCACGACATGGCGATACAATGCATACGTTTCAATGAACGTTCAAATTGCTTCGCGATCTGGCGTTTGTTAATGACCTTCCGTATCGTATTCATTATTATTCCTGACCTGGGTGGTGCGCGCCATGGCGTCATGGTCTGCCCCATACACGAGTGTTATACAGTTCCTGGCTCAGACAAAGTCGTTATTTCCAGGCTGCAATATTCGCCCGCAGACAAGCATGGCTTGCAGACGCAACTCCTACTATAGATGCAATAACAGAATATTTATTCCCATTTTTTTTCGCTAGCGAAGAGGAGAGATTTTTTATTTAATTATTATATACTTAAACACTATACGTCATCAGCTAACATAATGATATTACGCTATTTTTTCCACCTGTTTTACTGTTCGGTAATACTGATTTATGTATGTATGACAATACGGTCTAATAAGGTAGGACAAAATCCAGTACCGATCCATGCTTAACATCTACGACAACCTCGGCACTGACCGGTTTACGCCCTGGCGCATTGACCATTACGGTATATTCCCCTGGTCCGAGATTATCGAGCTGGTAATGGCCGTCATCGCCCGTCAATACGGCAATGTCCGGATGCGCCGGAGTATCACCGACAATAACTACCGCGGCGTCAACAACGGGCATGCCAGATAGATCGGTCACCGTTCCACTGATGCTGCCATCATCATTCAACACGGCTTACCTGCGGATTATGTTTCATTATTATTTCCCGATGTGGATGCTTGAGCATCCCTGCTCAAGTCTTTACGGCCCCGGGATCATGTTGAACCGGGATGATCATGGACCCCTCCCTGTTGGTATTATCATCGCCCATGAGTCAAACCAAGCTTGGTCATGGCAATTAAACACAATAAAAGCGCTGATTCGCTGTGATATTTTACCAATGATTATTGTGAGATATTCACGCACAATTACACTGGCAAGCGCTTATTATGTCCAGTTTGCAGCAGAAGTACTGCACAGATGTGTCCGCAATTACAGCAGATAAATGATTTAAGGGGTTTAGATCGCAAGCACTGTGGTCATGACATTACCCACTTCCAGTGCCTTTTCGAACATCTTGTCACGGGAGCGATTTGCCATCTAGGCAGAGACCAGCTCACTTTTTTATGATCTGGAGCAGTGATTACACGCACGGGTACATCCGAGGTTTTTTCATCGATACCAAAAGGAATATGAATGGCAATATTTGCCACAATGATAAAAACAGCATTGCAATATGGCCGTGTTTGCGATCAAATCCTGTATATGAAATATATATTAAGCCTCCTCATTATAGCCAGTGTACTCCCGGGCTGCGCAAGTCTGTCCAAATACAAGGAAGCGCCGATAATTAATCTCGTCAGCCTTAATCTGCAGGAGTCAACCCTGTTCGAGCAACGTTATCGACTGCAGTTCCGCATACAGAATCCCAATCCTGACAGCATGCCTGTCACCGGAATGCATTTTGGGCTGGAGATCAACGACAAGAAATTTATGAGCGGATTAAGCAATGACAGAACATCCATTCCTGCCTACAGTGACGCTGTGATCGATGCAAGCGGAACCACAACACTGTTCGGGATTGCACGCCAGATTCAAGGGATGCATAAAAAGGAACAGGCCGCATTCACCTACCGCCTGTCCGGTAAACTCTCCATTCAAGATCAGGTTTTGGCGGTTCCATTCGACGTCAAGGGTGTGTTCAAACCTGAATAAAGCCAACAAGTTTGGCCTCAACCTGACACTGATAACCACGCCTGCACTTTCTTCTCAAGCTATCAATATAGAATCCCGGGTCGATGTATGTATTACGCTGACAAGGCGCTCCATTTGCATCGATCCCTGATTTTAAACATGATCGAAACCAGACAAGCAATGCGTTGAAGGAACCTGACACTGCAGATACCTCCAATAATGCCGGAATGGGTAGCGCATACACATTAATCATTATATAGCCATCCAGACATAATCAGCAGGTATGCCTATACAGCCCGCTGCTGAATATGTTGCATACGTCCTGCAAATAGAAATGGCAATGCAAGCACAAGCAGAGATACCAGCCACAACAATAACTGACCATTGGACATCGTCAGTATTAAAGACAACTGTAATCTTTCGTAAAAGTCGGGATAGGCCTGAATCATATCACGCCCCAGCATGAATGCCCTGGTTTCTCCATATATCATTGCAAGGCCCATTGACAGTAAGGTAAAACCGGCTATTTTATCCAGGGCATAATATGTCACAGTATTACCGATCAATCGATGAAGATTGAAGGTATGGCGTGAGAGCCGCTTCGCTGTTATCCAATGTATCAGGACCAATCCAATCAGCCCTGCTATCGGGATATATATCTGCGCAGACGGAAAACTCAGATATCGCCCCCACACAGAAAAGCCATAGGTTTTATAAACTGCGAATGCCGCAATCAGTAAATATAATATATATAATTGCGTACCAGATCCATTCCCGTCGCTCGGCGCTCGTAACATCCTCCATGCCCGCTCTATAATCAGGCTTCCTGTCAGTATATTCACCATGACAATGAAAACTGTATACATATGCTGTGCAACACTATAGCTGGTGCTCCATAACTCAGCCACTGCCGCAACCAGTAATACGAGCAGTATTTGCATAAATCCAAGCAGAATGACTGATTGCGATACAGTCAATTGCGCAAATCTTCTTT
This sequence comes from uncultured Gammaproteobacteria bacterium, assembly GCA_947258655.1. Lineage (GTDB taxonomy): Bacteria > Pseudomonadota > Gammaproteobacteria > JAADHQ01 > JAADHQ01 > JAADHQ01. The sequence goes on along the minus strand of CAMYJD010000004.1, from coordinate 99,158 downwards.
TATAAGCAAGCGCCAACGCTACAAACAACAGCGTGGCAAGCAGCCATCGTACAAACCAGTCCGGATGCTCGTATACCGGACCTGTCAATGGAATGATTTGCTTGCGTTTGGCCGAAAAAAGCCCCCAGTTCGCACCGACGACACCCTCCAGTTCACTTTTCCATTGCTGGTTAAATGCCTCAACGATATTGTAATCAAAACCGTTCTCATTCGATGTATGAATCAGAGCGCGTATAAAACGGGCAGCATTGACAACGCTAGGTAACGCGTCGCCGCGTTGCCGCCCCCGACTGGGCCATCCGGATTCGCCAATAAATACCGGCTTGCCATGAACAATCGATTCAGCTTCTTTTTTAACTGCCCTATAAGCCCGTTCGATATGGCGGGCAGCCGCATCGACTGCAATAGGCTCATCTTCCCAATAAGGCAGGATATGGATCGTGATAAAGTCCACTTCCTCGATCAGCTCTGGATATTTTGTATACATCGACCAGACATCTGCATAAGAAACGGGCTGCTTGACGGCCTTCCTCACTGCGCGAATATATTCGATCAGAGTTTCAGGTTTCATCTCGCCACGTAATAACACTTCATTACCGACGATCACGCGTTTGATGACATCCGGATAGCTGTTTGCCGCATTTATTAACGCTGTTATTTCCTTACGGTTATCGCTTGCATTGTAACCCAGCCATGCACCCTGGGTGACTTTCAGTCCATATTTACCAGCCAGTTGTACAATCGGCCCCATACGTCCGTCACTGGCATATGTACGAATTGCATGGGTTGTCTTCGCCATCAGGCGCAGATCCTGATCGATCTCTTCTGTGCTCGGGAATACCTCCTTCAAGGGACTCTGTCCTACCCTGAACGGTGCATATGACAGACTGGCGAGCTTCCCCTTCGCGACATCGGCGCCGACATACTGCGCCTGGTTATTCAACCAGGCATACAATCCGTTAAATAATATAATCAGGATAACGACCAGAGTAATACGCATGGAATAGCTGCAGTCTTGGTAATTGAAGAGTTCATCTGGTTAAGCAAACGATACATAAATGCACATAATTATTATGACAAATATACTGACCCCATAATAAATTTGGTATTTGTGTAAATCAAGCGCAGAGCGGACATTCTCATACATATATGGAAACCTAAGCTGAAAGTAGAGAATACATACTCCCGGCAATCAGGACACCTATCCTGAATTATCTAAAGTTAATTTTATCAGTGTCATGCATTGATCCCGCCCTCCTAAATTGGTTATAGAAGTAACAGCAAGGCACACAAGCTATAAGCAACGTTTAACTATATTAAATGTACTGTTATAACAAATATTACGCATAACATTTGTTATTGATATATCCCATGATAATCCCAATCACCACGTTAGTTTTGTGTAAATCCGGGAGCGTGCTAATTCAGAAAAAAGCGCTATGCTAAAGGTACTCAGTGTACTATTTATTTAGGACGCTGCTATGGAAACCCTATCCGTCGAGCGAAAACTGGTAGCAATACTTGCGGCAGATGTCGTCGGTTACAGCCGACTCATGAGTGAACGCGAGGAAGCCACTCTCGCTAACCTGCATCTTTGTCAGATAATATTTAGCGAATGTATCCAGAATCACGACGGTCGTGTATTCGGTGGTGCCGGTGACAGCATTATTGCCGAGTTTCAAAGTTCGGTTAAAGCACTGCATTGCGCTATTGAGATACAACAGCGGTTGAGAGGCCGCAATGATAATGTCACAGCCAATGAGAAAATGCATTTCAGAATCGGTATTAACGTAGGTGATGTGGTTATCGAGGGAAACAACCTCATGGGTGACGGTGTCAATATTGCGGCCCGACTGGAAGGCCTGGCCGACCCTGGCGGCATCTGTATATCTGCTGATGTTTATCACCAGGTAAGGAATAAACTGGATATAGAATTCGAAAGCCTTGGAAAACAAAAGCTGAAAAATATTCCAGATCCTGTTGAAGTATACCGCGGCATTATTGAAACATCAGGCACTGGGACTGCACAACGTAAATTCAAAACAAGTAAAATTCGCAATTGGACATTGATGACAGGCGTCTTCGGTGTCCTTGTGCTGTCAATCGCGGTATGGTTCCAGACAACATCCGAGATTAGTGTCACACCAGCAACACAAACCGCTGCACATAAACCTACACAATTTCCTTCTATTGTGGTTCTCCCATTTAACAACAAAAGTAGCGATCCTGATCAGGGATACTTTGTCGATGGTATTACCGAAGATATAATCACAGACCTGTCCCGCCTATCCAATCTGGTTGTCCTGGCCAGTAACACATCGTTTAAATACAAGGGAACAAACGCCCAACCACAACGGGTCGGCAGGGAACTTGCTGTAAATTATGTCCTCGATGGTAGTGTACGTAAATCAGGTCAACAATTACGTATCACTGCACAACTGGTGAAGGTTGAAGATGGCAGTAATATCTGGGCAGCACGCTATGATCGCGAACTTGCAGATGTTTTTGCACTTCAGGACGAAGTTACGCGCAAAATCGTCATGGCACTTTCATTAAATTTAACAGATATCGAGAAGGAAGGACTTGGACATTCAGGCACTGACAATCATCTGGCCTATGATGCGTTTCTTGAGGGACGACGCCTGTCAAGACAACTGACCAGACAGAGCCATGAACAGGCGCGTACAGCCTTTCAGCAGTCCATTGCGCTTGATCCCTCATACGCACGACCATATGGCGGTATTGCTTTCACGCTCGGACAGGATTACCGATTTGGTTGGAGTGACACCCCGATTGAAACCCTGGATCGGGCACTTGTTATAGCACAGAAGGCTGTGTCACTGGGCTACAATATTCCGCAAACCTACTGGGTCCTTGGCTATATCCATATGATGCGTCGTGAATACATAAAGGCAGAAAGAGCTATTACACAAGCCATAGATATTGCACCGAATTATGCGGACGGTTATGGCCTACTTGCGCTAATTTATAACAATCTAGGGAGATCCACTGATGCGATTGAACAAATAGCCAAGGGCATGCGCCTCAATCCCTTTTACACATGGGAATATCCTTATAATCTTGGTAGATCGTATTACCAACTCGGACAAATAGAACAAGCGATCACGGTGCTTGAAGAGGCACAGACGCGAAATGAAAATGCCCTACCGATCAAACTGTTCCTTGCCACCAGTTATATTCGTGCTGGACGGGTTGATGATGCTGACTGGATCGTTGGTGAGATACAGGTGATGAATCCAGCTGCAACTGTTTCGCATACTGAAAAAACGATACCCATTTCTGATTTGAAGCTCCAAAATACCTTTTTAAATGATTTGCGCAGGGCTGGATTACCAGAATAGTAATATTATATATTGAAATTTGTGAAACATGAACATGTAAACTGGGGGAGGTTCAGTTTGGCGATGAAACAAATTGCAAACAGAAAAAGACATACCCACTCCTTAGGCTAAATGTTCAGTTCCATTGTGTTTAATTATTTTTTATAGCCTCCTATTAAATTACAGGAATGTCAACCGGCAATCATACTGAAATAAAAAAAATCAGCAATAATGTTACGAGGTCTTGTTTATTTTATATTAGTCATTCCCTGCATTGATAAAAGAGGCCTTACAATGATTTTATGACATTGATTTTTCACTGTGAACATATAGTCACCTATACATAACTATCGCTGATAAACCATGTTTTACTCGATATTTCTACGTTGCCGCATGTTTGGCTAAGCACGATTTTATGCATTTATGAATGGCCATTAGTTGACAATGACCACGAGAAGGTTCATTACCTCGCAGCATAAAAATTACTTCGCTGCGCTCGCAATGACGCAGAGTGAGGTCATTAATATATGCATACGTTTTTATAATGACTGTCATACCGGGCGTTCTATTTATCTCATGCATCTACACCTGGTTTTCACTCTTTTATTAATTGATTCAAAAACGCCAGGTAAGCCGCCTGGTTCCAAGGGCGACCACCGAGGACGACATATTCGAGTTTGCCAGCCGGGCTGACCAGGTAGGTTGCTGGCAGCCCCCTTGGTTTCCATTTTTCAGTCACCAGACCATCGGCATCCATTAGCGTATTCAATTCCGGTGCTACATGACCGAGGAAACTGAATACCGTGTCTTCGTCTTCTGCAGTATTAATTAACACGATTTGCAGTTTTGAATTTGCAAATTTCGGTGCAATCTCTGCAATTGTTTTCATCTCCCTTCTGCACGGCCCGCACCACGAAGCCCAAAAGTGTGTGAACACCCATTTTCCGCGTGATTGGCGTATATCATATGCCTGACCATCAATATCATTTAATATTAGTGCAGGTGCGTCACTACCTTCCAGTGCGATAATCCCTTTCGGCAGAGATAATTCAGCCAGGACATTATTGACCCATAATGAGCTTATAATGATTAAATATATACACTTCCAGCCCGTTTTAATTATTTTGTGCATCGTAAATTCTCCAGCACAATAGTCCTGGGTTCGCCTGATTTATCCCGCCCTGTTTTGAAGCTGGCGACCAGTTTAAAAGCTTGTGTTTGCCATGGCACAGCAACATTACCTGCTACATGTTCATCAACACGCAGATCACGGGATTCAGGCAGTTGTGTCCAGCCGAAGGTAGACTGATGCGCCTGTTTCAGACCAATTGACTGCCAGGTATTCTTCCAGTCAGGGCGTGTTATCCGCTCTATTCGCTTGCCATGCCGATCAACAAACGTCCAATCATCGAGTATCAGCCACAATGCATCATAGGTTTTATTCTTGATCAACACGGTGACAAAACATGTGTTAATAATCCTGTCAATTGCATCCCGGGAAAAACCACGACCGGTATAAAATGCGTCAAGTTGTTCCGGTCTTCGGGTCGATGCCTTTACGAGCATTTGCCTGTCTTCGTAGATCCCGGCGCCTGCCTTTTTATCAGCTGCAAATACGTGACTAATAAAGGAGCAATTAGATAAAAACCCAATAAAGACTATGAATCGAAAAAGGAAGCATTTACGCATGACCATGATTATATATCATTATCTATACTGCATTCGACCTTATCTGCTGCCCGCCATGAGATTGAAATCACTGGATATAAATCCAGCTAAACTTGCGTTTCTGTATGTCGCCAACATCGCCTGGTATAACCATGAAAATGGTGCAGCTTCACATCGACACTATTTATCGCAGTGCTGCTACCAGTGAAGCACCAGGTTTTTTTCGCTATTAAGCTCAATACGAGCTCCAAACCTACCGCATTCCCTGTCCAGGGTTTCCCGTAACCACGCTGCATCTTTAGTTGAAACCTGATTTAATCTAAATCGCCTGATTTGTTGCGGCACCATCTCAAGCCCGACAAGCTTGCCGGATACCGTGTCCATGCGTAAAAAATACATCACGGCCAGATCATCCCGATATTGTTCATATCCACGGATACCTTCATAGTCATTAAAGAAGTCGCCACAGCCATAAATAATTGGCCGGTCTTTATAAACCTCGATACCCTTAGCATGATGTGATGAATGACCGTGAATAATATCGACTCCGGCTGAATCAATCAGCTCATAGGCAAAGCGCCTGTGCTCGGCAGGAATCCGGTAGCCCCAGTTACCGCCCCAATGAATCGATGCGACCACGATATCTCCGGCCCGTTTTATGGCCCGTATCTCTTTTGCAATGTGGCGGACTGTTTTTGCAGACAAATCCGCCAACAGATTAATCCCGCTCTTGTCGACTTTTGCTGCCCATTCCAGGGGTATGCCGCTCGACTCCATGCCGAATGAAAATACGATCACCCGGCCTTTGTCAGCCACGTCGATAATAACGGGCGCCGCCGCCTGTTCTGAGTTATGTCCGGCGCCGGCGATTCGGATGTTTGCATTCGTGAGTGTTGCCAGCGTTTCCTCCAGGCCCTTGTATCCCCAATCCAGCACATGGTTATTTGCCAGTACACAACAATCAATCCCGGCCGCAGCAATGCATGGAATATTGTTAGGATGCATGCGGTAATGAATCCCCTTGCCGGGCCAGTATTCATTACTGCTGGTAACGCTTGTCTCCAGATTCACGATCCTTACATCAGGTGCTATATTTTTCAGCACTCCGAGTGCATCGCCCCAGATATATCGGAAATCTACCGGTTGCGGAATCGACCCATTGGCATCTTCCGCGATATCGACGTAGCCCCTGGCATCTTTCACATAAGGTTCGTAAAGACGCGGATTGCCGGGGTGCGGTAATACCTGATCGATACCCCTGCCCGTCATCACATCTCCACACAAAAACAAGCTAATGTATTCGGGAAGCATGCCTGTTCCCTCCATTGATTGCGACAACAGTGTCTTTGAACTGGCCATCAACACTAAGGCATTGGCCGCATGGTTGAGAAATTTTCTTCGATTCATAGCAGGAATTGGATGTGATCAAGATACTCCTGTCAACCAGTCCCGGAAACCGGCTGTTGCATTGAGCTCAGTAGAAATTGCCGTTTCTACATTATCAATTTTATAACCTGTTTATCGGAGTATCCATTCAAATTGCATAATCGTCGCAATCCGCCTTTGAAATGAGTGCATTCGGGCTTTTGTTCAATATATTATTTACCTGGCATTGACCGGACTCGGTCCAGATGACAACTGTTTTCAATAACAGGGCAATCTGTCAGTGCCCCTGATAAACCAAAAAAGCCGCACATAACAGTACGGCTTCTTGTCCTTAACAATAATGTTACAAGATTTTATTTACTCGGGCGGCCCCCGGCTTTTGCACCGCTCTGGCCATATGGAGCAAACTTGCCGTTGTCATTGAAATCCAGATTGGGGCCTTTTTTGGCCAGACCCGGGGGTGGCCCGTCGATAGATCCACGTTTTTCCTGGCCGATGCCATTGTTGCCTTTCTGGCGAATTACCGAACCACCTTTTGCGAACGATGGTGCTGCTTTGATGGTCAGGATAGCAGGGACGGAGTAGCCTGCTTTCTTCAGGAAATCCCTACGACTTTGCTGGCGGTCATTTGTTTTCATCGAATGATCCTCCTATTACAGTGATAATTACATCTAAACTTTGACAATTAAATAATAACATATTGTTATTTAATTCTCTACGAATTGTATAGTACAGAATAACAAACAGAGATCCACCGATAGCGTGAAGCATGCACCAGCAAGATTGAAGGGTGATTATTAAGACTTTGTTTATATTGACTTTATATGAATACGTATCATCATAACAGGGCCCGATTATAGTTTTTCATACCCAAATCGACTCTACCAGGCCCCGGTTAAATTGATACTATATTGATCCATGTCAAATAATAACTAATTAGCAATAATTGCTACAAACATTCGATATGGCACGTAACAGTGTAAATCTGGACCAGGATGTTATTGATATCCATTTTTCACATTGCAGCTTGTGTTTACTCCGGCGTCGATAGTCTCGGCGCTGTTAGCCATGTTCCGCAACAGTCACCGACACCGGGAAGTGGTCGCTGAATCCATTTGTGTTGATATTATCGGCTGCATTACCCTTAGGCAGGCCAAAGCGGATTGGACCGATATTGACACGATGATCGACCATTTGCGGGATCGCATCGATATGAACACTCTCTTCCTGGATAACAAGGCCACGTTCACCATTCAGCAGTGAGCGGTTTACCAGAATCTGATCAAATATATTTCCATCATTATGGTAATACAATGTACCGTTAATGATGCGCTCGCCACCACGATGGTCCTCAACCATCTGACTGAGGTAATTCCAGGCCAGGTTATAGAACCTGGCCGATCTGGAGCGTTCCACATCGCCACGCTCCCGCGATGCGTTGGCATTATACTGAATCGAATTGTCGAACGGGTCGTCATTGAAATCCCCCAGTGCTATAACCGGCATATCATTACCGACCTCCTCGCGGATGCGCTCGTGCCAATAACTCAGGGTTTCGCCTGCTGTCGCCCGAAAACCGGCCGACTCAACAGCACCACCGCTTCGTGATGGCCAGTGATTGCATAATGCGACAAGCTCGTGACCGCTATTGGTTTGAAATGTAGCTTGGGTGATATCCCGTGTACCGGTTCTGCGCATAACGAAATGGGAAAACACTGAATTTGGATCGACCGAGAAATTGTTCTGATCGAAAATGAAGGCCGTATCTATACCGCGTTGATCCAGAGTGCTATCGGCATGAATAACATCGTAATTTCGTAGCTCCAATCTGCTGTTCACTTCGCTAACCAATGCATCCAGAACGAAACGATTTTCTACTTCACACACGCCGAGAATGTCAGGTCCAGTTCCATTCGCTAGTTGCATTATGACCGTGGCCAGTTGGGAAATCTTTTGCCGGAAAAGGTCCTCAGTCCAGCCACTCAGGTCTGCTGCGACTGCTGTGGCCAGCCACGGTTCGCGATTCGGAAAGTTTTCCGGAGCGAACAGATTTTCAAGATTCCAGAAACTAATATGATAGGTCATGGAATGGGTCCTCCTTAATTTTTATTGTATAAATCCTATTAATTAGCCAGCGTGATAATCCTGACGGTAATCTGTCCTGCGCACTTCTTCATCAGAATACAATATCGTGCTCACAATAAATAATACCAGTAGTGACATCGTCCACATTTCGAAGAATTACACACAGATATACAGGATCGTATTACTATTGTATGACATGCCTCTGCGTTTGACCCTGAATGAGCGAACCGTGATGTTCGACCATTAACCAACCCTGCTCAAACTTTTGATACACGTTAGTAGCCAATACGATCGCCGAGGTGTTCTCCCCAGTGGCGATATGCTCTTCGACAACATGTACGGCCATCTTGTCGTTACCTGTGCGTTTAACAACATTGATCTGCATACTGGGCATGAGAGTATTGTTGAATATATGAGCCCAGCTACGTGTTACAGATGCATGACCAATAATGGCTTGAGAGCCCGGATGGACACAAATTACATCATCCCCGGCCCATACGTTTTCCATCATCTCACGATCGCAATGACTGAAGGCGACATAGAATGCGGCTTCTGCGTCATCAGGCGAGGTATATTTAGGTGCTGATCTCGTCTTCATCAAATCTGGGCATTCCTGGCAAACAGAACTCTGACAATTATAGACAGGCATGATTCCATGACAATAATTATCTACTAACAGTATAGCTAAAGCAGACGCTTAATACAGCATATCAGGCTTCTAAAATCCTCGCCAAGAGGTACACATTCATGCATTGTAGACATTCGCCATATAGCACGTATCATATTAACTGTTAATCTAAGTCAATGAGCATTCCAGACTTTTTATGACATGAACATCCAGGCTCTGAAGAAAGGAACATACATAAACTGAAAATAGCGCAGGAGATGCTCCTGGATGAAATATATTGCTGACAATATGACACAAGAAATCATAGCCGTGTTGATGATCAATATTGAGAATTTACATGCTCGATCCTGCCATCCGGCTGCCACACTTTTATGTATTTACAGGAAATACTAATGCAGGCAGCTGACTGGCACAGAATCGACTGTGGAGAAGCTCTGAAGCAACTCGGATCATCAGCAGATGGTCTGACAACGGCAGCCGCACACCAACGCCTTGCCGAGCATGGCGCAAATGTTATCCCTGAAAAACGACGCCGCTCCTTGATAATGATGCTGCTACGACAGTTTGCCGATTTCATGATTATCGTGTTGCTGGTGGCCGCACTGATTTCCGGCATTATCGGTGAACCCCAGGACACCATCGCCATTCTGGTCATCGTATTTCTCAATGCCATCATAGGCGCGGTCCAGGAATTCCGTGCAGAACGCGCAGTAGCGGCATTACGACAAATGGCAGCGCCGGATGCACAGGCGTTACGCGATGGCCAGGTGGTCACGCTGGAAGCCGCAGAACTGGTGCCTGGCGATGTGGTATTGCTCGAGGCTGGAAATATCGTCCCGGCAGACCTGCGACTGCTGGAAGTGGAAGAGCTGCAAACCGATGAGTCAACCCTTACCGGTGAATCCCAACCCGTTAATAAACAGCAGACACGTTTAAGCGAACCCGACCTGGTCATTGGTGACCGTGTAAATCTTGCCTTCAAAAACAGCTTGATAACGCACGGACGTGGCAAAGGTGTCGTGGTCGCTACCGGCCTTGATACGGAAATAGGCCGTATCGCATCATTACTGCGCGCTGAAGAAAGTATCAAGACACCACTTCAAGTACGCCTGGCCCGATTTGGTCGTCATCTCGCCCTTGCCATCCTGGCGATCTGTTTCGTCGTATTTACGGCCGGATTGCTGCAAGGCCAGCCAGTATTACTGATGCTGTTGACTGCCGTAAGCCTGGCAGTCGCCGCGATACCGGAAGCGCTTCCCGCTGTGGTGACGGTATCTCTCGCCCTCGGTGCACGTAAACTTATCCGCCATCATGCCCTGGTCCGAAACCTGCCCGCAGTGGAGACCCTTGGCTCCGTGACCTACATTTGTGCCGACAAGACCGGAACACTGACACAGAACCGCATGACCGTTGAGGTAATCTATACAGCCGGGGAACGCCATTCATCCATACCTGCTCCAGCGGCTGATACAGCCTCGACAGAACTGGGCGTGGCACTGGCACTAAATAATGATGTCGCAATGAAGGATGGTACACCTGCCGGTGAACCAACTGAATTGGCATTATATATAGCAGCAGACAAGGCCGGCTTTGATAAAGCCGCGCTGGAACAGGCATCCCCACGCCTGGCAGCAATTCCATTTGACAGCAAGCGCAAGCAGATGACCACGTTACACACATCAGCTACCGGAGTGATCGCGTATATCAAAGGTGCACCGGAACAGGTATTGGCCCAATGCAGCCAGGCCGTGGGGCTTGATACCTCAACAGACTTCAAGCCCGAGAACGCGCTAACAGAAGCGGAACAATTAGCCCATGAAGGTTACCGGGTACTGGCTGTGGCAAAACGCGAATTCCCAGTTCTGCCCGATGCGCTAGCGCCTGAATCAATCGAGCGGGATTTAACATTTTTGGGACTGGTTGCACTGATTGACCCACCGCGCCCTGAAGTACCGCAGGCAGTGGCGGACTGTCTGAGCGCGGGAATTGTACCGGTGATGATTACCGGTGATCATCCAGGAACGGCCATCGCGATTGCCAGACGCCTCGGAATTATAACTGACGACAGCAGCGTTTTAACCGGGAGTGAGATGACGCAGATGTCTGCAGACGCACTTGCACATAGCGTGGAATCCGTGCGCATCTATGCTCGCGTAAGTCCGGAGCAAAAATTACGCATAGTCAAGGCACTGCAGCTCAATGGTGAGTTTGTTGCGATGACCGGTGATGGTGTCAATGACGCGCCAGCGCTGAAACGTGCTGGTATTGGTATGGCCATGGGACAAAAGGGGACGGATGTAGCACGCGAGGCTGCGGACATGGTCTTGCTGGATGATAATTTTGCCACCGTTGTCAGGGCTGTAGAGGCCGGACGGCGTATCTTCGACAACATCCGCAAGTTCATCAAGGATACGATGAGCTCTAATTCAGGTGAAATATGGACACTATTCCTCGCTCCGTTTCTGGGACTCCCTATTCCATTACTACCCATTCATATCCTTTGGATCAATCTGGTTACTGACGGCCTCCCGGGACTGGCCTTTACAACCGAGCCTGCAGAACCCGATATTATGCGTCGTTCCCCACGCCCGCCGCAAGAGAGTATTTTTGCTCATGGCATGTGGCAGCATATCGTCTGGGTAGGATTCTTTGTTGGTGGAATATCGATAGCCTCGCAGGCCTGGGCGATTGCACGTAACGTTGAATACTGGCAGACGGTGGTATTTACCGTCCTCACCTTGTCACAACTTTTTCATTCACTGGCAGTGCGCAGTGAAAGGATATCGTTATTTCGTCTCGGCCTGTTTACAAATCTGCCAATGCTAGGTGCTGTATCCCTGGCCTTCCTGTTACAGATGGCAGTGATCTATATGCCATCATTTAACAGCATTTTCCACACCCAACCGCTGCCAATATTCGATCTTGCCGTCTGTCTACTATTATCGTCACTGGTCCTGGTTGCGGTCGAAATCGAGAAGTGGCTTGTACGTCGCGGCGTCCTCTACAGGAGCAGCTAATGCCTTCGAAGACATCTGGTCAGGATCAGCAGCAGATAAAATATCCACTAATAACTGAAATAATTGCTCTAATATCCCGTTTACACGTAACAAAAGAAGCGTAAGATAACTACAATCAGGGTATACCCCCTGGAGGGGCCAACTGAGCAGAAATAGCGCCCGAAAAATCTGGCATAAGGGAGGGAAATCCATTCATGGATATTACCGCAATCAGAAAAACCTACAATCGATATGCCCGTTTCTATAATCTGTATTTTGGATCGGTGATGCACCCAGGCAGGAAAGCTGTCGTTAATAAACTTGGATGCAAGTCCGGGGACAGGATATTGGAAGTTGGCATTGGCACCGGTCTGTCCATCCCGCTCTATCCACCCACCACACATATAACCGGCATTGATATATCGAGTACCATGCTGGAACGTGCACATGCATACTACACCAAGAAGGGTTTACAAAATGTAGATCTGGCCATCATGGATGCAGAGAACATGAGCTTTCCTGACAATATCTTCGACAAGGCCGTTTGCATGTATGTGGTGTCTGTTGCACCCCATCCCGAGCGCCTGATTAACGAGATGCGGCGTGTATGCAAACCGGATGGTGAGTTATTGATCGTCAACCATTTTCAGCATCAAAATCAACTAATCAGTTCATTGGAACGACTGATTGCGCCGCTGTCCGACCTGTTGGGTTTTCGCCCAGATCTTTCCCTGGATACATTCCTGGCCGATACGCGGCTGGAAATCACTGAATGCAGTCCGGTAAACCTGTTTGGATACTGGACGCTGCTGCGCGCACCCAATAACAAGGAAACCATGGATGATGTACTTGCCAGACAAGCGACCGCATAATACTGCCAGAACTTTCTCAAAACATCATATCGTGGATTCAGGTTTGTTGTAGATCAGCAAGCTGGGATTCAACGAGCTCGCGGACCTCGATGATACCCTCACTGCCGTTTGCGAGCATGATCTGCAAAGGAGGGATACCACCGAATGCCGGTTCAGGTCTGTTAATCCAATGATTGCGATAATCTTCACTATAGGGATGGAGTTTCAATAATGCCCTGTCGATCGCGAACAGGTGTCCTACTCGTTCCAGGATTTCAGGATCATCCGGGAGCTGTTTTTCCCACAGAAAAGCTTCTGTGTCCTTAAGCCCCAGCAATAACACCCGATTGACTGCATTCAGCTGCCATCTGTCAAACATTGCCAGCAATGCCTCGTAAACTGCCTTACGGGCATCCGGCTCCGTAATCTCAGGAATCAGTGTATCGTATATTTTGTCACCCATCAGGCACTCCGATAACATGTGTTAATCCTGATATATAAAACAAGCAGGTTTATAAACAATTAACGAATAGATAGCGCTATCAGCCGTTACCGAAACTAAAACATTAATTCGGCACGAAACTTTTTTTATATTCATCCTTATTATTATTTATAAATTAAAAAAACGTATAATTCATTGAGCGAAATCAAAAAGCAGCAAGAAAAATATCTGAAATACAATTTAATTATCCATTTAAGCATCACTATTCATACCAATTCCATCTACAGGTGTATCACATTCGGGACAACAATCATGACTGATTCGATTTTGGCACACAAAGAAACCATAACGCTCAATCAACAGAGTTGCCACAAGCATAACAGTAAGTATTAGCACCGCCCCACCTCAAGCCCAACATCCCGTGTACGGCGTAAGGTAATCACCGGTGTGGGTGGAGGATCCATTTTGTATCGCCCGATCGATCTCGTGGATAAATCCGGCTATCTGTTGCAGTTCTTGATCGCTATCGTTTAGTCCCGGGATAATCACTTATAAAACTCGGAATAGTGTCCATATTACCGTTCCTATTTTATGAGCATATTCTACACTGAGCTCTAACTTGTTATCGTGGTTTGCCAACCGGCATCAAATACAGTGCACGCTCGTTGCTAGGCAGGTCCAGAATCTCTCCGACCTGATCATCGTCGAAAGCGCCGACGACGGCAGCGCCGAGTCCCAATGCCTGTACCTGCAACATCACATTCTGTGCTGCATGCCCGACCTCGATGTGGACATAGCGAATTCCCCGTTGCCGATACTTGCCCGTGGTCCGTGATTCAACTGCCGTAAAGACTAGTAATGCAGCATTCTGCCTGACCCAGTCCTGCCCCAATGCCGCACGTTCCATCTGCTTGCGCCGATCATCACTGGCCACCCTGAGGAGTCTATGGCCATCGGGGCGATAGTGATATACACCCACTGGCAGATCCTTGACATCACCGACCATGACATAGACCTCTAATGGATATAGCGCCCCAGCAGATGGTGCGGTACGATAGCCGCGCGGGTCGCTAATACCTTGCGCCGCCCACAGCAGTTGCGATAACTGCGCCAGGGTGATGGATTCGCGCCTATACTCCCGCACAGAACGGCGTTCACGCAAGGCCCTTTCCAGGCTGAATTCGCTATTCTGCCTTGGGCCCGGTAATTCGATGGTTTTGTTTAATTTTTCCATGGCTACTGCCCTTCTCGAAAAGTAGCTTGTTGCTACAAGCAACGCACATAGACACAGGATTATTGCAACATGAATGCAACGCATGTTCGAATTGAGTCTTGATAAATCGTCATTTTTTAAGTACATGTTATTCATCCTCCATGCTGAAAGACCATGGTCTCCCGAAACAGACATCAACTCCTTTTTTTTATTCTTATAATTCTCATGAATAGCAATGATCCCGACGGAAAGGATTATGTTACGCTACAGCAGAAGTTACATCCGAATGGTACTTATAGTCAATGAAGCAATCCGGATCCAGTAAGCCATTTGAACCAGCATACCTCGCCCTGTTACAGGACCAGCGACTTAAGTCGCGCGTAGAACAGGCATACCGCCACCTGGAAGACTGCGATCTCTGCGCCCGTTATTGCCATATTAATCGCCGCAACACAATCCAGGGCGCCGTCTGCCACACTGGTGAACGTGCAGTCGTGAACAGCTTCGGCCCCCATCATGGCGAAGAGGACCCGTTGCGAGGTCAACATGGTTCCGGAACCATATTCTTCAGCTGGTGTAGCCTACGTTGTGTTTTCTGTCAGAATTGGGAGATTAGCCAAAAAGGTATGGGACACGAGGTAGAAACGGAAGAACTTGCAAATATGATGTTAACGCTTCAGTCTCAGGGCTGTCATAATATCAATTTCGTCACTCCCAGCCATGTTGTCGCACAAATTATTGCAGCTGTTTATATCGCCGCCCAACAAGGTCTGCACCTGCCACTGGTATACAACACGGGCGGTTACGATAGTCCCGAGGCGCTGGCGCTGCTTGATGGTATTATCGATATCTACATGCCGGATATGAAATATGGTGACTCCAGTATCGCGCGTAAATACTCCAGGATACGTGATTATGTCGCAGTGAACTTCGCTGCAGTTAAAGAGATGCATCGCCAGGTGGGCGATTTACAGCTCGACAACCAGGGGATAGCCCAACGCGGGTTATTGGTACGCCATCTGCTCTTACCGGGACAACTGTCAGGCACTGAAGCAATAATGGCCTTCCTGTCCAAACATGTCTCGAAAAACACCTATCTCAATCTGATGGATCAGTACTACCCATGTTATCGCGCCAGTGAGAATCCACCACTGGATCGGCGCCCGACCTCAGACGAATATCAGCAGGCACTGGCACTGGCTAATAAATACGGCCTGACACGCCTCGATCATGAACGTAGACACGCGTGGCTCCAAAACGTTGATTAATCCATTCCTTTGTCATGACGGCCCTGCTAATAAGACCTCAGTTGCGTTTCTCTATCTCCAGCAAAGGTTCCCTGATCCAGCTTTCGTGACATATAGGGCATTTTCCGGGTTTATGTAACTTTTCCTTGTGGAATGTAAAACCGCATTTCCGGCAATGCGCCGGGGTAACATGCAAATGATATTCTGAATGCCTGAGACTTTTTATCAGGTGTCTGATGTCATCTTCGACATCACGCGGTGTCATTTCCAGCAAAAGCGCAATGTCTTTCAGACTTAGTGGATTACATTGCAGTAATTTAATCAGGTCCTTACGAAACATTATAGTATTCTTTATTCCAGGGTAACACGGGTAGAGACGGGTATTGACTATATTACCCTTGCAGATGTTCTACTCGTGTCAGTATGGAGAAATGTAACACATCAGTAGCACAAATTTTGCTTCCATGTTCATTTACCGGTTATCCGCGCAACATGATAGAGGATTAAAGAATCCTGTATTACCCATCTACTTATATTTGGATTTTTATTAACTCAGACAGCAAAGGTGTGCCTATCACTATCAATGACCTGCTGTTCCCCGCTCATGTATTAGCCATTTCCACGTTATTACTCTTGTTTCGATAATTGTGCTAATGCCGAAGCCGTACTGCTTTTGGTTGGCATAACCAATAATCAGCAGCTTGAGTGATTATTGATTCAGATCGGGAGTCACATTGGTAGCCATATACACCACACGCTCGGCGATATTGGTGATTCTGTCACCAATACGCTCCAGATTGTGCATTATCCATAACAGATAGGTGCACATACTGGCATGCCCTGGCTGACTACATAACTCCCGGAACATAAACTCGTTAAATTGCTGTTCACAAACGTCAATCTCGTCATCCTTGTCCGCAACATCCCTGGCAAGCTGTTCATCTGTTTCATCGTATGCTTGCATGATGCCCTGAAGCATCGATTTGCATTTATCTGCAGTTTCCGCGATAGGTTTAACGAACTCCTCAGTCGGGGCATTTTCGAATTGCTTTACTATTTTGGCAATAGCTGCTGCATAATCTGCAATACGCTCCAGTTCCATGGAAATATATATATCCGTCATCAATATACGCAAATCCCTGGCCACAGGTTGCTGCAGGGCTATAGTACTGACACCAAAATCCTCAATCTCGTGGCGGAGCTTGTTTACAGCGCTATCTTCGGCCACTACCTCGGTGGCAATCTCCATATCAAATTTCAACAGGCTATCCATTGCCTTGTCCAGAGCATGACGCACGAGCCTGTACATCTCGTCAAGTTTGTCTTTTAGCGCTCGTTTATCAGCTTCTAGTATGGACCTTGGCGGTGTCAATGGAGTTCTCCTATTACAGTTTTCCAGTTGCTTGTAATATTTAATAATAAGGGATCAGAGCTTATTGAGCTCAATAAGCTGAAACCAATGCACTCTGTCCTGTTTAGGCTATGCAGAGAGGTCTTTCACCAAAGCGTCAGGCGCATTATCCATAATGCATTTTATGCCATTGTCGCATGCAGATGAAGATTTGTAGGACTGACTCGTACCAATAATTTGTTTATTTGCCGCGCGCAAGTTAAATCTGGCTTTGCCCGTCTTTGTCTCTGTTTTCTCAAAGTTGGACTCGTTTTTGGCATTCTTCTTCACAGACTCGATACCATTCTTACAACTTGATTTAGCTTTATAGCCTTCGCTCGCAAGAATAATCTCACCATTACCTGCTTTTAAGCGAAAACGGAATTCGCCCGATTTATCTTTATAGATCTCAAAGGAACCTGCCATATTCCACTCCTTGTTAATTATCAAATTGTTTATTCATGTTATACACAAGGCCAAATCGTCTCACTGAGAACATAAAATTTCAATATCTTTGTAGGTTATAGGCCTAATTAATCTATAACGTCATTTCCGCATGAGCGTGAACAATAGTACATTAGATATTACTAATATTGTAAAAATATCATGCAGCATTAAAAGGCCGAATTAGAATGCCATACTGACTCCAGCGAACAACTCTATGGTATTACACTACGCTGCTTGAGCAATGCTTCCATAGCGGCCAGCAACAAGGAAATATCCCGTTGTTCAAGATGAATGTCAACGTGTGCAAATCCATCTATAAGAAATAACTGTACCTGCTCTGGTGGTATTGCTCGCGCGAGGGCAATGCTTTCCGTATAGGGAATCATTGTGTCACCACGACCATGAAGCAATATTACTCGCGCTTCAAGCTGTGATAAATCACGTGATGCAGGATTTATTCCTTCAAGCTCATAACGCATATGCCGTGGGAGGCTATTTAATAATTCTCGTACGCGTAATGGCTCCCTGTTAACGAGTAACGCATACAATGACCGCGCGTCTGGTCCAAGCTCACTTAACTGCTTATTGCTTAAATGGACGTGTTTGTCCACTCCTGCTAGCAATACACGTAATTTATCACGATCCTCAGAACGGTCGAGTAACTCTATATTAGAAAGTGCGAAAACCCATTTTATATAAGGATTTGGTTTGGCATAAAGCCAATTATCTTTACCATGTTCTCTGAAATAACCGGTTGTAAAGTAGGTTGCAATTGTCTGTAAATCATAATAACCGCCAAGTGTAAACACAAAACGAACCTGTTTTCTGATATCCGGCTCTAGTGCCGCTAATAATACAGGCCCCGCCCCATAGCTAAACCCGGCGATTCCAGCCCTCCCATCTGGTACCCATGCCGAGTTAGATACGAGGTATCGAAATGCATCAGCGACTTCACGTATATCACTTTTACGGACCTTGTATTTACGTAGTCCCTGCAAGTCCGGTACCAGTACAGCAAACTCCATACGCGCAAGGGTATGAGCCAGAGCAACCAACCTGACATCATCCTTGCCTTCCGGTACCACCCCCGGCACCAGAACGATGCCGGCCCGGATCCTGCCTGCAGGCAGATAGAGATCACCCCTGTATTGAAGACCGTCGCTAGTGTAGTTGACAGAACTGCGCGCAGGCGCAGTTGTGTTCGCCTTGAGTCTGCTATCACCTGTTCCTACGGCTATATCCTCGAGGGCCAAGGCAGCATCCGTATCGCCAAGATATGGAGCACAGGCCGACAGCGCCCCTGACAGCAGAACTACGATAATAATATACATAGCACGCGCATTAGCGCACGATTGATGATTAATAGGAGAATTCATCTGGCATCTTTGCTTTCGATTACCACGTACATCGAGACTGACAAACGTATATAGATGCCGTCACAGGACACATGCATATCGGCGCTTCTGATAACCACTTAAACTGTGCTGACCTGTCAGCTGGACAGGTGAAACCTGTTGATGATATGAGTTCATTGCCAGTTTTACCTGTTTGCAGGTTCCGCACCAAGCAGAAAATCTGCAATCATGTTCATGCGCCGCTGATGAACAGCCCTGCTTGCATCCATAAAAGGGTGAGAAAATTCGGGATCGCTGATTATCCTTGCGTCACGCTGTTTTGCCAATGCCACCATCTCCTGCGACATGGCCTTCGTTACAACATTATCTCGCCTTCCAGTTATAAACATGAAACTGGAGCATTCTTCCGGTAACCGGTCTATCGGATCATACCGCTGTGGGCAACCGTAGTTGGACAGGCGGCTCGGTGTTGAATCGATAACCACTCTGTCCAGTTTATATTGGTTATCAAAGCCATCGAGTAACAGGATTCCGCCAAACGACATCGCATAAACCAGCTGTTCCTGATAGGACCGGGAAGCGAGATCAAGCACAATTTCATTGATATCACTGACCATCGCCTTGAGTCTGCGTTTGCCTTCGGAACGACCATAACCACGATAGTCATAGATATATACGTCATAACCGGCTCGTGCAAAACGACTGAACTCAACCAGAATCTGATCCGCAAGTATGGCATTACCTTGCAGCACCAGCAAATAACCCCTGGCTTGACCTGTCATGCCATGCCAGTCATTCGACGCCTGTAACTGGTAACCACGCAATAGCCTGCCGTCTCTGGTTTTAAAGGAAATATCCATGGCATTGCTCAAGCCCGCCAGACGCCTCGTGCTTGGCCGGCCTGCGGTATTACTCCACATCCAGAAAATAAAGGGTTCCTTCAAGCCGCAAACGCTTTGTTCCAGATCCATGTCCTTACCTGTTTTTACGACATTAGTGCAAGCGGAAATATACAATACTAGCAATAATCCAGGTGCGATTTTATATATCATATTTCAAACAGTTTTATTTAATAGAGTACAAGCCTGGGATTCCGTGCGCAAATGAAACAGGCCATCCATAATCAATAGTATAAATAGCATACAGGTATAAATTCATGAAAGTTCTCATAGTCAGCGCTGCGCTGTCATTTTCTCTACAATGGCATTGCTGAACGCAGACAAATCTGCGGATCTGCGGGAAGTGATCAGATTGCCATCGATAACCACTTCCCGATTGATATAGTCAATACCTGCCCGGCGTAATTCTTCAGCGACCGACTTGTAGCAGGTCGCGGTTTTCCCTTGCAGCACGCCCGCTGACAGCAGGATCTGGGGGCCATGGCAGATGGCCGCTATCGGCTTGTTCGCCTTCATAAACTGCCTGACCAGTTCCAGTACCATCGGATCCCGCCGTAGTTGTTGCGGCGCCTTGCCGCCGGGCAGGATAAGCGCATCATAATCTGCAGTATTAATCTCATTCACGGAAAGCCTGGCCTCTACCGTATATCCATGTTTCCCCGTGATCTGCCCTTTGTGTAAAGAAGCGATGTCGACGACGATATCCGCCTGCGCAAGCTTTAGTACAGGTTGTGATAGCTCGCTGTCTTCAAAACCGTCCGCACTGATGATGAGCGCCTTGACTATTATTTACCTCATATAATGGATATGCGGAAGCACTACCATTAGTATAGCCTTAGTGAGAACAACCGGCATACAGAAAACAGCCTGGATATCATTATTCTCCTGTACAGGAAACAATTTCTCTCTAAACCGTTTCACTGAACTAATTACACTCAGGGAAATCTTGCTAGCGACAGGCGCCATCGCTGCGGTTGACGCATTGACGGGAAGTCAGGATCCACGGCATCGGTAGCTGCCTGATCGATAAAATACAGATCATGTCCATTAGGGTGCCATTGGGGAGTCCCCCAGGGCTCCCCTTCCACAACCCACACCTTCGCTGGTACAGACATCACATCCACGACAATATGTCTGCTCGCAAGACCAAAAAATCCCTGACCACCCACCTGGCCAATGCGATAGAACAGGTAGTGCCCACCCGGTGACAATACAAAGCGGTCTGCCACGAGATGTTCCTGCGGAATTTTCTCAAGTTGCTGCTCGAGAGTGCGACGTTTTGCCTTGTTGTTCAACGGCGCCCCCAGCATTTGAGCACGACGTTTATTGCGTAGCCAGCTGACACGATGCCGTAGCAGAATCCGTGATACGCTGTCACGGCGCTCCATTAAACGGTATTCGCCCTGCTCCCCGCTCTCGAGGAAATATTCGATCTTGCCATCCCTTGACCAGGCGCGCCGTGCGTCATCTCTACCTGGTCGATCCAGCACCACCTGCCCCGCGTCATTCCGCCAGGGACAGGGATCACCACCGGCATACAGGCGACGGTTACTGGGCATGGGTTCTGCGCGTGTCTGCCAGCGTGGCCGCTTAGTGCTAACATCAATGATCTGCTCGTCATAATCCTGAGGTACATAGTAGCGCGAATCCATTGACCAACCGTCCTCACGCACGCGCAACTCTTGTCGGGCATCAAGAAAATAGACCTGCTGTGTCGACAATGCATATATCACTAACCTGTGCGAACGTAACTGCGGCGTTTTACGATGATCCTCCCGCACTACCAGCCACTCTCCATCCGGTGATAGACTGAACTTATCGCCTACCGGGGGAATAGCGGCGAGGACATCGACGCGTGCAGCAGGGAAAGCCTCGGAATGCAGCGGGTCCTGCATGGTTTGCGGCTGCTGCAGACTGCTGGTATCGTCCCTGTACTGTTCTTTTGTATGCACATAACGGGGACAATCAGACATGGCGCCCCCCTCGAGGATGGGCTGCAATGCCGTCAATATCATTCGTCCGATGCGCGTATCGCGCCTGGCTACACGCAGCGTATCCTGATCCAGTGGCGGTTGTGCAGAATGGCGCAATAATAAACCGACCATGTCCTCGTTGCCCGACCTGATCGCATAATACAGTGGCATATGTCCTTCCTGGTCACGGCGATTGACATCGGCCTTGCTGGCCAGCAGGATCCGGGTACTTTGCAGGTAATCCCGTTTGACTGCACACATCACTGGCGTGGAACCATCGGCAAATCCTCCCAATGATGAGGCCGGGCGATCCGGTTCTGCACCTTTGTCCAGCAAGCTGCCTAATAACACGGTGTTTTCCCTGTCGGTGACGATGTTGCACAACAGTCCATGCAAGACTGTCTCGCCAGTTGCGGTACGCGCGCCTATATCAGCGCCCTTGTCCAATAAATGCTTCACAGCCTGCATATGCTGCATCGTAACAGCCACCATTAACGGTGTCTTACCCGTCATGCCGATTCTTGCATTGACATCAGCCCCGGCATCAAGCAGCGCCTGGAATATATCATCATGTTCCCGCCCAAGGATTTCAATCAATAACGGACTACCACCGATCCTTACATTCATATCCGCGCCATAATCCAGCAACAGGCGTACGGTGGCTTCATTACCATTGAGTGCCGCTACCGACAACGCACTGAAGCCATGGCGATTGATCATGTTTATATTGGCACCGCTGGCATGGAGTAATTTCAGTACGGGAATATGATGGTTCTGGGCTGCATAATAGAAAGCGCTGCTGCCGCTTTGTGTTCGCGCATTGATCGATGCCTGCCTGGAAAGCAGTATTTTAACAAGCGCCACATGACCATATTGACTGGCCGCGATCAGGGCGGTCTTTCCATTGTGATCAGGCCCATCAATAGGTACACCACGCTCAAGCAGCATCAACATCTTTGCCTTTTCGCCGGCCGCCGCTGCATTCACCAACATAGAGGCTTCCGTGGCCGACTGAACCGGGTGCATCATCAGTAACGCCAGAAAGGTCGTTATTATCTTCCATTGCCTCATACCATTATCCCTGGTAGTGATGGGCCACGGAACAATACTACGGGAAAGCGTCTGTTTTCCCAACACGCTTAATAATGCATGCATACATGACTGCATTGGATACTTTCTCTTGTTTTTTCTTTATTTATTAATAGCCTGGCATATTAGCGACATATAATTACGGAGTATAGCCGATGATCATATTTCCGTGTAGAATGCTCAAGTACTTTATTGGAGCGGTCGTTGAAATAAATCAATGCAAATAATTAATAGTATCGCCATGCTCTATAAACCTATCAGGTATGGCAGTTCATCCAGGCGTTTTCTTGTTTAGATAAGAAACATCATGGATATTACATCTTATATCGTTGAATAATATCACTTGCACATAATTACAAACAATAAACAGGCACCTGAATGCTCGAACGATGTAATCAATTTGGCTTTGACAGAAAAAAAATCAATCAGCGTTTAGGATTCCTGCGACTATCCAGATCAGATCACAAACTGGCACAGCGTCTCAATCTTGAAGTTATAAAGCCCAACCTTAACACGATCATTGATAATTTCTACCAGACACTACTGTTCCACCCCGAAAGCCGTAGATGGTTACTGGATGGGAATACCATTGATGAACTGAAACAGAAGCAACGCAGTTACCTGCTAGGCCTTGGTATCGGTTTCGATAGCACGGAATACTTCGAAGATCGACTACAGGTTGGCATTATACATGCCGCTATTGGTTTACCCTTAAGCACTTACCAATGTGCCTACACCAACCTGATCCAGTACATCATCAATGTGATCCCTGATTCAATAAGACAAGACAGCACCCACTATCAGGCGATGACAAACTTTATTCTCAAGATCACTTCACTGGATATGTCACTTGCCGTTGAAACCTACCACGACTCGTTTATGAACGAAATGGAAGATGAGGTCAAAACTGCACATTCGCGTGAGCGTAAATTACAGAAGCAGGCCGAAACGGATACATTGACCGGCTTATACAACCGTAAATATGCCTTCTGTCACCTTAATGAAGCCATAAGCAACGCCCTGCAATATTCTACTGACCTTTGTTTACTAATGCTGGATATTGATTATTTCAAGAAAGTCAATGATAACTATGGCCATCAGGCAGGTGATACAGTATTACATCAAGTGGCCCAGACAATCAGCAAAACCCTGCGCGACCAGGATATTATCGGAAGATATGGTGGCGAAGAGTTCATTATTGGTTTGATTGGCATTGGCACGGATATAGCCAATCAGGTTGCTGAGCGTATCCGTAAATGTATTGAGCAATCACCGGTAACTATCAATAACGAAACCATTCAAATTACAGTAAGCATTGGCATGTCCACTCTGGAGAAAGAAGACAACCTGCAAAGCCTGATAAAGCGTTCTGATATGGCTTTATATTCTGCCAAGGGTGCAGGCCGAAATCGCGTTCTGCTTAGCTAGCACTCATCCTGTTTTAATCATGATATAACATGAAATAACTTCCACCAGCTCTAGTTGAAAGTATCAAAGTACAGTGCTTCCCGCTGCCTGGTATTCACCTTCTGCATTCAATCTGGCTCATTATATCGCCTGAAATCTCTTGATCAGGAAAAATAATTTTCCTTAAAAAGCGAAGTATACATGATTCCGCCTGGATATTTGACCAAGTATCCAAGCGCAATATATCACTATTTTCATGTTAACAATTCACATTCTTTTATCAAAATAATTAACATCTATGTTAATCCAGATTTTATATCTTAGTACCTAAGGAGAACAGCTAGAACATTAACAGATCAATCTATTTAAGGTTCATATGGTTGTTTGGGGTAAGGAGGTCAAGTGAAGTTACAAGTATCTTCATGATTTCCTCCTGGTTGGGCAGGTTTATTATAAACCTGCCCTTTTTTATGTATTGCACTTAACGATTATATACAGACAAGTATCAATTATGTTATCTGAAAATATCCAATGCATGACCTAAAGATAGTCGCTACTGCTGTATTTTCCATATGCAAGATAAAATGCGCATAACAGATTTCATTATCAATAAGTAAAAACCAGTGATTCATTTCTTTTGCTGAATCTGATCCTTACGCCGATCCAGCGTTAAGCGGGACAGTATCTCTATCAAAGATGTTACATTGGCCGTTTATTACTCCTTTTCATGTGGTTTAGGTTGCTGAAAATACTCATACAATTGCATACTCTTATTTATAATGTGGCTTTTTATAACAATAAAAAATTATTATGAAACCATGACAAAACATGTGTATACTTAAGTTAGCACTAACATAAATTCTATGGAATTCAGGAAATTATAAAAGTATTTGTTTTAGGCAACGTGGCACCGCATATGCCTGGAATTAATCACAAGAACTGAAATCCAGACCATCTTTCATAAACAGAACAATACTATACAAGGACTGTTGGCTGGAAATAATAGCAGAGACAGTTCTGGCTATATGATTATTTCCTAATATGTTTTTGTAACATTGATCAAGGTATAAAAACGCATCCTGTGATTGATAAAATTTTCAAAATTTTATTAATAAAAGAAGAAGAAAAGAGCATCATCATGTATTTCATGTTGTTCTTTCTTGTGCTCGGTAGCGGCATGGCGATAGGCAGAGGAACTACTGATGCCTTGTTCTTCAAACGCTATGGCATTGAGTATTTGCCGGTGATGTATATTATCCTCGGCTTTCTTCTCTTTATCACCAGTACCGTCTATGCAGCATTTGCTGACCGCCTGCCACCGGAAAGATTTTTCAAGATTCTAAATCTCGTACTGATTCTGCTGTTGACAGCAGCGTGGATCTCGATGTCTTTTTTTTCATTTGAGCACATCTACCCGGTATATTTTCTGATTTATGAAATCGCGTCTGAATTACTGGTAATCCATGCCACACTTTATCTCGCCCAGAATCTCGATACCATACAGGCGAAGAGACTGACACCTATTATTCTTGCCGGCGCGCAGATTGGCACAATTCTGGGCGGTCTGTTTCTCGCGTTAAGTGCCCCCCGACTAGGTGTCCAGAATCTGCTTCTGGCCTGGTGCATACTACTGGGTATCAGCATCATTATGATAACCTGGCACCATAATAAGACCGGCTACTCATTATTTTTCAGACACCCCAGAAAGCAAGACAACAAACTTAAACAGTCACTGGCTGATATTTCTGTGGGTGCTAAATTCATGAAGACATCCGATCTGGTCAGATATTCTTCATTTGCATTATTTTTTATGGTTATCGTCTTTTATATTCTTTGTTATTCGACAAATAAAATCTACAACGAGACATTCAAAACAGAAGAAAGTCTGACAGCGTTTTATGGGGTCATGGTTGTCATAACTAATTCTCTGGCGCTGATATTACAACTTTTTGTCACCAACAGGGTCATACAGCGCTTTGGCATAAAAACAGTCAATCTGTTTTTTCCGTTTTCAACGATGTTATCCTATGTCGCGCTAATCTATACCTTCACCCTCCCTGCTGGTATATTCACAAGCATAAATAAAGACTCCATTATGCCGGCCATTCGCAACCCGGTCAGAAATCTCTTCTATAATGCACTGCCGAGTTTTATTCAGGGACGCGCCCGCGCCATGTCGGTGGTCATTGTCATACCATTGGCCTTATTAGTCTGTGGTGGCGTCTTATGGGCAGTACAACGCATGGATACACCGCATTATTATCTCATAATCGGCCTTGTCCTGACAGGTATGTATGCATATTTCAATGTGCGCATGAATAAAGCCTATGTCATGGAAATTGTCACACACCTGAAGAACCGTTTATTCATCCCCGGCAAACATGAGCAGAATGCAATTAAAACAGGCGGTCATGATATTTTCAAAGAACTGGTAAATGGGGTACAGCACAATGATGATCAGATCTGCATAGCGTATGCTAAAACACTTGTACGCACATTTCCACAAGAGGCAGTGCCAGTATTAATAGAACGACTACAGGGCGCAAAAGACTCCATCAGGAACCAGCTATTTCAACTACTGGTTCCACTGAACCCTGATGAATTTCATGAATTCCTATGGAAAGAATATCAGACAGCAGACGTTCATCTGCAAGCCACCATATTGAAGGCATTATTCAAACTCGGTAACAATAACGCACTACCATTAATACCGGCCATGCTTGCAGAAACCAATCCACGTTTACAGTCTGCTGCAATATATGGCTGCGTTATAAATGAAGTGGATAACCAGCAGGCGTATATGTTATGGAACACTCTGTTAAGATCCACGCAAGCAGGCGATATATTATCTGCATTGGAAATTTTCAAAGAACTCGATAAGCACGCACACAAGGCACTGGCAAAAATAGATAGTTCAGTATTTACTGATCTGCTTGCCAATAATAACAGGCGTATAGTAAAAGCCTGCCTGCGTGCACTGACACTTTGGCCGGATAATAGCATGCCGGGTTTAGCAGATAATCTGCATGCTATATACAGTATTAATGACCCTGATATCAGGGGCCTTGCCGTACGCTGCACCCATATTCTTGACAACAATGATGAACAGAAATTTATCATTAATGCGCTCGAGGATTCACACCCGCTGGTGAGAAAAAACGCCATCGATCTTTTCAAGGATGACAATCAGAGAGAAACCTTTATAAACTGGATCAAGGATGAGAACCTGGGTTCACCTCGCACCCAATCGACCATACTTAGCAAACTCGTGGAATCCGGTACGCCCAACAGCATCATGGAAGACATTGCCATTTCAAAGGCACATGACGCAGAGCTCATATCGAGAGTACTCGAAACGCTACACAAATTCCCGGAGTATCTTGTGTTTCCTGCTGTAGAGCTGATTGTGTATGCATTACAGGAACGATTGGAACAAATCGTAGACTTGACACTTCAGGCCATGAAATCCATTCAGGATCCTCACACAATTAACATTATCCAGGCTGGTATAAAGAGTAATGACAAACGTGTTGCTGCACAGTCCATGGAAGCGCTCAGAAATATAGATAACCAGGGCCTTGCAGTCATTCTGGCTAATCTTATTGAAGGCATTACACCCGGCAAGTTAATTTCAAAAGACAATAACGATGCATTCAGCTCATCCAAGAGTGCGCTCGACTGGTGCACCAGAAGACATGACCCATGGCTAAAAGCTTGTGCCGAAGATGCGTTGAAAGTGTTTAATTAGGATTTACTATGTCTGATTTATTTGAAAGAATATTACTGCTGAAGAAATCTCCCATTTTTTCTGAAGTTTCTACCGAGGACCTACGCTCCGTTGCTATGGAACTGGAAGATGAGCAATATTTTAAGGGAGACAAGGTTTTCGAAATCAATAACTATGGCGACCATATGTATATCCTGCAGCAAGGAAAAATTGGCATATCACTGGAGTCAGATGCAAACAGTAATAAATATGTTGCAACTTTAGGGCAGGGAGACTGTTTTGGCGAAATGAACCTGCTCGATGATCAGCCAAGATCCGCAACGGCCATTGTCCTGGAGGATGCGCAATTACTATCATTAGAGAAAACACGATTACACGGGCTTATCCTGCACTATCCGGAATTGAGCCTTGGCATATTGAAAAGTCTGAGTCTAAGGCTCAGGAACGCCAATCTTCTTGCGAAATGAATTGACGATATTGATTATACGAATAATTGGGGGATGATAGTATGCGATATTTTCTCAAGACCACACTGATACTGTTTATTGGTGTTCATGCAGGCCTTGTTCGCGCAGACGATATTACCCCTGCGCCTGAAGCTGATCCACACTACACAAAAGTTGGTTTTTTCGACATACATGTCTGTAACTGGCCACAGCGAAAACTTTTTTTCATGTCTTTATTTTCCAGCTATGATTTTAAAAATATTAAAAAAATGGAGATATATACGCCTGGCAACAAAATGCTTGGTATAATCAATCCAGACAAATTCAGAGTCGTAAAGAAAAAAGGGAAACCGGAAAAAAGGGTGTTCATCACGCAGATGGATATTCCACATACGGCAAGGGATGGGTGGTATCGCGCCATCATTACCATGAAAGATAATAGGAGATATGAAGCAAAGGATTATGTAATCCTGGCTCGTATGGATATTCCACAGGGAGTATCGCCTGGAAAAAATGCAATACTAAAACGTCTACCCGAAAAACTTACCTGGAAACCGGTACCCGGAGCAAAACACTATAAGGTGTTTATCAGGGATGTATGGGAACAGCGAATAATACATTCATCCAAGTTATTAAGCAGGCCTGAACTTGTATTACCGAAAGGACTGCTGCAGAAAGGAGGTATATATAATTGGATGATAAATGCTCGTGACGTCAATGAAAACGCCCTGCTCGGTGATTTCAATCATGGTTCCTTGAATACGCCAATTGAATTCACGATTGAATAAACACAGGGAACTAACATGTTAAATCAACATCTACTTACATGGAGAGAGCAATGATAGAGAAAATACGAATGCAATCTACACATCATATAATTCATGGTAAAGGATTATTGTTCCCGTTTCTGTTATTATTGATTTGCACATCTACTTTTGCACAGGAAAACAAGGCCGCCTGTTATGACAAGTGCGTGACTGACTACGGCAATATTCTGGGCACAACAAAAACCGGCCTGAAGGCCTATTCAAATTGCAGTAATAGCTGTGTAATATTTGAACCGAACAAGTACCAGGGTACCTATACCGGTATAAAATGGCAGTGTGTCGAATTTGCACGACGCTGGTTACTTGCCAATCATGGGGTAGTCTATGGTGATGTCGATTACGCGATTGATATATGGGATAAAATAAAATTTTACACCCGTGTTAGCAGCAAGGAAAAAATCCCGGTTTCCTCCCATCTCAACGGATCAAAACAGCCACCAGTAGTCGGTGATTTGTTAATATATGCCAAAGCACTGCTGGGAACAGGCCATGTTGCCGTAATATCAAATATAAACACCGATAAAAAGCAAATTTTACTCACAGAACAAAATTACAAAAATACCAAATGGTCAGGTCAATACGCACGCCAGATTGATTATCTAGAGAAAGACGGGAGTTACTGGATACTGGATCCCTACCTGATCGGCTGGAAACATGCAGCGTTTAAATAGTCAATGGATGATACTACATGAAATTAATATCGATAATATTTACGGTATTCGTATTATTTGCCACCTCCAGCAATGCTAAAGAAGGTTCTTACCATGGTATAGCTACTGCTCACCCTATAGCCTCAGAAGTTGGAAATGAGATACTAAAAAATGGCGGCAATGCATTTGACGCAGCAGTTGCCGTATCCGCAGCCCTCGCCGTTGTCGAACCGTATGCATCTGGCATAGGAGGTGGAGGCTTCTGGTTACTGCATAGAAAAAAAGATAACACTACAGTAATGATCGATGGGCGCGAAAAAGCGCCGCTCAAGGCCCATAGAAACATGTACCTTGACAACAAGGGTAATTTCAACAAGAAACTTGCCATAAAAGGCGCCCTTGCTGGTGGTATCCCCGGTGTTCCAGCCGCACTCGATCATATCACCAGAAAATATGGTCGTCTGTCATTATCCGCTAATCTGGCGCCCGCTATCAGACTTGCAAAAGATGGCTATCAGATAGATGACAAATACCGCCTGTATGCCAAATTACGCTTGGACTCTTTAAGGGAAGATCCTGACACTGCCAGGATCTTTCTGCATAATAATAATGTGCCTCCGGAAAAACATGTATTAAAACAACCCGACCTGGCCTCCACGCTTGAACTGCTGGCAACTCAGGGCGCAAAGGGATTTTACTCTGGAAATACCGCACAGCTGCTCGTTAATGGTATTAACAAGGGTGCCGGCATCTGGACACTCAAGGACCTGGAGCAATATAAAGTCGTAGAAAGAGAACCGATCTCCTTCACATATCGTGGCATGAAAATCAGCTCTGCATCGCCCCCATCATCAGGTGGTATTGCCCTGGCCGAGATCCTTGGCATGCTGGAAAAGTTTGATCTGGATAAAATGGACAATATCAGACGCAAGCATATTATCATTGAGGCCATGAAAAGGGCCTATGCCGATCGCGCCCAATTTCTGGGTGACCCGGATTTCACAAGCATACCTGTCAAACAACTAATGGGCGACAAACATATCAGCAGGCAGGCAGGTGAGATCCGTAACAATGAAGCCACACCAAGCGAGTTTATATCCACATATGCAAAACCCGATGGCAATGGTAACGACACCACACATTTTTCTATTATAGATCACGAAGGAAATATGGTGTCTGCAACACTCAGTATCAATTTTCCGTTTGGCGCATGCTTTGTCCCTGCCGGCACGGGTGTGCTACTCAATAATGAAATGGACGACTTCGCAGCAAAACCCGGTACACCCAATGCCTACGGCCTGATTGGAGGTGAAGCCAATGCAATCGCACCTGGGAAACGCCCATTATCCAGCATGTCACCAACATTAATTACGTCAGATAATGCAACAGCCGTACTCGGCACCCCAGGCGGGAGTAGAATTATTACGATGGTGCTTCTGGCTATTTTAGACTTCTCTAACGGTGTATCTGCTGCTGACATAGTCAGTCATAGACGTTTCCATCATCAATATCTGCCGGATGTCGTCATGTATGAGGATAACGCATTGACAGACAAGGAAGTCGCTGCACTTTCGCTTCTGGGCCATCGTCTCAAACGAAAGATGTCACCCTATGGTGGTGGACAAGGGAGTTACGGGAATATGCAAATCGTTGTCCAGCATCGCGATGGTTCGATTTCTGCTGCCAGTGATCCACGTGGACATGGTATGACATTGATTTTATCGCGATAAATTTCTGCGCTCCAATGCTTCATCTCAGTTATTCGTTGCCGCGACACAGGCCGAGAAAGCATCGATAAAACCGGCGCCCGTGGCGCGATCGAAACCGATGTCTGCCGGATCACCCAGACCACTCAGACCCTCGGTGACATCGATGGCCGTTGCCTGTAAGATCGCCTTCACCTCGCTAGTACTGAGCGCTGCTTTTCCTACAGTTGCGCGTGCATGCTGCATTAGCGCCACGACTCCGGCGATCTGCGGTGCGGCGGCCGAAGTTCCACTAAAGATGCCCCAACCTAAATCGGACTTGTCGGCGGGCATGTTTTCACCTTCGAGCCCGGCACCACTCGGGACCGGCAACATGATATGTCCGGGCATCGGTCCACCCGGTGTTGCTTCACCGACAACCCCGCAAACATCGGGGACCAGGCGTCCCGGATGTAACAGGCTTTCGAAACTACTGGCGTAGGACGATGCCTGCAAAGAACTATCTTCATTGACCGTGACACCGCCGGCTGCGATTACATCGGGATGACTCCCCGGAAAGGCACGGTGACCGTTCCCGGCCGAGAAAATGATGACCTTGCCATCGGCCGTGGCATCGACAATCAGTGCGGACAGGTCCTGGAATTCGAAATACAGATTGGGATCTGTCTGGCGCAGATCATCCCAGGACTGATGGTCCGCGTCCCAGCCCCAGGAGTTCGACAGGATTGTAGCACCGGTCGCAAGCGCAGATTCCAGATCTTCAGCAGCCGACCCTCCGAAGCGGACACCGTGAAATTCGATATTGGGTGCAATCATCATCAGATTGGCACTTTCTCCGGTGCCATGCCCACTTGGATCCGTAAACGGGTCTGGCTGCTGGGGTGTCACAATCGGGTTGTAGTTGAAACCGCGCTCACGAAAATACGGATGCTGGGAAAATCCGCTATCGACCATAACAGCGCGGACGTCACTCCCCGTCCATCCACGTCGATGGCATTTTGCCGCCCCGGAGACACCACGCACATCGTCAAGGCTTAGATAATGCAGTGATATTTTTGGCGGAATCGCATTGACTGCAAAGAAGGTCGGTGGTGTAGGGATATAGGCGAACGCAATATCGTCCTGCATGTCCTCAGGTATCGTCAATCCGGTTTCTGCCTTGTAAAACTGTTCAGAAAGCTCCACACCAAGACTGACATCCGATTTGATACCTGAGGACACCTCTGTGACATCGGCTTTAAAGTATTCCTTTACTTCCTCTGGTGATAACTGCATTTCCACCCGGTCCTTATTCGTAATCCGCGCACTGTAACCATGCTCCATACATTTATTCAACGCCAACCTGGCACGATCAGGATCCGTTTCAATCTCCTCCCTGGGTAACATGGAGGACATTGCAAGATCAAAGGCCTGGATCCCACCACTTCGACTCTTGGGTACTAAACGCACTTTAACTGCCATGTTCAATTCTCCTTACTGTTTTCCTTAAAAAATATCGGTTGTGTTGGAAAATAAACCGCCCGTGCCATGGTGCATATTTCTGCAGGAAGTTCCGGCTCTGTAGAAAAACGGGGCTCTTCAGCCAGCTCCACTTTCGCATGAAAGACTTTTTCGAACAGATCCACAGGACCGCTAAAGTTGATTCCACGCAGGCTTTTCGATGTTACAGAGAAGCCGTTTGACACAAGGCGACTTGCACATAGATCGACGGCATCCTCATTACTGTCATCCAGCACAAGTCTCGCCTTTAACATTGTTTCTTTTTTCACGATATTATGTTCAGGGTTATAGCATCCCGCGCCTGTATGACCAATAAGACAAATGAACATCAAAGTGCGCCACATATCTGCCTTCTATGACAATCCATTTAAATTATATATGACAATATTGCAGGTAATCCGGAATACCTGATCGGATATCTGCCCTGTTTTTTTATGTAAAATAAACCAACCTGTTCAAATATAGTAGCCAGTGGAGCATGTAAACACAACAATTATGACGCCGATCAATATGATCAACTTACAGAATAAAGGACTGTTTAATGACGTGCTTTGTAGCATGACTTATACAAACACGGCAATAGACGATGTCCGGACTTTAAGCATACGCTTGCTTAGTCTGGTGCAACGCCGTCAACTTACATGTTTGCTTGTGGCAATAATCGTGTTGCCCGATATATAAATGCCAGTATCTTTACGCGGGATTAGTGGGTATCCAAATAACACCCATTGTACTAGTTCAGGCCATCAATGATGGCATTCAAGGTCGCACTCGGACGCATGACCTGTTTGGCCATATTATCATCCGGGCGATAGTAACCACCTAGCTCAACCGGCCTTCCCTGTACACTGTTAAGTTCTGCAACAATCTTTTCCTCATTAGTACTCATTTGTTCGGCAGCAGGAGCAAGGGCGGCTTTTAATTCAGCATCATCATTCTGAGCTGCAAGCGCCTGCGCCCAATACATCGCCAGATAAAAATGACTACCGCGGGTATCGAGCTCACCAGCCTTGCGAGAGGGTGACTTGTTATTATTCAGGAACTGACTGTTCGCTTTGTCCAGGGCTGCGGCCAGGGTCCTGGCTTTGGCACTATCGGTTTTGTGTGCCATATCCTCGATGGATACGGCCAGGGCCAGAAACTCACCGAGTGAATCCCAGCGTAAATGATTCTCCTGCACAAGCTGTTGCACATGTTTGGGTGCAGATCCACCGGCGCCCGTTTCGAATAATCCACCACCGGCCAGCAGCGGTACGATCGACAACATCTTGGCACTGGTACCCAGCTCGAGGATCGGGAACAAATCAGTCAGGTAATCTCGTAATACATTACCCGTTACCGAGATGGTATTCTTACCGGCCTTGACACGTTCCAGTGTATACACTGTTGCATCACGCGGCGCCATGATCTGAATATCCAGTCCACTGGTATCATGATCCTGCAAATAGGTGTTGACCTTGGCAATCAGATTCGCATCATGCGCGCGGTTTTTATCCAGCCAGAAAATCGCTGGCTGGCCGGTTAAGCGCGCACGCGTTACTGCAAGCTTGACCCAATCCTGAATCGGAATATCCCTGGTTTGACACATACGCCAGATATCACCTTCCCCAACATTATGCTCCAACAGAACCGCGCCCGATGCATCGGTCACACGCACAGTGCCGCTGGCCGGTATTTCAAAGGTCTTGTCATGCGAACCATATTCTTCGGCTTTTTGCGCCATCAGACCCACATTACTGACGTTACCCATCGTGGTCGGATCAAAGGCACCATGCTGCTTGCAAAAATCAATCGTGGCCTGGTAAACACCAGCGTAATTACGATCCGGAATCATGGCCTTGGTATCATGTAACTTGCCATCAGGACCCCACATCTTGCCTGAGGAGCGAATCGCTGCCGGCATCGAGGCATCAATAATTACATCGCTCGGTACATGCAGGTTGGTAATGCCTTTATCTGAATTCACCATCGCCAGTTCAGGACGCGTTTGATAGACAGCCTGCAGGTCAGCCGCAATTGCTTCACGTTCGCTATCAGGCAGGCTCGTTATCTTTGTATAAATATCGCCCACGCCATTGCGTGTATCGACACCGAGCCTGTCAAGCGTTGGCGCATACTTCTCAAACACATCCTGGTAATACACACTGACCGCATGACCGAAAATAATCGGATCCGAGACCTTCATCATTGTGGCTTTCATATGCAGTGACAGCAATACGCCCTGTTGTTTGGCATCCTGCATCGCTGCTTCAAAGAAATTACGCAACGCCTTCACACTCATGACCGAGGCGTCAATGACCTCCCCTGCCAGTACGGGCGTCTTCTCTTTCAACACACGAGTCTCGCCGTCTTCACCGAGCAGTTCAATTTTGACATCGCCTGCGCTTTCCATAACCATTGATTTCTCGCTGGAATAAAAATCACCTTCCGCCATCGAGGCGACATGCGTTTGCGAATCGCTCGACCAGGCTCCCATCGAATGCGGGTGTTTCTGTGCATATTCCTTCACGGGACCGGCAACACGGCGGTCAGAATTTCCTTCACGCAATACCGGGTTGACCGCACTGCCCAGCACCCTGGCATAGCGAGCTTTGATGGCCTTTTCTTCATCTGTAGTCGCTTCCTGCGGAAAATCAGGGATATCAAAGCCTGATGCCTGCAGCTCCTTGATGGCTGCCTGCAACTGGGGGATCGATGCGCTAATATTGGGCAGCTTGATTATGTTTGCTTCAGGTGTTTTAGCCAACTCGCCCAGCTCAGCAAGTGCATCGGCCTGCCTTTGCTCAGCGCTCAGATTATCCGGGAAATTGGCAATAATACGCCCTGCCAGGGAAATATCCCGTGTCTCGACATCAATACCCGCTGCCTTTGTGAAGGCCTGAACAATAGGCAATAAGGAATAGGTGGCTAAAGCGGGGGCTTCATCGGTAATAGTATAGATAATCCTGGAACGTGGCATATATATAGTCTCAAAAAAAAACGGTTAATGGCGACATGCGCCCACAAGAAAGCTCATTATATTGCATATATTCTATTAATTCACTCCCTAGACATCAGGTTTTTCTGAGTTTAACAATCAATCTGAATGATCCACACGTCTCGTCTATATCTTACAATTTGCCAGAAATAAGCGAACAACAAGTATAGATACTCACGCGTTTCTATGTATTGAGCGCATGTCTCTATCGTTAACATCGTTCTTGTATACGTGAGTGAAATTTTCACATCCAGGCCGTGACTTATTCACTTACGTAACGACTTAACGCTACGATACTGACTATACAGTACGGCATTTAAGTAATTGTAGCGCCGAAGATCGCGAGGCTTTCGATACTCATTAGCCTGGCATCACAATCAACAGTATATTCGATACAGCTAATTTCTTTTCCCTTGTTTCAATAAAATAATCAGGACCAGAGCTTGTTTAATAGCGACATAAAGTAAATTGTTATCTGGCCCGAAACACGCTTACTTTCTGCGCAGCGGCCTGTAAATCCCATCAGGGCTGGTGGCCAAATTCGATCATTCTGAATAATGATTCGGAACGACATTGTTAAAATTGCATTCAGCAGATGATTAACATGAATAGCAACTGCAATACAAGGCTGACCAAAGTCGAATCATATAACACTTATTTCCGATACAGCCTGAACTGGCGAACAAACCATGTCTTTGCTAGTCTTTAAAGTTGTTGCCCCATCATGGGACCTGTGAATCAAGCAGTACTACGTCTCATGTAGCAGTAATAACAATCCTAACAACATGGAGGATAATATGAAACGGACTATACAACTATTATCAATGATTGCCCTAGTTATTACCCTGTTCTCGACGGGGCCCTTGCTCGCCCAGGGCAAAGTTGACGTTAACAAGGCCGATGTCAAAGGCTTGATGAGCTTGAAAGGAATCGGGGAAGTGAAGGCCAAGGCGATTGTTAAATACCGCCAGATGAAGGGGCCGTTTACCAAGCCAGAAGATCTCACCGGAGTTCCAGGAATCGGGGGAAAAATTGTCCAGCAGAACAAGGCCTATATCAGTGTCGGTAACATAGACATGCATAAATAGGACAAGGGGTGTAATTGGGATCAGAGTTATGATAAATTCGTGGTCGCAGCGCGGCAATCTGCTTCAGCAGCCATTCCCTATCAGGCAATGCGATATCTCAATACGGAATTGGGGAGATTGCTTCGCTACGTCGTTCCCGCCCTTCCCTGGGCTCCACGACATAAGACCATCCATGGTCAAACCTCGCAATGACAGGATTTTTTGGCTAAGTAAGTGCCATTCGGATCAGAGTAAATTTTCCAGATAAACCCGTGTGTTTACTCTGATCCCGATATATAACAAACACATGGAGCGTTTTTATCGCTTAAATTCACATTTTCAGCTATAAAATACGATCTACAAGCGATATATGGCGTCATGCGGGTAGAAATCCGAGCCAAAGAAAGATGGCTCTTTGGCTCCTTTATTCCAGGGTTTGGCTATTGTTTAATATGAAATATGCAAAATATGCGTCATATCAAACAAAGCTCAGATGATGAGTAACAACACGCAAACAAGAATAGAAGAAGCTATTGCATACATGCAACACTTCGCGGACCGTACCGGGCTTGTCTCCGATCACCCTGTGCGGCGCTACCTGTGGACGGATGCTTTCGCGGTCTGCAATTTTCTCGGCCTGGCGCAGACGACCGGAGAACAACACTATACAGAACTTGCACTGCAGCTGGCCGATCAGGTACATCACACATTGGGCAAACATCGTGATGATGATCTGCGCTCTGGGTGGATTAGCGGTTTGAGTGCGCATGAAGGGGAAAACCATCCGACACGTGGTGGGCTTCGTATCGGTAAAGAGCTGCCAGAACGCGGAGCGAACGAATCGTATAATGAACGCCTGGAGTGGGATCGTGACGGGCAGTATTTTCACTACCTGACAAAATGGATGCACGCCCTCGATCAGGTTGCGCTCGCGACGGGACAACCACGCTTTAACTGCTGGGCACGGGAGCTGGCCGAGAGTTCATTCAATGCCTTCACCTACTCGTCCACATCCGCGCGTTCACGGCGCATGTATTGGAAGATGAGTATCGACCTCACTCGTGCACAGGTAGCCTCGATGGGTCAGCAAGATCCATTGGATGGGTACATTACCTGTATCCAGCTCATCGCAAGCGCGGCCAGACTGCCTGAACAAGACCGTGGACCCGACCTCGCCTACGCGATCGGACAATTTGCAGTGATGATCGAACAGAATGAGTGGGCTACCGACGATCCGCTCGGCATCGGTGGCCTGTTGATTGACGCCTACCGCGTGTACAGGCTGTTGCAACGAGAGCCCGGTCTGGACGAACATCTTCTCGAGGGCCTGCTTTCTGCGGCGCATGCAGGTATGCAGTATTATGCACGTAGCGACGAGTTACAACGCTCCGCCGAGTACCGGCTCGGCTTTCGCGAACTCGGTCTGGCGATCGGTCTGCACGCCGTTCAACACATGTGGCAAACGGAAGAAAGTGAGGTGAGGCATTTTTCAATAAGTGCGGCGGTTCGCGCACGACTCCAGGCACTGATTCATTATGCCTTTGTGCGCGACGACATCGAGTCATTCTGGCGTGATCCTGATCATCAACGCGCCAGCACCTGGTCCGAGCATCTCGACATCAATGAAGTGATGTTGGCAACAAGCCTGGTACCCGATGGATTTCTACATATGTGATATATGCGATCGGACCTGGCATGTGTTACTTTGGTCCAAACCCAATCTTCCCGATTCATCACTTAATAATCCCGGCTTTGTCCACACCATAATGTACATGGAGGTTATGTACATCGACTGGTGATTCAGTATTAAAGTAGAACTTCCATTTACCGGGACTAGGCTCTTCCTGAAGATTGACCATCAGACGATCGAAGGAATGATCGTCAATGTAGTACTTGGAAAATATTTTCCATACCTCTTTATTCACATAAGATTCAATTCGGGAATCCCATGTATAACCTTGTTCTTCAAAATATTTTTCTTTTCCATAATCTTCCAAATTAGCCATACTTTACTCCTGATTTAAGCAGTTATCAGATAGCCATCTGTAACACAGTGTTATAGACCATTTTTTATAATATTAGAAACAGTTGCTCTATGACCTTGTTTGTCCTATACCATCATTAATCATAGCTTTAATATGTCTATCCAGCTTTTTTTTCAATAAAATACAGTTTTCCATTGCCGATATGACATCGAATCCATGCCCTTTTTCTTATTGTTCAATGTGTTGCTTTACTTTGGCCCGTTGCGACTTGTTGCGCCAGTACATTGGCAGGCTGCTTATGTAAGGGCAGAATATCGTATAACGCAAACCGCTCCAACACAGCAACGAGAGTGCGAATTCGCTGCACTCTTTCGTCAACATGGTATTCATGCCATAACTGGGGCAGGCCAACATTGTCGGTATAAATCCAGAACCGTTATTGCCTGTAATCAATAGCACAACGAAGTACCACCTCCAGTGCGGCAAGCTCGGCATCAACGGCACCCTGATCCCCGTCACGCGCCCGTCGCTGACAATTGCACCAATGCTGCGTAAAGGCCGGCAGTGACTGCTGCGAAACGCTGATAGTCCAGTTTTTCCGCTGTATCCTGGTGGCTATGATAATAGGGATAACGATAAAATGCGGTATCGGTCACCATAACCGCACGGTATCGCCGTAACCAGAAAGAAAAATGATCACTCCAGCCCACGCCGGGTATCCACGAAAACGTGGACACCCGCTGTGCCGGAAAGTCACTATTATCGTGAAAAGCCGCAGCGAGTCGTTTTATTTGTGGACGAGACCTCAAGTTTGAGACAAAGGCAATAAAATTGCCGCGATCGGGATAAAAAAAACGGAACAACGGTGGATAGGCCTGACTGCCCGGCTCATCGCGATAATACCCCATGGTTTCAAGAGACACCATCAGACGAATGTCATCACCATGAAGACGCGCGGCCTTTGCATAGTGCATACTTCCCATCTTTCCCGTTAAAAAGAACGGCGGTTCTTCATTAACAAACGCAACAAAGCGTAGCGTGCGCTGCGGTGGCGGCAATACACTAAATAAGCGCGCCAATTCCAGTAACGCCGCAATACCACTGCCATTGTCATTGGCACCAGGGCTTCCTCTAACCGAATCATAATGGGCACCCACAAGTAAAATTTCTTTCGCTTTGCTACTACCCGCTATTGCTATCTCAAGGTTGGCCGAGCGCACACCACCAACCTCGTATTCCTGTCTATGCACGGCATAACCCATCGCCTCCCACGTCTCCCTGATATAACGCTCGGCGGCATGCAAGGCCTGTGGAAGGTAAATATTGCGTTCGCCGATATCCTCCGCCAGTTTGTAAACATGCTGTTGCAGGGCATCGGCAATTACCTCAACGTCCTGTGCAGATAGCATATTCATCGATATTGGCTCAACATCGCGTCTGCAGCCATGCAAGCACCTCGGTCACAAGCGTATCCCGGTTTGCCTGCGTCAGCTCCCATAGCTCGCTGCCTGGCCAATGCCTGGCTTCCTCGATCAGGCCCGCGCCCTTTTTTCCGACAGTCGCGATGACAGGCTTATCGGAATTTAGCAATACCTTTATCCTTGATACAAATTCGGATGAAAAACATTCCATCTTGCCGATCTCATCAATCAAATAAACATCGATGTCATTACTAATAGTAAGCGCGGTTGCGGCAAAATGATCGATAACGCTGACATCTACACCGTACTTACCGACCCGATAACGTTGGTCATAATTAACGTGAGCCATAATCCCCTGCTCACCATTAAAAGTGACGAGACGAAAGCCCTTACGCTGTCCGCCTTCGCGGATTTCCTCGGTATAAAAGCCACTCACGCGATACCGCGACAGTTCTGCTGCCACTCGCTGGATCAAAGTCGTTTTACCAATGCCTGGAATGCCTGTCAGCAACAATATGTTTGATTGTTTGTTAGCATCCTTCATCGGAATGAGACATGGTTATCTATATTTAGCTTATAATTAATTCCAACACATATAGACTATATAGTATAAAAATATTAAAAACATGCAGACGCACAACTTAACGAGGTCTCATTGAATCGACACGTCAATGGCTAATATAACGACACAACAGGCCAATACACTGCTCCAGGGACATATTCACCTTAGGGCCATGCAAAACAAAGATCTACGCGCGGTTTACAAACTGGAGAAGCTGGGCCAACCACGCCCCTGGCCTGGGTGGTACTTTCGCAAACAGTTACGCAGCGCATCCTGCTGGGTATTGGAGCAACAGGGCATGATCGTGGGCTTTGGTATTTTCTCCATGGTCAAACACTGGGCGCATATCATGAACATGGGTATAGCCCCGGGTTACCGGCGTCAGGGCCTGGGCCGACGCATGATGCTGCACATGCTGGGCATGGCCAGCCGTCAACATGCCCGCTATTGCTGGCTGGAGGTACGTTCGACAAACTATCCGGCCATCCATTTATACCACAGTCTGGGATTTCGAAAAAAACAGCTGCGCAAGAACTATTACGCAATACCTTCAGGCACTATGAATGCTGTCGTTATGGTACGCAAACTGCAGGAAGACTAATCATACGGACAACAAAACAGATGTTGCTAATATTAGAATAAACTCCAATATAGCCCGATAATTTCAAATGTGCTTCGACTGCGTACTATACTATCGAGCATAGATAATAAACATAATGGTCGTTATAACGCAGTAAGCCGACAGGTACCCGATATGAGCGAACACAAACACACCTTCCGCCGTTACAAGGATAATGATGATGTTCACCTGCCCTGGAATGAGGAAATCTTTGAGCAGGACACATCCTATAAATGCCCCACCTATACGCATCGAACACCACCTTGCCAGGGTAGCTGTCCATCCGGTGAGGATATTCGTGGCTGGCTGGATATTGCCAGGGGTATGGAAAAACCACCCGCAGATTTGTCCTGGCAGGAATATGCATTCAGGCGTTCAACCGATGCCAATCCCTTCCCTGCGATGATGGGCAGGGTCTGTCCCGCTCCATGTCAGGATGGTTGCAACAGAAATGAAGTAGACGGTTTCGTCGGTATCAATTCGGTTGAGCAATTCATTGGTGACTATGCCCTGGATCATAATCTGGCTTTCCAACCTGCAGACAAGGAAAGCGGCAAAAAAGTCGCCATCATTGGTGGTGGGGTTGGCGGCTTCGCCTGCGCCTACCAATTACGCCGCCGCGGACATGCATGTACGATATTTGATGAACATGAACAACCCGGCGGTATGGCCCGCTACGGCATCCCGAGTTACCGCACCCCACGCGCATTTCTCGATGGCGAGTTCCAGCGCATTATCGACATGGGTGTGGACCTGAAAATGAACACCCGCGTCGGTCGTGATGTGCAAATGGAACAACTTGAAAAAGAATTTGATGCTGTCGTTATCGCAATCGGTGCACAATCGGGACGCGCCCTTCCGGTACCTGGAGGTGACGCCCCCAATTGCATCAGCGGCGTGTCTTTCCTCGATGCATTTAATCAGGGGAGACTGCAGTATACGGCAAGAAAAGTGGTTGTCGTCGGTGGTGGCGATACCGCCATGGATGTCGTTTCGGTGGCACGCCGGCTTGGCCATATCGAGACAAGCCATGAAAAAGACCGCACTGAATATGTTGTACTCGGGCATACCGCACACGATGTCGCCACCATCGCAAAAAAGGAAGGTGCGGAAGTCCTGCTGGCCTATCGTCGCCCGATTGAAAACATGCCGGCCGCCAGGCACGAAGTCGAGGCTGCTATCAGTGAAGGTGTTACTATCCGCGGTAGCCTGGCACCGGTAAAAGTCGTGCTGAGCGACGATGGCCGGGCTATGGCTTTAAGAGTCGAAGTTGTCGAGTGGGATAAAGGCGAAATGCAGCATTCGGGTAAAATGATCGACCTCGAATGCGACCTGATTGTCAGCGCGATCGGACAAGGCGGCGATCTGCAAGGATTTGAGGCATTTGATAATGGTCGCGGCCTGATAGATGCAGACAAGTTCTTCCAGGTGAAAAACAGGCCGGGCGTTTTTGCCGTCGGTGATATCATTAAACCTCATCTGTTAACGACAGCTATAGGACATGCCAGTATCGCAGCCGAGAGTATTCATCACTACCTGGCTGATGAATCCATGGAACAACGTCCCAAGATTGACGTCCATCATTTCGACCTGTTACAAAAATTAAAGGAGGGCGATCTGCAACCTGATCTATTTGACCACCATGCCGACTGGGGTACCGATACAGCCAATTTTGCGATGCATAATTATGAAGATCGCTCGTTCCAGGAAATCATCCCGGCAGACAAGCTTTTTCTAGGGCACTTTGAATATGTTCCTTGCCATCAACGTAAGGAAACTGTGGTCACAGCAGAACAGGTTCTGGGGCATTTTGACGAACGTTTCCAGGGCCTCGGTGAAGATTCCGTTCGTAACGAGGCAGAACGTTGTATGAGTTGCGGCATGTGCTTCGAATGCGACAATTGTATTATCTATTGCCCGCAGGATGCGGTTAAGAAAACCCCTGCAGCCCAATCGACTACGGGACGCTATGTCTATACGGATTACAGTCGTTGTATAGGCTGTCATATCTGCGCTGAAGTGTGCCCGACCGGGTATATTGATATGGGCATGGGCGCCTGAAGAAACTGGATCCGGATACAAATCAACCGGATTTGAATGATATCGTGTTTCACTCTGAGTCGATTTATCTAAACGTTGTAATAGCAGCCAGCAGGTCATCGACAATGGCGGACAGAATGCGGCGCCCCTTGTCCTCGCTGGCGAGTGTCGGATCGCCCCACACGCCCGCAGGG
This sequence comes from uncultured Gammaproteobacteria bacterium, assembly GCA_947258655.1. Taxonomy (GTDB): domain Bacteria; phylum Pseudomonadota; class Gammaproteobacteria; order JAADHQ01; family JAADHQ01; genus JAADHQ01. The sequence goes on along the minus strand of CAMYJD010000004.1, from coordinate 55,020 downwards.
CAAAAATCGGGGTTGCCGGAGTCGCTGCGACTGAACGGACCCCTTGCGCTCATCGCATGGGGCGCCCACGTCACCGCCTTATTCATCGCCACGAGTTCCCGGTCAATGGCAAGCATAATGGACGTCTCTATCTCGTCAGCGTGCCCGCCATAAGGCTGTTCTGCGATCGCCTCTATCATGCCGAGGCAATGTGGACCTGCGTAGACGTTGGCCAGTTCGATACGCATCTCTTTTGGTATATCATTTATAGCAGCTTGCAACGGCCCGATAGTACTGATACCGGTGTTCACTATGAGCAGCGAACACACACCCACATTCTGAATATCACTCAATATCTCCTGCACGAGTCGCTGGAAGGTGTCGCATGCAAGACTGACGCTACCGGGATAGTCAGAAAACGCCGGATAGTAACCGTAGCTGACAGTGGGCCACACCAGCACCTCTGCACTCCGTACCAATGCCCCGGCCAACCATTCAGCCTGCAACAGATCCGTGTTCAATGGCAAATGAGACCCATGCGCCTTACACGCTGCGCCGACAGGTAATACGGCCACGGCACCGGCATTGATGCGTCGTTCCACGTCGGGCCAGCTCAATTGTGCGACAAAAGCACCTGGCGAATCAGTGTTCACGCGATGATGCCTTTTTCATTTTTCTGTGTGAATTGATTAACCATCTTCTTTGCCCCGATTTAATTACTGTAAAAAAGTTATCATTTTTCTGTCCATAAACTGAAATATTTAAGGCTTATGCTCTCTATAAAGCACCTGAGGTATGCTAATGAATACCTATCGAACCTCGAACCTGCTCAGATGCATGGTCGATATTGATGCGTACATCTGTCTGAAATTCAATCAAACCAGTCATTGGCCTGCTGTTGCCTGCTTTTTTCCATAATCAGCCTTCTCTAAAAAAGGTGTCGGTGACAAAACGAAATCATTCGCATTTTCATTTGTCACCGACCCCTTTTTATTTTTTAATTCTTTGAACCCAAATTTAATATTATTTTAATTCGACGGAATATTTAATGCTAAAACCACTGATTGCAGGTATAGGCGGTTTGTTTGTGTTGGTCGGATTTGTCATGTTCTGGACCCCACTGCCGCTTGGTGTGCCCATGGTATTAATCGGCCTGCCGCTGGTAACGCGTAATTCCCCCCGCATGAGCAGGTGGATCAAGCATCATGCCAGACATTTTCCCCGCTTTGCGGCGATACTCGACAGGCTGGACAGGGATTAAAGGATGAGAACTGCATTCAATGTCGATAAAACGACATATATTTATTACTAGCAACTCTTATCCTTGCGGCGACCAGTAAACAATCTCCATCGGCAATCCATGATCATCAATTTCGGGACGCTCAGGAATACAATGTAACGACTTGACCTGGGTCGCAGTCATCGCACCGACCAGTGCATCGACAATATCATCCCTGCCCACTTGCACACGTGGATATGCCTGCAGGGCTGTTGTAACGATATCATCGGCATCTGGACGATAGCGCTGCAAAACATGCATGCGCTCCTGAAAACCGGCATCCGTTTTTTTGTTGTGTTGCATGGCCTGCTCATGATTCAGAGCCCAGAAACATACCTCCGGATGCATTTCACGGATCTTGTCGCGATAGCGGTTGTTGTGCAGAAACCCGTCCATTTCCCGTATCTTGGCAAGAATATTGAAGGTCTGCTTGCTCATGCCTTTGCCGCTACAGGCACGCTGACGGGTATTGGCCTCAGTGTAGCTAGTGCAATCCAGTGCACATCTCGATGGCGCAGAGAATACACTTGCATGCCTTCTGGGTTTCAGCAAGGTCCGCGCTTCTCTGTCACATAAACGACTTTCATTATCGATTCCCTTCAGCCCGATGGGTATATCCACCAATACCTGCTCGGTCGCATACAGATTAGCAGCCATTTCGGAAATTTTACCCAATACCCGCGTATCGTAACCGCCATCGGCATTGAACCCGACCATAAACCAACCTGCCTTGCACCCGTCTATGCCTATATATTTCATCGTATTTTTATTGCACAGTCACTGACGGTGCGTATTCATATTTCCTCAAACATATCTTGCCGACAATCAATATCCCTGAGCACACCGGCATCAGTCGTCGTGAGTAATTCCAGTTCATGCGCATGTTCGGCAAGCAGGTCCCTTGCCCCAATGTCGCCCGATAAGCTGCGTAACGATTGTTGCCAACGTGCTGAAAAACCGACCGGGTGCCCACGCTGCCCCTGGTACACAGGCGCGACCATCGACGCATCAAATCGCAGTCGCTCTACCAGCATGGTAATGGTCCTGGTCTGCACCCATGGCATATCGGCCAGAGCAACGATCCAGCCATCAGCATCTGCAGCAGCATTAATAGCAGTGGCCAGACTTGTAGCGATACCCTCTTCGGCGTGCGGGTTTTCCACCACGCGCATGCCGAGCCGTGACAATGCATCCATCAATGCAGTATCGCCTGCGCGCACAACGGCTACTGAATCCGGCACTGCCTGCACTAACGCGCGCGCAGCGGCTACACCGACAGCTGTTCCGTCAGGTAGTGGATGCAGTAACTTGGATGCGCCGAAACGCGTTGACGAGCCGGCGGCAAGCAGGATGCCGACAATTGTGCTCATGACCTGTCCTGCATGCGCACGTCAATGCCGTTTCGTATCGCTGTCATTTGCGCGAGAATGGAAACCGCGATCTCTGCCGGCCGCTTGCTGCCAATGGACAGGCCGGCCGGTCCATAAATACGTGCAATATTCTCGGCACTATAGCCCAGTGACGCGAGGCGTTCACGTCGGGCCTGCGCCGAACGCGTTGAACCCAGCGCAGCAATATAGAACGCCTGCGACTCCAGCGCTGCACCCAGACCGAGGTCGTCCTGGCGTGGATCATGTGCCAGTGCGACAATCGCGGTGCGCGCCTGATTAGTGAGACCGTGCACGGCTTCATCGGGCATCTGCTGGTGGTAATGAACATCAACAAGCGCATGCGGATGTTTGAACGTCTCACGCGGATCGCAAATAATGACCCGATAATCGAGCTGCCGGGCCATACTGGCCAGATGACGTGCGAGTTGACCATCGCCAATGATGAACAATTGCCAGGCCGGGCCAAAGGTCTTGATCACGTCGGTTGCGGTAAGCTCGAATTCCAGGCCGCCATCACCCGGATGGAGGCTGACGTCGCCATTGGCAAGGTCCACACTGCGAGCAACCAGTTCACCATTGCCCAGTCTTTGCAGCAAGGCCGCGAGCGAATCGACATCCGTCAGGTGCTCCAGCAACAATTCCAGGCGCCCGCCACAGGGCAGACCCATACGCGTTGCCTGCTGCCTTGCAACACCAAAATCCAGCATCGTCGGTGCGGGCCCTGCCAGCTCGCCTGCACGATAACGCGCCAGCAGTGTATCCTCAACACAACCGCCCGATACCGAACCCACGCATTGCCCGCTATTGTTCATGGCCAGTAATGAGCCAGGGGGACGTGGCGACGAACCCCAGGTACGGATGACCGTTGCCAAGGCCACAGATTGTTTGTGCTGCAACCAGGCCAGGCTCTGCTCGAGGACCTCGATATCGTCTGCTTGTGGCATCATCGATGAGGCGAAATCTCAGCTAGGACGCAGGTCGGCGTGCTTGAGCGGAAAACGTCGGATGCGTTTGCCGGTGGCGGCAAAGATGGCATTCAGCACGGCAGGGGCAGCGACCGCAATGGTCGGTTCACCGATGCCTCCCCAGAATCCACCGGATGGCATGATAATGACATCGACCTTCGGCATGTCCCGAATCAGCATCGACGGATAGCTGTTAAAATTCTGCTGCTCGACACCACCGTCCTTGATCGTGCATTCACCATACAGTAATGCCGACAGACCATACACAAACGAGCCTTCGACCTGGGCCTCGATTTGCTGCGGATTGACGGCATGACCGGGATCGGTGGCCGCGACAATACGATGGATCTTTAATATGCCCTTATCATCGACCGCAACCTCGGCACAGGCCGCCACATAACTGGCGAAGGCCTTACATACCGCAAGACCACGATATACGCCCCTGGGTGCGGGTTTACCCCAGCCCGCGTTCTTGGCCACCGCGTTCAGTACCGCCAGGCTTTTCGGATGATGAGTCATCAGTTTGCGCCGGAATACGAGCGGATCTTGGCCTGCCGCATGCGCGAGTTCATCAATGAAGGACTCCATATAGATAGCATTCTGATTGATATTCACACCGCGCCAATAACCCGGCGGCACAGGCGGATTACGCATTGCATGGTCGATCAATAAATTCGGCACTGTATAGCTGATGGCGTGATCTCCATCGGGTAGCAAACACTGAAACACGAACTTGTCCATCCTGTTTTTGCGCCTGGGATTGATCGACGCGCGTATCGACTGGCCCGAAATGCGCATATGCAGACCCATCAGGTTACCCTTGTCGTCCAGACCACCAACCATTCTGGCCTTTGTGATTGGATGATAATGGCCATGCAACATATCCTCCTCGCGCGACCACAACAGCTTGATCGGCGTTCCCGGCATCTGTTTTGCAATCAATACCGCCTGCGTGACGTAGTCATGGAACGCACCGCGCCTGCCAAAACCGCCACCAAGATGTATCTTGTAGACCTCGCACTTGTCTGGCGGCAGACCAGCCGCTTCGGTCGCGGCCTCATGCGCATTCTCGCCGTTCTGCGTCGGGCACCAGACCTCGCAACGGTCCCTGGTCCATAGTGCCGTCGCATTCATTGGCTCCATCGTCGCGTGGTTCTGGTATGGATAGGTATAGGTTGCCTCAACGGTTTTTACTGCGCCCTTCAGCACCTTGTCAATATCGCCATTGCGGTTACCGACAAAGACTCGTGTGGCCGTCAGGCCGTCATCCAGCATTTGCTCTATCGAGGCACTGTTGACACTGGCATGCGGGCCCTTGTCCCATGTGATTGGCAGTGCATCCAGCGCTGTCTTTGCCTGCCACCAGCTGTCGGCGACGACGGCCACGGCATTATCCCCAACACGAACAATCTTGCGTACACCAGGCATCTTGCCCACGCTGGTATTATCGAATGATTTAAGCCTGCCACCGAAGGTCGGGCAGGCCTCGATTGCGGCATTGAGCATACCGGGTAATTGCAGGTCGGCACCAAAGACCTGCTTGCCGTTCAGTTTATCGACTGTGTCCAGACGCTTGACCGGCTTGCCGATGATCTTCCAGTCCTTCGGATCCTTCAGCACCACCTCAAATGGCGGAATCAATTCCGCTGCGGCTGCAGCGACCTTGCCATAGCTTGTCGTACGTCCCGTCGGCTTGTGTGTAATGATACTGTTCTCTGCACTGCACTGGTCCTTCGCTACGCCCCAGACCTCTGCCGCGGCCTCGATCAGCATTTCGCGCGCAACCGCGCCACCCTTGCGCACATACTGATGACTGCCGCGGATGCCCTGGCTGCCACCGGTTGCAAAGCTGCCCCAGATACGCCCGCGAACCAGGCTTTGCCCAGGGGTGGGATATTCGGTCCTGACTCTGGACCAGTCACATTCGAGTTCCTCGGCCACCAGTTGCGCCAGTCCAGTCAGCGTCCCCTGACCCATTTCGGAACGTGCGATACGAATGATGACGGTATCGTCGGGTTCGATCACGACCCAGGCATTAACCTCCGTTGTCTGTGACGAGGCCGCTTCGTCAGCTTGGCTGTTGAACGGAACATACAGGCCCAGCGAAAAACCGGCACCAAGCGCGGAACAATGAATCAGAAACTCGCGGCGGGAAATATTGACACGCTCCCTGGTCATGACGACTTCTCCCGCTTGTTAAGATCAACGGCAAGATGAATGCCGCGACGCACGCGATTATAGGTCCCGCAACGGCAGATGTTGGTCACGTGGGCATCGATATCGGCATCGCTGGGATCGGGATTCCGCTTCAGCAAGGCAGCGGCCGTCATGATGATTCCTGGCTGACAATAACCGCACTGGGGCACATCAAGCTCAGCCCAGGCCCGCTGTAGCGGGTGACTGCCATCCGCCGATAATCCTTCGATGGTTGTGATTTCGTCGGTGGCCTTGAGAGTCGATACCGGTATGACGCACGAGCGTACCGCCTCACCATTGACATGTACTGCGCACGAGCCACAAATGCCGATACCACAACTGTATTTGGTGCCGGTCAGGCCCAGTTGCTCACGCAGTGCCCATAAAAGCGGTGTCGAAGCGTCGACATCAATATCGACCTGTTTACCATTGATTGTTAGTGTTGCCATAGTCAACTCCTGCGGAATCAAACGTTGGCCATCTATCTCGAATGTAGCAGGGAAATAGACGAAAGACAATCGTGAATAATAACAGGAATTTTATCGTTATCTTATAAAATTATGTACATCTAATTTCGATAGAATTGACCGTTACAGAAATGATTGATATGACACAAATACAACAAATAGAGCCAGATAACAGCATTGCTGCGGTTATTGACTGCCAAATTCATTCGTCATGACCTGGACGATGTCTTTTAACACATTCAAGAAAATATCGACACCACGTTGATCATTATGCCGACGGCACGCATTCATGGCTGATATTGCGATATTGATTGCCGCATGGTAGTTTCCACTAGCAACATGCGTCTGAATTTGGTCTTTTTCTACATCAATATTCATGTTTTATATCTCAAATAAGCATATTAAAGTATAAACATTATTATGCCGGTATATAGAGGTCACTATTACAATAGACTATTGCGGTATTATTTATGGCCACGCGAATATTATCAGAAAACAAGTATGCGCAGTTCCCTGCTAGCTAATAATTTCAGCTGTCATTACGATGACGAATGGGCATTCAATTGCAAGACATAAACAGCCGTGTTATTTGCGATGTGGCGATCTATCGATGTTTATATAAGAATAAAGAGATCCCCTGATGCAGACAAACTATCATATATTGATACTTTTTATAACCGCGTTGATGCCCCCGTTCAGCCACGCAGCCGATGTATTGTTTGATGTTCATCTGCACTATAATGCAACCGATGCCGCGTTATACAATCCACAACAAATAATCGAGAAACTGGATCGCAACGGCATCAGGTTCGCTGTGGTGACCGGTACCCCCCCTTCCCACACGGCAACTCTCTACAAGCACGCACCCGAACGTGTCGTGCCCGTTCTGGGGGTCTATCACAGCTATAAAGACAAGACTCAATGGATTTACGATACAAGCCTGCCGGACCGTGTAAAGCAAGCGCTCGACGCAGGCCACTGGCACGGAATTGGTGAACTGCACATCTTCGCCAAAGACCGCCACAGCCCTGTATTCAGACAAATCGTCAAAATCGCCAGTGAACGCCAATTGTCATTGATGATCCATGGCGACCCGGCAGTCATCGATACTGTATACGATATCGCTCCGATGCAGACAGTCGTCTGGGCGCATGCCGGCACCTTCCCCTATCCCGATCTTCTCGCCGACTATTTGTCTCGCTATCCAGCCTTGTATATTGACCTCTCGGTACGTGACGAACAGATTGCGCCCTTAGGACAGATAGATGACTCCTGGTATGAACTATTTCTGAAGTTCCCAGGACGTTTCATGATTGGCGTTGATACTTACAGCGTTAAGCGTTGGCGTCACTTGGATGATGCAGTAATAAAAATACGCAAATGGTTGGCACAACTCCCGGTCGATGTCGCCAGGCAAATTGGCTATGACAACGCCGTGACGATTTTCGCCAAATCAATCAACAGATCCAGATAGCACACATGAAAAACGATAAATCCGGGTGCAGAATAATTGTTTCTAATAACACTGGATATTATTTTCGAATGCGGTAGTTCTATTACCCAGATCCATATTTACTCCAAGGGGGCAGATTTAACTTATTGGCTTTTATCCTGTAATAAACGCTAACAGGCAATCCAAAAACAACTCCCGCAAATACAAACATAGACAGCAGTGACATGATGCTGAAGCCCCGAAAAGGTCCATCACTAATGATATAGGCCAATGGCAATGATATCAGAGCGAATAACATTCCATACATAACGCCCCGCATCAGGAACAAATACCAGAATGTTGAAAAATAGGGAGGAACAACGTTTATACCGAAGCGCCATAAGACTTTATATATGATTGGCGCAATTCCCCCCTCCTGAAGGCCTCGTTCACCCAGATCCTTCATCATATATGCTATTTTCTGTTCGTGGATAAGCCCTATGTGTTCTGTACTTCTAAACATTGAATGCCACACCCATTACAACTGAAAAGACCAACAGCGGAACAACAAGTCGCGTCAGATAGAAACCATCTACCCTTTGTTACACAACACCAACAAGCCCTGGATGTCAGTGGCCAGTGCATGATCCGTCGCAAAGATAACACCACGATGGTTCAGAAACGTCGAATCTGCTCGATTCAAATCGAGCGGCTGACCATAAAAATCACTGACAATCAGATTCAACTCATTAAAGATAGCGGCCGTCGCCGCAAAATCCCATACACTTCCACCGCCCTGTTCCGGCTTGGGGTATTTAAAATAACAAGCCGGTGGATTCTCCAACGCCCAACAGGCGTTCATGACCGCCCCTCCCTTTTCTAGCGTTTGTAATCCGTTCAGACCACGTTTCTGCGCCATCGACTCCAGGGCCTGATATAAGCGTGAGTAGTAAGCTTGTTGCAGCAAACCTCGGTCACAGATGAGCGTCAAGGATCTTTCCTCGGTCGACGATACAGAACTGACTGCCCACGGTTTGCCGTTACGCAACACACCTTGATCCTTCACGGCAGAATACAACGTATGTGTCAACGGGTCATTGACGACACCAATTATTGGTATACCGGACCGGGACACCAACGCAATAGAAACCGCATAACCGGGTATTGACTCGATGAACGGCAGGGTCCCGTCGAGTGGATCGATACACCAGAAATAATCTTTCTGTAATCGCTCTTTATCGTCTGTACGCTCCTCGGTTAACAGTGCAAGCCCATAGCGCTCACAGGCAGGCTGGAGCAGCTTCAGGATCACCGCCTCACTGAGCATATCCACCTCGGTGACAAGCTGCGAGGCAGGACTTCCACCCCCGTGTTTATGCTGAACGCTGACCGTCTTGTTTGCATAGCTTTCGATCAGCTGTCCAGCCTGTTTGGCCGCCGCAATCGCACACTCAGACAGGTAAGCAAGATCAGCTGCGCTGAGTTGCATCGTCAACTCGCCGATGCATGTAGTTGCGCCACTACTTCACGGGCAAGGCGCTCGCTATAACTGTGAATCTTCCAGTGCCCCGGACTCCAGCCCTTCACGAAGCGATGAAAATCGGTCCAGGCCAATGGATATAACGCGCGCCACTCCTGCTCGACAGCAGCGATATCAATGCTGCTATTGCGCATCTTCAGCGCTTCGCCGAGCCGGGCAAAATAATAATCTAGCAATACCGCCTCATAGCGCTCACAATCGGACTCATAGAGGCAACTACCTATGAAATAGGCGACGTCCTTCATGCCACAGCCGCCACCGACATATTGGAAATCAACGGCCGCCACCTGCTCGCCATTGTCGGGAAAACAGAAATTGGCCAGCTTGGCATCACCATGGACAAAGGTTTGAAAGTGGGCTGTTCGCAATAGATGGTCAATTTGTGCTGCGGCACCTTTCAGTGCCTCATCGTCGAGCGCCATCAATTCATCGGGTCGGGTATCACTCCATCTCCGCCATCGATGCCGATTCCCTGCGCCCTGAAAAACCACTGGCATCCAGGTCCTCGAACACCATCAGGAATTCATCATTACCCGCCTCGGCAGCAAGACATTGCGGGATACGACAATGATCACCACAGGCATGTGCCCAGTCCCGATACCAGGCGATTTCCACGTAATAGGATTTAATTTTCCGTTGATGGGAAATATCGGTATTCCAGCCACGCGGATGATTACTGCACTCCGGCAACCTGACATGCTTGACTACAACCGTGTCACGGGCGCAGCCCTTCAGACCATAGCGCATAACCTTGCCATAGCCACTCCATAACGATTGAATGTCTTCAATATGGAATAACTCGTCTGCACCTGTGGCACTACATACAATTTGTTGAAATGTGAGATTCATATTGAGCCGATACTTAACGGATTGAACCCTATAAAGCCATACAAACCATTAGTATATATTATACAGCGATCAGAATACGACATTGGCACGAATGAAACCGACTTGCCATTCCATTGACTAACCTATGATCCATCCCTGTATCGTTGCCTGCAATTATCACGGCAAACCTTCTAAAAAAGATTGAATTCTCCGGTTTTCAGACAAGATCCTGCACCCCCTATCAGAAGGCCGTGATTATCACTGGTGTTTACCAGCATATTACGCCAGTATCAAACCTTTTTTTTTAATTACAACAACTTGTGACTTCCCTTACCCTCTTGCATGCCCTCCCGTCCGGGTATATGTGCATAATTTACAATTAATTATCAAGCAATAAGCTGGCGTCTATTCAAGCATATGGGTAATCTACCGATACAAGTATTAATCAGTATCACATATTTGCCAATACAGATATGAACAGAATTAAAATTAATCGCGACAAATTCAAGCTAGATGATATCGAACTCACCCATGGCGAATTAACCATCGGGCGAAATCACGATAATGATCTCCATTTTGACCACCCTTATCTTAGCGGACACCATGCGAAAATTATCACATTGTTTGATGCCTCTCATATAGAAGACCTCGGCAGCACCAATGGCACTTATGTGAATGGTAAACCGATCACAAAGCACACGCTGCATAGTGGTGATGTCATTACATTTGGCGACTATCGCATTATGTTTTCATCCGATACACAGCAGGAATCCGCATCGGATCACCAGGAAACAATGGTGCTCGACAGTAGTGAGCTGATGAAGAGACTGAAGGAATCTGAATCAGCAAATCAACACGAGCCTTCCATTCCGCCAGGAAACGCGACAGCCGAATCGAGCCAGACACAGGGCACCACCCGGCCAACACCCAGCATCGACGAACTGGAGTTTCTGCGCAAGATGGAGGCTAAACTTCAGAAAAAGGCACATAATGCTGAAGGTGAAAACATAGCAGAAAACAATTCCCAACAACTTAAGCCACAACCAACGCCCGCTGCCGATGAACTTGAAGCCCTGCATATGGTTAAGGAACAATTCAAGCAAAGCAAAGACAATAAAGAAGACACGGTGGTTGCGAAGGCAGCGAAAAATACTGAACGACCTGTTCTGCATACAAGCCGTGACGAACTGTTTACACACAAGCAAGAACAAAAGAGATTATTATCACCAATTACTGTTTATATTCTGACCGTCGCCTCGATCTGCATAGTGGCCCTGCTACTGCTTCCCTATATACCGGCATAGAACCATGGCAGTCAACGCCCAATCCATACCCTGATAACTGAGGCGGGTTCACACCGATCCCGTTTGCATTGAGGTGTTTAGCCTAGTTTTATCCGCCTTCGCGCGTATCTGCCTCGGGCATATGCAGGATGATCGAGACACGCCGGTTACGCTCTCGGCCCTGTATGGTTCCATTATCTGCCCGTGGACGAGTATCAGCATAACCTATGGCTCGAATACGATCGGGGGTAATGTCATTTTCAATCAGATGTCTTGTCACCAACGTCGCCCGCGTGGTGGATAACTCCCAATTGGACGGGAAGTGGGTATTATTGATTGGCACGTTGTCGGTATGACCTTCGACTGAAATATTCATCAGCGATCCATTAATCATCCCGGCCAACTGCTCGAGCAATTGCATGCCTTCCGCTTTCAGGTCTGCACTGCCCTGCGCAAACAATACATGATCACTGATTTCGAGATTAACACGATCCTTAACTTCGCTAATCTCGATCTGCGCCCCCAGTTGAGAATTCTTGATCTTGCTGAGTAGTGCGCTATCACGTTCATGCGCTACTGTCGCCGTGTCCTGTTCATGATTATTAGCCAACGCTAGTTCCGCACTCACACCTTGCTGTTGGGTTGGTGCGTCTTCTTCCTGATCGTTAGGCATTTCATCGAAGCCCGAGTGCAGTGGGAATATTTTTGCTATATCAATCTGCCTATCGAACAGTCCTGCCGTATCTAAATCCAGATATTCATGCTTGTATTCTATAAATGGATCTAGCTCATGCATACGTACCAGTCCTGCTTCAGCGGTATTCAGGGTATGTTCTCCTGTTTTTAGTACATCTGCTATCGCAGGTGATACCAGCTCTTCATCGTGCATTATTGCGGTGCTGCCATTCTGTCCATTAATCTGGCTTTGCATCTGTTCATGCTTCTCTGCTTCCAGCTCTTCTGCTATAGGCGCGATGCTGGATACCTGTATATCAACGCTGGCTCTTTGCGCTAATTGCGGATTCTGTTTTTCTGCTGTGCTCATTTCGATATCAGATTGATGTAGCGATAAAGCATCGGGCTGGAAATGCGATACTGCCAGCAAAATTATGAACAAGGTCAATAACAACGTGAGGATATCGACGTAACTGATGATCCAGCCTTCCTGGTATGAACTTGCGGAAGCATCACTACTGTCTTCAGCTACAATATCTGCATACAGCTCTATCTCCGGTTCAGAGTCATGAACCGTTGAACTAGCATTGCGCACTGCATTGAAATCAATAACGGAGGCCGACATCTTTCCTGTACCTACGCGGCATTGACCAGCGAAGAAGCGTTGTCATGGGACGACAAACCGCTTGATTGCATGCCGCCTAATGATGCAAGTGAATCCAGAATAAATGACGGATGACTACGCTCTTGCACCATCAACAGGCCCTCGCCGAGCATATTATTCAAGGCGATTTCCTGTTGATGGCGGCGTTCGAGCTTCATCGCCAATGGTTTCAGGAACAGATTCGCCGCAACAATGCCATACAACGTGGTAATCATCGCAAAACCCATGGCCGCGCCAATCTCTGCGATACCGCTGGATCCAAGTCCATACAACATGTGAATGAGTCCGAACAGCGTACCGAGCATACCAAAGGCAGGCGCAAATACCGCCATGGTACGTAAGATCTGCACCTCGGCCTCACCCCGTTGGCGCTGGGCATTGATACGGTAGCGGATTAATTTGACCAGTCCATTACGAGGACCACCGTCGACGATATGCTGCAGACCGGCTCCAAGCATCGGGTGATTAATAGTTGCTATGTGCTCCTCGGCCGGGCGTATGGCACCACGGCGGTAAAGTTCCGCAAAATTGAGCAACTGTTTTAATTCGGTCTCGGCATCCGGACAGTAATCTTCCAACAGCATCGGCACCTGCCGCCATACCCGTACGACTTCTGCTATCGGCCGGCTGACCAATGTTGCCGCCACTGTACCGCCCAGCACGACAATGAGACCGGGAATATTTAAAAATGCGCCGATATGCTCCGGGGCCAGCAGGATCATGACCAGTATCAGCAGCATGCCACCGCCAAGTCCGATGGTCGTTGAATGATTTAAATTACCAATTACTCGTTTCATAGCTTCACCCGGTTATTCCATAGCCATTGTCTATAACCAGTACACAGCAATAACTATTCCATAACCAGGATGTTACGATAAGATATTGTAAATATTAGATTAATCGCATTTCCAGCGGGTACCGGGAGTCGCTGAGCGGCAAACATTGGCCGCATGCTTGCCAGCATAAGTGGTGCATAACTACAATTATTGCCGGAATCTGCAGATCATGATGTTGTTAATCACATGAAAACACTCGCAAGTGGGATTGGCCGAGTCGACATGAGTTTGGCAATTGATAGCAATAAAAAATGAGTGATCGAAATAGATCCGGCCCAGACTCACAGCCAGCCGGCAATGGCCGGACCAATGGACCGAGCCATATGGATGAAGCTTGAATTCAACGCTATCGTAGCCTGCCTCCTGGCGTATTACACAACTCCTGTTACGATAGTTGTTTATATTAAACTACTCAAACTATTTACTAGAACCGGATTTGTTGACCTGCATCAATTACTATTTCGAAAATACGATCTAGAATCTAATTATAAATAAATAGCAGGATAGTTAAGGTATCACCGTTATGGTTTATCATAATCCAGGCTGCTTTGGGCATTATGATTTTGATCACATCGCCAAGTTTGCCAAAAAACGCTTTGTTGATAATTACAGTACGATAAGTCTACTACAGCAGGCCCAATCAGAAACCGAGCGCGAAGAGATTGCGCTGGTATGCATGTTGGATATAGAGGATGAGGTCGTACTAGATATACAACTGGATTGCCGCTATGCCGATGATTGCAAGGTAACAAATTGCCGCGATAAACTGCGAAAATTCATTGAAGCCGAGCTGGCAGTATAAACTCCATTTATCCCGAAAGCTCACAGCGAATTGCCATCAACAGATCGTTATTTATGCGTCTATGTCCACTCTGCGTCTGATTAATTCTTTAAATCTTTCTACCACGGTGTATTTTGGATTTACCAAAGCGCTGGTTGATTTCATCACTAAGCACATCAAGCTTGTCCTGCTTGACGTCCTGCTCAAACAAGTCGCCCTGTTGTGCTTCGTTGCCCGCAAACCCGGAAACACTCACACCTACCAGCCTTATCGGTGTTGCACCCGTACGCAAGACGTCTAAAAACAACTGTTTAGCCGTTAGCCATATCTGTTTGGTGCTGAACGTGCTTTCCGCCAGGGTTCTAGATCGCGTTATTGTTTTAAAATCATGGAAGCGTATTTTTATACTGATGGTTTTACCTTTTACATCCTTATCACGCAGACGTGCCGCAACCTGTTCGGATAATTGAGCAAGCGTTGCCAGTAAAATGTCTTTGTCCTGTATATCACTGGCAAAGGTTGTTTCAGATGAAACCGATTTTGCTTTTGCATCAGCAATGACGTCACGTGCATCCAGCCCATTAGCCAATCGGAAAATATGCTCGCCCAGTTTACCAAAACGTTGAATCAACCAATCCGCCCGCTTGTTACGCACATCATGTATTGTATTAATTCCAGCCTGCTTTAGTCTCTGCTCCGTTTTTTTACCTACTCCCCAGATGCGTTTAATTGGCAAAGGATCGAGAAAATCCTGTACTCCACCTGGCTCTACGACGACATAACCATCGGGCTTGTCGATATCAGAGGCAATTTTCGCAACAAATTTATTGGGCGCTACACCGGCAGAGGCTATCAGCTGGCATTCATTTTTAATATCTGATTTTATTTGCCTGGCTATCTCTGCTGCCGTACCAAACAGCTTTTCACTTGCGCCCACATCCAGAAAGGCCTCATCCAATGATAAAGATTCAATTACAGGGGTATAGCGAGAAAATATCTGATGTATCTGTTGCGATACGCTGACATACAGGCCCATATTCACCGGCAGGCAAACCAGGTCAGGACACAGGCGTAACGCAGTGGTCATTGGCATTGCACTGAAAACGCCAAACTTGCGTGCCTGATAACTCGCCGCCGCCACTACCCCACGGCCGCTGGCAGAACCACCGACAACAACTGGTAAACCTGTCAGCTCCGGCCGTTCGCGTAATTCAACCGATGCAAAAAACGCATCCATATCGACATGAATGATCATACCGATAGTATAAATTATGAAAGCAGAAGTTGATATATTGCGCTCAGGTTTCTCGGGCCGTTATTTATGCCCCTGTTAATGGTCTCCTGCTAACTTCGCACTTCAAATAAATAGATTGCGAAGTAACCCTCATCATCGAGCCAATAGCGAACCTCATCGAGTCCGCATTTTGAGGCCAGCTGTAGGAATTCCCCGGGTGAATACTTATAGGAATTTTCCGTATGCAAGGTTTCGTCTTTGTCCATCGCGAACCTGTGGCCATTAAATCGCAGGGTCTGTTCCTGCTTGCTGACCAGATGCATTTCTATTCGACCGGCATCTGCATTATAAAATGCCTTATGGTCGAAATGCTTCGGTTCACATTTAAGCCCCAGTTCTGCGCGCATACGGTGCAACAGGTTAAGATTAAATTCCGCCGTGATGCCGGCCTCATCATTATAGGCGGCATTCAGCGTGGCTTCATTTTTCTTGGTATCCACACCGATCAGGATCATACCGTCATCCCCTGCTGTATCCCTCATCATCGATAAGAATTTTTCCGCTTCGAGTGGTTCGAAATTACCAATACTGGAGCCGGGAAAAAATATCAGCCTGGGTCCGTCAGGCACAACGTCCGGTATCGGCAACGAATGCGTGTAATCTACACACGTAGCATGCACGCGCAACCATGGATAATCCTTAGATAAATCCATTGCAGCTGTTCTTAAATGCTCAAATGATATATCCATAGGAATGAATGCCGAAGGTTTGAGCGCATCCAGTAGCAGGCGAACCTTGATCGCGCTGCCTGCTCCAGGTTCAATCAGGACTCTATTGGTGCCGGTCAATGCCGCGATCTCAGCAGACTTCTCATCGAGCATGTTCTGCTCTATGAACGGCGGATAGTATTCAGGTTGCTCGCAAATCTTGTCGAACAGTCGCGAGCCGCGTTCATCATAAAAGAACTTCGGTGGAATTGACTTACGCCCCTGAGACAAGCCATCCACGACGGCGTCATGCAGGCTTAATGTCTCGGGTTTATAATCATGAAAGGTAACATTACTACTCATTACACGTCCTCCGCCAGGCGCAGACCTGTAAATGCCCAACGCTCATCTGGATAAAAAAAGTTACGATAA
The DNA here is from genome assembly GCA_947258655.1 of uncultured Gammaproteobacteria bacterium. GTDB lineage: Bacteria > Pseudomonadota > Gammaproteobacteria > JAADHQ01 > JAADHQ01 > JAADHQ01. The sequence continues at coordinate 38,331 of CAMYJD010000004.1, read as the reverse complement.
CTGGCGCGTACATGGTCTGCCGAGGTGACGCAACTACCGCCCTTCAGTACCATCTGGTTCGACATAAACTTACCGTTATATTCACCTATAGAACCCGACAAAGGCTGATAACCGGGATAGGCCGTATAGGGGGATGCCGTCCATGCCCATAGGTCGCCGAACCATTGTCCTTTTTCGCCGGCTGCTGCTGGGTGCAACAAACCAGTATCTACAAAATTTCCATCTACAGCTTGTCGCTCAAGCATGAGTTCCAGCTCCTCTTGCAAGGGCAGACGTTTACCTGCCCATCGGGCATAGGCATCCGCCTCATAATAACTCATATGACAGACCGGTTCGTGTTCATTAAGTTCGCGCGTACCCCCCAGTGTGAATTGAAACCACTGATCGTCATTTTTTTGCCAATAGAGTGGATGCTGCCATTGCGCTTGCTGAATCAACGCCCAGCCATCTGCCAGCCACAAGGCCGGGTTTGTGTAGCCACCTGCTTCTATAAACTCGAGATACTCGCCATTGCTGACAAAACGATCTGCCAGACGATGTTTACGTATCAGGCATTTATGCCTGGGGGTTTCATTGTCATAGGCAAAACCGTTTCCACTATGGCCAATCTCATATTCGCCTGCCTCGCAGGTCAACCATTGTACTGGACGTGTGTAAACTCCAGGCACTTCAAGATCCGGACGATAGGCAGGTTTGAGCGGATTGATTGACAGATTATGTTTGATATCCATCAGTAACAGCTCCTGATGTTGCTGCTCGTGATTCAGACCCAGGGTTACCCGGAAAACCAGATCCTCTAACTGGCCTTCATCAGCACCTTGCATCAACGCCAACATCTGTTCGTTAACGTAAGCACGATATTGGTAGACCTCATCGACGCCGGGACGTGAGAGCATGCCGCGTTGGGCGCGCGGATGCATTTCGCCATGCGTATAGTAATAACTGTTAAAAAGGAAATCGAAGTCCGGATTGAAATATTGATACTGCGGCAGGAAGTGTGACAAAACAAATGTCTCAAAAAACCAGGTCACATGTGCAATGTGCCACTTGGGAGGACTGGTTTGCACAATAGACTGTATCTGGTAATCATCGACCAGTAACGGCTTGCATAGGTATTCGGTGAAGCTCCTGACACGCTGATAGTCTGTAATTAACAAATCACGTGACGGATTGATAACAGTCGCCCTATCCATAATGAACTTTATTTATTCTTACCTTACTAGCAAAGTATTGAATAAAACTATCCGCAAAATATTACATTTTTGTTTCACAAACAATTTTATTGCATCCTTGCTGTTGTATTATGTGTCATCAGAACTGCTTAACTAAAATAATAACATATTAGAATAATGCATGAATATAAGATTAATAGAAGTATGAAAAATGATAAAAACCTATTTTAACCAATGAGTTAGATATAACGTAATCTACTCAAGGTATGATCATCAGGTTACTGAATTAATATTTGAATGCACAAAGCAATTAATCCTGATGTGAATGAAAATGTAATCTGACAGCATTTATGCCGGACCAGACGGTACCATGAAACCAGTACGTATATTTCGCCACGTAGCTTGTGAGGGGCCCGGTTACCTGGGCACGGTACTGACTCGCGAAAATGTACCCTATGAAATTATTTGTATCGATGAAGGCATAAAGGTACCGTCATCTCTCGATGACATATCTGGGTTGATCTTCATGGGTGGCGCCATGAATGTCACCGATCCACTGCAATGGATCAGTGACGAGAAACGACTGATCAGAAATGCTATAGACAGTCATCTTCCGGTAATGGGGATCTGTCTCGGTGCCCAACTGATGAGTGCGGCCCTTGGAGGTGATATTACACATGGACCCGGCATGGAAATCGGCTGGCATGAAGTGAGTCCCGTGCGAGGTAATGAGACGCATGAGTGGTTACACGGATTGCCAGAAAAAATCGTACCATTTCACTGGCATGCGGACAGCTTCTCCACACCCCCAGGAGCGACAGATTTGCTCCACGGCAAATGCCGCCCTCATCAGGCTTTCGCACTCAACAACAGTATCGCCATGCAATTTCACCTTGAAATGACGATTGATATGGTAGAGGAATGGGTACGCCAGTATAAAAGCGACCTAATGAATGAATCCGGATGTATTCAGGATGCCGATGAAATCCTTGCTGGCCTGGAGAACAGAATTACTGCACTACACCAATGGGCCGACATCCTTTATCAAAAGTGGATTAAGCGGCTGAGCAGTTCCTGACTGACTTCTACACCCGATTTTAGTAATGAGTGGACAGAAGTAAATGCTTTGCACCGGCGTACTGCGCATCCTGCGGATGCTTGTCGAACGTACTCTTAACAGATAATATAGAAACCAGTAATTTATTGTTTATATTAAGACACAAGCGGGACACCTGTTGCCAATAATCAATTACCAGGCATAATCCTGTTTCCGGTATCCACTAATCTAATGGATTAACCTATACTAGTTGTTATAGTGTAGGTAATACCCGAACCTAACTTGGCTGTTGTGAGTGATTGTCGGGCCAATAACTAATATCGCGCGTTGCCAAATGAACATGGGAAGTCTATGGCTGGAAGTCGAGTAAAACGATCAAAAATAATCCTGATTGTTGTAGCAGTAGCCACTATTGCGGTGGCTTATGTGCTGACACTACTGCGCCAGCCAGAACTCCCGGAAGGTTTCGTGTCTGGTAACGGACGTACCGAAGCCGTTGAGGTGGATATTACGACAAAATATGGCGGTCGGATTGAACAAGTGCTGGTCAAGGAAGGAGACAAGGTCGAAACCAGCCAGATTCTGGTTCGCTTTGATACGCGAGAACTAGCGGCGCAACTCCGCAAGGCCGAAGCAGAGGTTCGCCGCATTAAACATGAAAAGCATTCTGCTACGGCTGTGATCGCCCAGCGCCGGAGTGAACTCTCACTTGCAAGGAAAGAACTGGAGCGCTCCAAGGGGCTGTATGAGAACGATAGTATTGCCCTGGAACATTTGCAGCGTAATGAGACCGCAGTAGAAACCGCAAAGGCGACACTCGCTGCCGCCAGAGCCCAGCTCTCCAATGCCGATGCAGCGATCGAAGCTGCGATCGCCGACACCGAGTTGATAGCAACGCAAATTGATGACAGCGTGTTACGCTCCCCGATTAATGGCAGGGTGCTTTACCGCCTGGCGGAACCTGGAGAAGTTCTCCCCGCTGGCGGTAAAGTACTCACTGTGCTCGATCCCACTGATATCTATATGACCATTTTTCTGCCCACACAAGAGGCGGCCAGGGTGGCCATCGGCTCCGATTCACGCATAGTGCTTGACGGTCTGGCCGATACATTAATATTGGCCAGTGTTTCCTTTGTCGCACCAAGGGCCCAGTTTACACCCAAAGAAGTGGAAACACGTAGTGAACGTGAAAAGCTGATGTTCAGAATCAAGGTGCAACTCGATTCCGGGTTTCTCAACAAACATGCCGCCCTGGCCAAGACGGGTATTCCGGGCATTGCCTATATACGTCTCGATCCGACGGCCAGTTGGCCAGAAAACTTGCAAGCTGAAGAAAACAAACCATGACTCATGTATTGAGAGGAAGTTATTGAGAAAGGGATAGTCGATGAAAACCATCGCCCGCATCAATGCACTCAGCCACCATTATAAAAATAGTGTTGCCCTTGACGGTATCGATATGGAAATACCGGCCGGGTGTATGGTGGGTTTAATCGGCCCTGACGGCGTTGGCAAGTCCAGCCTGCTGGCCCTGATCTCGGGAGTACGTAAAATTCAGCAGGGTGTTGTTCAGGTGTTCGGTCGTGACATGAACCGCAGTCTGAATCGCATGGCTGTCGGTCCCCACATCGCATACATGCCCCAGGGTCTGGGTCGTAACCTCTACATGACCCTGTCGGTCTTCGAAAATGTCGATTTCTTCGGCCGTTTGTTTGGTCACAACAAGGAACAACGTGCCTGGCGTATCCGCGAGTTACTTGATAGCACTGGTCTCGCTGCCTTTGCCAACCGCCCTGCCGGCAAGCTTTCGGGTGGTATGAAACAAAAACTGGGCTTGTGTTGTGCATTGATCCACGATCCCGATTTACTGATTCTGGACGAACCCACCACCGGTGTCGATCCTTTATCTCGACGGCAGTTCTGGGAATTGATCGAGCGCATTCGTACCCGTCGTGAAGGCATGAGCGTGATCGTCGCCACGGCCTATATGGATGAGGCCGAACGCTTTGATTGGCTGATCGCGATGGATGACGGCAAGGTACTGGCTACCGGCAGCCCGACTGAATTGAAATCCAGCACCGGCACCCCTAGCCTGGAGTCGGCCTTTATTGAACTGTTACCGCCCGAGAAACGTCATGGCCATCAGAGCCTGCTCATTCCGCCGCGCCTGAGCCGGGAAGCAGAAGTGGCCATTGAAGCCAATGAATTGACACGTCGTTTTGGTGAATTCGTTGCCGTTGACCAGGTCAGCTTCCGCATCGAACGCGGTGAAATCTTCGGTTTTCTCGGATCCAATGGCTGTGGCAAGACTACCACGATGAAGATGCTTACCGGCCTGCTGCCGATTTCATCGGGTGAAGCAAGATTATTCGGGAAATCGGCCAATGCCACTGACATCGACCTGCGCCGACGGGTTGGTTACATGACCCAGGCGTTTTCGCTCTATAGTGAACTGACAGTGCGTCAAAACCTGGTACTGCATGCGCGTATTTTCCAGTTGCCCGGATCACAGATCGCGGCAAGGGTGATCGAGATGGTTGAACGTTTTGGCCTCGAAGATGTGATCGATGAACTGACGGAAAGACTGCCACTTGGGGTACGCCAGAGACTCTCTTTGGCTGTCGCAGTCATTCATGACCCGGAAATGCTGATCCTTGACGAGCCCACCTCGGGGGTAGATCCAGTAGCGCGTGACCAATTCTGGCAATTGTTGCTCCAGCTATCCCGGGAAGATGGCGTCACTATTTTTATATCCACGCATTTCATGAATGAGGCCGAGCGCTGTGACCGCATCTCGCTTATGCATGCCGGGCGGGTGCTGGCCCAGGATACGCCCGCCGAGCTGGTACGCACGCGCGAAGCCGCCAATCTCGAAGAAGCCTTTATCGCCTATCTGGAGGATACTGCTACGGATGTCATGGAAGCCACGGACAAGGATTCTGACCGCTCGGTACAAACCGCCCCAACACAAACACGGCCACGCAGTGCGCGATTCGACCCGCGCCGCGGCTGGGCCTATGCCCGTCGGGAGAGTCTGGAAATCGCCCGCGATCCGATTCGAATCGCCTTTGCCATCCTCGGGCCTATCATTCTGATGATCGCCTTCGGTTATGGTATCACCTTTGATGTTGAAGATATCTCCTATGCGGTGCTCGATCGTGACCAGAGCCCGGAAAGCCGCAATTACCTGGAAAACTTTGCCGGTTCACGCTATTTTGAGCAGCGAGCGCCATTATATAATTACGCCGACATGGACGCTCAATTACGCAAGGCGCAACTGAGCTTCGCCATAGAGATTCCATCCGGGTTTGCCAAGGACATAAAGCGTGGTCGTCAGCCGGAGGTCGGTATCTGGCTTGATGGCACGGTCCCCTTCAGCGCTGAAACCGCACGCGGCTATATACTCGGCGTGCATCAGTCCTACCTTGAACAGCGCCTGCGTACAGCCTCTGACAAAGCCGGCCAGACTGTGCCAGCCAATGTCGAAACGCGTTTTCGCTACAACCAGGATTTCAAGAGCGTATATTCCATTGTGCCCGGCACTATCATGTTATTACTGATCTGGATACCCGCAATGATGACAGCGGCCGGAGTGGTGCGTGAAAAGGAACTAGGTTCTATTACCAATTTCTATGCCACCCCTGTGAGTGGACTGGAATTCCTGCTGGGCAAGCAGACACCCTATGTCGTTATCGGCTTGATCAACTTTGCCAGTCTCGTCTTACTGACCGTGTATCTGTTCCAGGTTCCCATTAAGGGCAGTGTGGCAGCCTTGCTGGTCGGAGGATTGCTGTATGTCATCGCCACCACAGGCCTGGGTTTGCTGATGTCGTCGTTTATGAAGACCCAGATCGCTGCAATCTTCGGTACCGCCATCATTACCACTGTACCAGCGGTAAACTTTGCCGGTTTCTTCACACCTGTAGCCTCGCTGACACCAGGCGCCCAGGTATTCGCACGCATATTCCCCAGCAGCTATTTTCAGCAAATCAGTTTGGGCACATTCACGAAGTCGCTTGGCTTTGAAGTACTGATATCCAACTTTTTCATGCTCACGCTGCTAATTGGCGTCTATCTGCTACTGGGACTAACATTACTGAAGACGCAAGAGCGCTAATCATGAAACGTAATCTGGTCAACATTTTTCAACTGGGGATCAAAGAGCTGTTTAGCCTGCTCTATGACCCGGTGATGCTGTTCCTGATCGTCTATATGTTCAGCCTCGCTGTTTTCGAGGAGGCCGAAAATGCTGTTACCGGTGTCGTCAATGCTGCGGTGGCCATTGTCGACGAAGACCGCTCACAACTATCGCGACGTATAGGCGATGCCTTGCTGCCACCACATTTTCAAGCCCCGGATGAGATCATGATTGACGACATTGATACCAGTATGGAGGCGGCACGCTATGCCTTTGTTGTTGATATTCCACCGGGATTCCAGGCAGATCTGATGGCCGGACGACCGACACGGATCCAGCTCAATGTGGATGCCACGGCCATGGGAATGGCCGCAACCGGCGCCGGTTATATCCAGCATATCATTGCCCAGGAAATGCGTACATTTTTAAAAGACGATCACGCGCCAGCGGAGGTCAGCATTGTCACCCGGGCCAAGTTCAACCCCAACATGGAGGCGAAGGGCTTTCAAGGTGCAATGGCGCTGACTAACAATATCACCCTGATGGCAATCCTCCTTACCGGTGCGGCCCTGGTGCGCGAACGTGAACACGGCACTATAGAACATTTACTGGTCATGCCGTTGCGACCGATCGAGATTATGTTGGCCAAGGTGTGGGCCAATGGCCTGGTGGTCGTGCTGGCTGCCAGCCTGTCATTGTACCTCGTGGTAAAAGGTGCCCTGGGGACCGTCATTATCGGCTCCACCCCACTATACTTGTTCGTTACTGTGATCTATCTGTTCTCCGTGACATCACTAGGCATTTATCTGGCGACGTTAGCGCGCTCCATGCCACAGTTTGGCTTGCTCGCCATGATTGTGTTTGTCATCATGATGTTGCTTTCAGGCGCACATACTCCGTTAGACAGCATGCCATTTGAACTGCAAATGATCATGCAACTGGTCCCTTCCACCCATTTTGTCAACATGGCCAAGGCCATCTTGTTTCGTGATGCCGGCCTGGATGTGATCTGGCCCGACCTGTTCGCAACGGCTGTGATTGGCGCAGTATTCTTTATTGCCGCTCTGTTGCGTTTTCGTAAAACCGTTACCCTGACACAAGTATGAATATCATGCACATAGACAATCAAAATAATATGAAGCCCCATCGACTATTCAGGTATCTGCTTATACTGATCCTCGTATTGACGCCAGCAGCCCAGGCAGCAAAGATCGTCAATATAGGTATTGTCACGGACGGGCCGATTGAACATAGCAGCTGGTCACCGCAGTTGTTTAAAAACGAGCTTCTGGTGCTGGCTGGCGACGATTTCGACGTGCGTTTTCCTGCCAACAAGCAACTGGATGGTAACTGGTCTGTCAAACGCATTGCGGCTGCACACAAACAACTGCAGACGGATCCACAGGTCGATATGGTGTTGGCGCTGGGTTATGTCTCCAGCGCCATCGCCGCATTTACCAAACCATTGAACAAACCGACCTTTGCCCCGTTTGTCATGGATGCGCAACTACAAGGCCTGCCGGCTAAGAACAATACCAGTGGTGTTAAACACCTCAATTACTTAAGCGGTGGCGCCGACTTTGTACGTGACCTGCGCGTATTCACAAGCATCGCCGCTTGCAAAAAAATCGCGGTTTTTGTTGATGAGGCCAATTATACTGCCCAACCGGGACTCATTCGTCGTGCCAAGGAAGTGACTGCTGCCGGCGGCGTAGACTTGATGTTTATCCGTCAACGCACGCGTAACGAAAACCTGGCAGCCCGCCTGGCTACTGATATCGACTGTGTCGTCGTCACAGACCTGGCACGTCTTGATCCTGCAACTATGGAGCAACTCATTGCCGCTCTGATTGAGAAAAAACTGCCCAGCTACAGCCTGCTCGACTCTCGCCTGGTCGAGCAGGGAATATTGATGGCTGAGGCCCCGGCATCTGACTGGCGTCGACTGGCGCGTCGTAATGCCTTGAACATGCACTCGGTATTACATGGTGAGCCCGCCGACAAGCAAGCAGTCAGTTTTAAAAGCAAGCGGCGCCTGACTATCAATATGGCCACTGCAAGGTCTATCGGTATTTCACCCCGCTTTGACATTTTGAATGAGGCGATACTGTTACACGAAGAACCTGCACCAATGGGGCGACACTTGTCGCTGGCGGCTGTCGCACTGGAGGCCGTTGATGCCAATCTGGATCTGCGTGCAGCGGCAATAGGGCTCGAAGTAGGTAAGACCGAGATAGATCTGGCTCGTGCCCAATTGCTACCACAACTCAATGCCAGCCTCAATTACAGCCAGCTTAATGATGACAGTACAACCGTCACTAGTGGCGCGGCGGCCGAGCGCGCCTCGACCGCCGCTGTCACGTTGAGTCAATTGCTATACTCCGACTCGATACGCGCTAATGTGGAGATTCAGCGTTATTTACAAAATAACCGCGAAGCACTCAAGCATCAGCTACAACTGGATATCATCCAGGAGGCGACCAGCGCATACCTCAACCTGCTAAAGGCGCAAACATTTATTCATATCCGCCGAGAAGATATGAAGCTTACGCGTGCAAACCTGGAAACATCCAGGGACCGGCAACAGATCGGTGTCGCCAATCCTGCCGAGGTCTATCGCTGGGAAAGCGAACTGGCCACCGCTCGCCAGGAACTTCTCGATGCCCAGGCACAACTGCAACAAAGCCGTGATGCAATCAATCAATTGCTGCATCGCCCATTGGACGAGCCCTTTATCGCCGAGCCGGCCACTCTGGATGATCCCCGTCTCATGGTAAGCCGTAAAGAATTGTTTGAATATGTCAGTAACGATCGTGCCTTTAAACTCATGGGTGACTTTCTGATACAAGAAGGGCTGGCCGCCTCACCTGAAATTGCAGCAACCGAAGCATTACTCGCTGCAACAAAAAGGGAAATCAAGGCAAATCGACGCGCCTATTGGTCGCCGACGGTCACACTGCAAGGTAAAGTTACGCATGTGATGGACGAACAACGTCTGGCTGGACCGTCAGCACAGAACGATACCGACCTGTCGGTCAGTGTTAATGTGTCATTGCCGCTGTTCGAGGGAGGTGGCCGACGTTCACGTCTAGCGGGCAGTCGCCTGGAGCTAAGCCAGCTGGTTATCCAGAATGATGCAATCAGAGAACGTATCGAACAACGCATCAGGGCCGCGTTGTATCGCATTGGCGCCTCTTATCCCTCCATCCAGCTTTCACAAACTGCAGCGACTGCAGCGAAAAAAAACCTGGATCTGGTCACGGAGGCCTACTCCCGCGGTGCTGTCTCTATTCTGGATTTGCTAGATGCCCAGAATGCCGCGTTGGTTGCTGACGAGGCAGCGACCAATGCGGTCTTCGATTTTCTCATTGATTTGATGACTCTACAGCGCAGTGCTGGCCAGTTTGATTTCTTTGTTGATCAGCAGGGCCTGGATAGCTGGCTCGATCGTTTGCAGCGTTATATTGTGAGTCATTGAATGCATCGCAGTAAAAAGGCCTTTAAACGGGCCTTTTTCCAGGATATGGAGCGCCCGGTACGATACGGACGTGCGTCTGCCTTGCTTCGTAGAGGCAATATAAATCAATTTAAAGACAGACTATATAGAAACTGTTACAGACTTTCAGTCATACTCGATTGAGTACAATTCCCAGAAACTTATCGGCGTAGCCAATGATATTAGTGGCCTTTTTAATCGCCTTTTTAACCGTTTGCATTTCGCGTACGGAAACAAAAATCTGTTGCGTTAGTAAGGCAAGCTCGTCCACTGCAGCCTTGATAAGCGGATCGGAATCAATACTTTGCAGGTGCAGATAAACAAATTCGTCCAGAGCCTTGTTAAGTTGCTCGCGTTTTTTTTGCAGCTCTTTAATATCGTCTCCTCGTGCATTACGGATCTCCCGACGCACATTGGCTAGCGCCAGACCCAGCTGGTCTTCGATCACTATGGTTAGATCCGACGGCTTGATACGTATCGTGGTCTTTGCTGCACTTTTGTTCTTGCTTTTCTTCCTATTTGTTTTCTTTTTGGTAACCATTATTTATCCCCATTTACCTTGACCAGGCTTTCACGGGCAGCCTTGGCGGTTGCGGAAAATTCCTTAATCGAAGCTTTCATTGACATAAACTGGCTTTCTGGATCATCAAGCGCTTCCACGAGGGCATGATGGGCATCTGCCATAGACTGAAAAGCAGAAGCCGGATGGCCCCGATACAGCGTTAAATAGCTTGCCTGATGTAGCCGGGCGTGTGCGAGGGCTATTAACCATTCACTATTTTTCAGTTCTTCATTGAATACTTCGGTACTAGCAAGATATTGATCACCTAGTTCCCGCAGCCTTGGGATCATCAGAACCATTGAGTTCCTGGACAGGATGCCGGCTGATTGTGCAATTACAGGATCAGCCTGTTGAGTAATTTTTTTCAGTGCATTGTAACGACGATTTTCTAATAACAACTTTAGAGAAGACCCAAGAAGGTCAGTTATCGGATCCATAGCCTGCTGCATTGCCAGTTGTTTACCGGACATTTCCTCGACACGAACCGCAAGCCCGTCGAGCGCCAGTTTGGCATCTCCAACGGCTGAGTTCAGCGCATCGAAATCCGAGACCTCCGTCAGCTTGCTCAGCGCATCGACGTAGCTTTTCAATTGTCGACTTAAAATTGCTGTGTTCTGGAGAACACCAGTTCTGGCCAAGGCATCAGGGGATACGCTATTACCCCTACGTACACCTAGTCGGCACGCGTCAGCTTCGGTCCGATAAACTTTCTCTATGTCATAGAAAATAAATCGCTTCGTATGTACATCGAAGGCAGGTTCTTTACAACCTGGTTCTACTATATCAGACCGCTTGCTGGCTTGTTTTGCGCGATAAATAGACCATTGCGCCATACAGCTTGCATCTTTTTGCAATTTGTCAGTAATAACCGCGGTACAATCACCGACCGGCTCGACTTTGACGCCACGGCGGGCCAGGCGCTTTTCATTGTCCTTCATAAGCTTTCGCTCAGCATCAAGCCTGAGAATTTCAAAGGCATCTACCGAAGCGTCCACACTGTCCTTGAATATGGCAACATCGTGCCGGTGTGGTAATGGCGAACAGGCGCAGATAAAAACAAAAGTCTGCATGAACAAGACGGGCCGGAGCCAAATTTTATAATGCATAGATAATCTCCATTCGATGCAGATTCTGAACAGGTAATTGAGAGGATACGATCTATAGCATCAGTGGTAAATTACGCACATCCAGATTACGGAATTTCATTTGGCTGCCGCTATTTTTCGCCTTACGTTTGACCATGCTTACGGGGTTAGACTCGATTGAACTGACAATTTAATACCTATCACAATGGAGCCTGACCTGGCGATTGTTAACAACACCAGCCTAAACTTTATCGCTTATTACATCAAACAGACGGTTTTTTGCCTGTTGTTCATAAATGTAGCCGTGAATCTGTATTCGAGTTTAATCATTCAGTTCCTTAAACATGATTCCATAGCGCCTGCTACTGTGGTCTTCACTCTCACCCTGCTTTTGCTCAGCTACATTTCGAATAGTACCTTCAATGCAGACCTCTGTCTCAGTTCCAGCAAATGGTAGCTTGAACTTCACAATCAGGTCCACATCCACATCACCAAGGCTTTTTTCGCATACCAGCAAAACACCACTGCTACTGATATTTCGCACCATGTTAACCATCTCTTCCCCATCACCTCCAACGATCGAGGTTCTGGCCTCCACGAATGCCTTTACTCTTTCTGATTGCCTGACTGCCACACTCTCAATTTTTTCCGGGTATGGCAAAACAACATAATGTAACGCTTCATTATGAACCTGTCGAACATTGGCATGGAATGCATAGATATCTTTACCAGACACAAAACGTACAGCACAACTGCTACCAACGATAGCATTAACTGGCAGCCCATTTACAATAGGCGTTGATATAAACACAGCTTATCCAGGTATATGGCCTATATACTGGACCTCGTAACGTTTATTATTATCTCTCCTGAGAACTTTCATTTGCATAATACCGCCAGGCCTGATTTTAAAATCTTCCATATTAACTAATCCTAACTTTCATCTAGATCCCACTTATATTATTTTTCGTCAAAGAAACAAGATGAAAAACATCTTATCTGAAAATTACACTATAGGCGCAGTTTCATAAATTATCATATATCCATACTGACAAATTGGATATAACCGGGTCGGATCAATCTTGACTATTGATATTATTTATATCATTATAATAAACGATTTAAATTCATAAGCCACCCTTTTCACCGATAAAATGGGCAGCATAATTCACAGCCAGTTCATTCAGTTAATTATAATTACCTGACAGGAACGGGTGACAAACAGGAATTACGGTAGCAAGAAGCGATCTTCTCTTGGCATGTTACTAAGGATTCAAGGGTGCAGAGCACTTGAAAGCTCATCAAGACTGCGAGTCTTAAACGTCTCACTTTTTTGTTCTCACCGTACCCAGACCTGGTTTACCGACGGATCTAACTCGATTAGATCCCTATCTATAAACTTGCATAACCGTATCAATATTTCTATTGTTGAAGATCTGATATTACATATCATCTACGTATTTGTAATAATGATAGAGAATATTACTGAACGATTATTTCCACGCTGAAAAATATGCAGAGTCTACCCCGGCAAGACAATTCCTTACTCTCTCCCTAAAATACATTTCCTTTTGTCTTGTTTCAGCTACAGAATTGATAAGGTATTTCCATATTTTTAAGTAGACTTTCAATTACTATGCACCGTTGAATCGGTATGATTTCATTAGCTAGATTTCTTAGTATTTTCTGGTTGTTTTTTGGTGTAAGCAGCTTCAAGGATATATATCAAAAGGCCCCCTGAATGTTGCAAATAACCTGCAAGTAAAAATACTTGGTTGTTGCTTTCCATTTCATCCTAGAAGTTGTCTTTTTTTCCGTCAAGCGATGCATCTAGGCATGAGTATGACAATTATTCTACATCATTTTATTTATTGTCTTCTGTGTTTCTATGGCCTAGGCGCTATAAGCGATTCCTTATATTCTACTGGAAATTGACCGCAAGTTTTTTGATAGTCATTTTTCCATTTATTGCGCCGATAATGTAAACATTCGTTAAACACACCTCTGAGTTATTTATAATATAGCTAAATTGTCGATAATACTAAAAGGTCTGTAATTCATCTTACACTCACTGATTTTATTTGGATCTCTACTCTAGAGGCGCAATGGTCTATGGAAATCAAAGCAAAAACAATATTAATAGTTGAAGATAGCCGCGCAATAAATGAACTGCTGGCGCATAGCTTAACCGAGCAATTAAAAATTGATGTGATATCTGCCTTTACTATGAAACAGGCTGAAGAGATTATGACTCATCATGCTGATGACACGTTTCTCGCTATTCTAGACCTTAATTTGCCAGATGCGCCCAATGGAGAAATTGTTGACTATATCCAGAGTCTGGGAATACCCATCATCGTCCTTACGGGCTCACTCAGCGACAATACGCATGATGCAATGATGGAAAAAGGTGTTATTGATTATGTAGTGAAACAAAATTTAAATGAAATTGAGTACCTTATTTCGACAGTAAACCGCCTAAGAGACAACGCAGAAAGGAGCATACTCATAGTTGATGACTCAGTATCATCACGTGCCCACATTCGGACTTTATTAGAGAGTCATTTCTATAACATCGTAGAGGCGTGTGATGGAGCCGATGCACTAGACAAGCTAGATGAATATGATGGCATTATATTAATCGTTACTGATTACAATATGCCAAAAATGGATGGCATAGAATTCATATCCAAAGTGAGAGAAATATATTCACGTGATGAGTTAGGTATAATTGGTATATCTGCAAGTGGCGGGGGCATGGTATCTGTAAAATTACTAAAAGCAGGTGCAAATGATTTCATTAACAGGCCATTTCTAGAAGAAGAATTCTATTGCCGTATCAATCAAAACGTAGATGCCAATGTGAATTATCGCCAAATGAGGGATGCAGCCACCAAAGATTATCTAACGGGGCTTTATAATAGAAAATATGTTTTTGAAACTGGTGAAAAGCTACATCAAAATGCAGTGCGTAACAATATTACGTTAATGTCTTCTATGATCGATATAGACCATTTTAAGCGTATTAACGATGAACATGGCCATTATATAGGCGATCAAGCTTTGAAGCATGTTTCTACTATTATTGGTTCACAATTGCGTAAATCCGATATTTTAGCACGAATGGGTGGAGAGGAATTTTGCATATTAGCTGTTAACGTGACGGATTCATTTGTTGAGTCATTATTGGAGCGGATCAGATTAGCGGTCATGAATACGCCATTAATCATAGAGGGTACTGTTATTAAGATGACCATTAGCATTGGATGTTGTACGGAAACGGGCAACACGCTGGAAAATATGATCAATGATGCGGATTCCGCATTATACGAATCCAAAGAAGGCGGAAGGAACAAAGTTACACGATGTAAATAACTATCGCTTGCATCTACTAGAAATACCTCGTAAAAGGCATTAGCACCCTGACTGCTTAATGTTCACTTTATAACTAATAATGTAGGTGAATCGAAACATTCAGGATACTCACTCGTCCTTCTGAATTAATGCCATAATTTTCTGCGATATTTTTTTCAATGGTACAACATGCTCTACAGCACCTATTTTTACTGCCTGTCCAGGCATACCCCAAATCACACTGGACTTTTCATCCTGCGCTATTGTCTGTGAACCTGCCTCATGCATTTCTAGCAAACCAGAAGCGCCATCGTCCCCCATACCTGTGAGGATAACACCGACAGCATTATGTCCAGCACATTGGGCGACAGATCGAAACAGGACATCAACGGATGGCTTATGCCGGTTAACAGAAGGTCCATCATTAAGCCTACATATATATTTCGTACCTCTACGATCTACGAGTAGGTGTTGATCCCCTGGTGCAATATAGACATGACCTTTTAGTATTTGCTGACCATCAATCGCTTCACACACCACCATTTTACATATCGAGTTCATGCGCTTTGCAAAAGTAGCACTAAAATTACCTGGAATATGCTGAGTTATGACTACACCAGGAGAATCGACAGGTAGTTTAAGCAAAATATCCTTAATGGCCTCAGTTCCTCCGGTCGATGCTCCTAAAGCGATAATTTTATCGGTGGTAGTATAATGAGGTAAGTTTTCCTTGACCAATACTGCATCTGCAGAAAGCTTTGGTACTACCTTTTTCTTCTCGACAATTGCTTCCAATGCATGCACATTGGCTGATGATGCAGTCTTGACCTTGCTAACAATCACATCGGTATATTCATGTAATGTATTGGCAAGATCTATTTTTGGCTTAGCAACAAAATCAATTGCACCCAATTCCAGAGCACGTAGGGTGACATCTGCTCCGTCTTCGGTAAGTGTAGAAACCATCACTACAGGCATCGGTCTAAGACGCATCAAATTACCGAGAAAGGTAATGCCATCCATTTTTGGCATTTCAACATCAAGTGTTAGCACATCTGGCCTCAACTCCTTAATTTTATCTCTGGCCACATATGGATCGGAGGCAGTACCTACTACCTCTAGCTCTTTGTCTGATGACAGTATTTCTGTCAGCAGTTGCCGAACTAATGCAGAGTCATCAACTATCAATACACGTATACGAGACATTCCCTAGCCTTTATTAAAATAGTTCAATATCGCCTACCACCGGTTTCTGTTCAATAGCGTTGGCATATACAGTTTCACGGTCCACAAGAGTATCATTATGTACAGATCGCAACTTCTTGACCCTGACCTTACCCGTCGAGGGATAATAATCAACCTTGCGTGGATAGACATCACCGACATCTTCACCAAGCAGTGTCAAACCTTCGGTCTCAAGATAATCCTTGACGAATTGGACATTCCTCTGCCCTATGTCACTCATATTAGCGATGATCTTAGCCCCACCGACTATCTTGACTTCAAGATTTTCCCTGCGACCACCATTTTTAAGTATGGTGTTGATCAGATGCTCCATGGCATAGTTACCATAACGTGCCGCATCACTTATATTAAACTTTTCCGGATCACATTCCTTATAATCTCTGGGCAGCATAAAGTGATTCATACCACCGATCCCGAAAACTTTATCTCTAATACAGGCAGATACACACGATCCTAACACCGTGACGATATGTTCATCTGCAATCGTCACATAATATTCTCCTGGTAATATTTTCGCTGATATACAGCGACGCGCACGATCATAAAAACGATTGATATGAGAAAAGCCTTTTACTGACAGCGCAGGCAAATTATTGCATCTTTCTAATAAATCTAGCATTAAATTACCTTGTGATAAATCGTATTGCCTAGCGATTTAAAACGTTGGCTGACTTTAAACAAACTTTCTGCATGACCGAGAAAAAGCGTAGCATCATCCTGCATAATATTTGCATACCGCTCTGCCAACTCCTTTTGAGTAGCTTTATTGAAGTAAATCAACACGTTCCTGCAGAATATAAGATCGAAGCTGCCATAGAAAGGCCAACTTTCAAGCAAGTTTAACTGCTTAAAGGTAATCAGCTCCTGCAAGGCCGGGACAACCCTGACCATTCCATCGTGTGTTCCTCTTCCCCTCTTGAACCATTTTTTGACTAAACTACCTTGCAGACCATCTATACGATCACGGGTATAGATTCCTTTTTTTGCCTGACTCACGACATTGCTGTCCAGGTCAGTCGCCAGGATTTTAACATCCCAGTGCTTGATATCATCAAAGTGTTCGAGCAAGGTAATAGCAATCGAGTAGGGCTCTTCTCCCGTAGAACAACCTGCAGACCATATTCTGATACGCCTTTCCTTGCTACGAACCTTCTTCCAGTATGGAATAAGATGATTTATCACATAATCAAAATGATGCTGCTCCCTGTAGAAGAAAGTCAGGTTAGTTGTAATAGCATTCACAAAATTATTAAATTCATTGCCACTACAATCTTTTAACAATTGACAATATGATGAAAAATCAGGAAGAGATAATGATCGCAGTCGCTTGGTCAAACGACTATATACCATATTATACTTGGCATCACTTAAAACTATACCAGTTTTATCAATGACTAGCTTCTGTATATAACTAAAGTCTCTATCTGTTAGATTGAACTCACGACCACGAACCACTTCTGATACTCCACGGTACTGGCAATACAAGCGTAAATACACCAACCCTGTAACGACTCTTCCCTAATACTGCATTTATCATAATAACTTCAAAGGTTAGAATTCTTCCCATTCGTTATCATTTACAACAGGTTTATTTTTCCTGATCGGCGCTGCCCTGATTTCTGAACGGACATTCTCAGCCCTTACAGGCCTCCTTGGAGTCTTGATAGCTTTTTGCTCTTGCCCTGTATTAAAGAATTCCATCAGCTCACTCAGGCCATTCGCCTGTTCGTCTAGTGATTCACTGGAGGCCGCTGCTTCTTCCACTAATGCTGCATTTTGCTGAGTCATCTCATCCATTTGTGTTACTGCTCTGCTAATCTGGTCAATGCCGGAAGATTGCTCCTGACTGGCTGCTGCAATTTCGGCAATGATATCACTGACCTTCTTGACCGAAGTCACTATCTCTTCCAAGGATATTCCAGACTCATCTACCAGTCGATTGCCTTCATCAACCTTTTCGACACTATTTTTTATCAGTGATTTAATTTCTTTCGCTGCGGATGCACTACGCTGTGCCAGATTACGAACCTCTGCAGCAACTACCGCAAAGCCACGGCCTTGTTCTCCTGCCCTCGCAGCCTCAACTGCTGCATTCAGAGCTAACAGATTGGTCTGGAAAGCAATCTCATCAATAACACCGATAATATCAGCAATTTCCTTGCTACTTTTGCTAATGGCAGCCATGGCTTCAATCGTCTTATGCACTATCTTGCCACCATTCTCTGCTTCAGAGCTGGCTCCAGTAGCTAATTGATTTGCCTGACCAGCATATTCCGCATTCTGTTTTACAATACCTGTCAATTCCTCCATACTTGAAGCCGTTTCTTCCAGAGATGATGCCTGCTCCTCCGTTCGTTGACTCAGATCTGCATTTCCTTGAGCGATTTCGCTTGATGCCGTACTGATATTAACACTGGACTGTAGGATCTCACCGACCATATTCTTCAAATTGGTTATAGATGAATTAACTGCATTACGCAGCACTGCAAATTCACCTGAGTATTCGCCCGTCATCAGCTCTGTCAGGTCTCCTGTACTCAATGCGCCCATCACCCTGGACGACTCTTCTAGTACACGTTGCAATTCAAATTCAGTATTTTTCTGTACAGTAATATCAGACGCGTATTTAACGACCTTAAAGGGTTTGCCATTGGCATCGATAATCGGATTGTATGTAGCTTGTAGCCATACCTCCTTGCCACCTTTAGCAATCCGTTTGTACTGACCATCGTCAAACTCACCGCGACCAAGCTTCTCCCAGAACGTACGATACTCGATACTATCGCGTTGTTCCGGTACGACAAACATGCTGTGGTGCTGACCCTGTATTTCATCCAGGGTATAACCCGTCGCTTCTAGAAAATTCTCATTAGCCGTTTGAATGGTTCCGTCCAGCTCAAACTCGATAACAGCTTGGGCTTTGTTAATTGCTGCGATTTTACCTTCAGAATCTGCCAAACGTCTGCGGGTATCTGTAACATCATCCCATTCCAATGCGTTACCGATATAGTTACCAGTAGAATCCAATATTGCTGTAACATTGAGGTTGAATCTTAAAACCCCTACCTGTATATCTGTTTGATAGGGAAGATTTTTCGGGTCTGACAACAGTTGTCTTTGATGATCCGGGTTTTTATGGAACACATCAATATTTACACCGATCAGATTATTGGCCGTAAAACCTGGAAAGGTCCGCTTTAATTCTTGTTCATTCTTGCGAAACAATCTGCGCGTAGACTCGTTTACATACGTTATATTAAAATCGCGGTCGATCATCATAATCGCTGTCATGGCTGCATCTACAGTACCCTTCAGACGTATAGCTTCATCTTCTGCTGCACGCATTGAAGTCACATCGGACCATTCAAGGGAATTGCCAACGTAATTCCCCGATTCATCATACATAGCAGTGACATTGATTCTGAACGTTAACGGACCTATCACAATATCAGTAGAATAGGGCAGGTTATTCGGGTTCGCCAACATCTGGCGCTGATGCAGAGGATTACTATGAAATATATCAATACAAGTCCCAATCAGCGTATCTACTGAAAAACTTGGATACAATGCTTTTAATGTAAGTTCATGTTCCGATAGTAAATCCACTGTCGATTTATTAACGTAAGTTATAGTCAAATCCCTGTCGATCATCATGATCGGCGTCATCGCATTATCAACGACAGCATTAAATCTCTTCGCTTCCTTTTCTTCGTCATTTTCTATAACTGCCGTAGTAACCATATCAGCATCCTCTGATGAATAAGCCTTCATCATAATTTTAGAAACTTTATCTAATGCATCTTGCCATGCTTTATCAACATCATCCGTCCATAGATCACCTGACATCTCTGACATTACATCAAGTAATGTACTAGCAACAGCCTGATAATGATCTGCTAAAGCACCGATAGCCTGGTGTCTCTCGCCCAACCCTGTCAGCACCCGCTTAAGCACCTTAGGGTTACGACTATTTTTAACCACTAATTTCAATGCAGCCAGTAGTTTTCCCTGCTGTGACTCGGGCGTTGTTTGACTGAACATAGATTGAACTGAGGGATACCTCTTGAAGAGTTCTTCATAAAATTTACTTACAAGTAGCTCTCCTTGTGGCGCCAAAGCATTAAAACTACTTTCAAGTAGATCAGCATTAAGACCTTTCATCTTTTTGCCTTTTCTGCGTTTTTTGCGCACAGCACCGTTCTCTTTACTCATCGAGACCAATGGGTCAAAATTCATTTTTTTCTTGGTAGCCATTACTATCTACACTCCAGATTACAATCAACCGTTCCAGGCCATTCCGGCAAGGACATTTTGAATTAACATTTTCAACTGATATTGCTTATATCTTTTCAAATATTTTTCATTTCTGAGAATATTTGCACTTACCAATTCACAGGAAATTTTACTTGTTGTATTGTGCATATTTTTCAGTGTTTTTTTATCGGTAATTATGAGCCATGATGGCTAAGCGAGTCATAAGTTACTTAGCCCCGCTCCAGTACCGTTAGCTCATCCGAGTTCAACAGACGGTCAATATCGAGCAATATAAGCATATTGTCATTGACTGTAGCCAAACCTTTGACACAGGTTAAATCTATACTGTCACCGAATTCAGGGGCTGGCTTCATATTTTCTTCTGGAATAATGTAAGTGTCTGATACGGTATCAACAACCACACCCATTACACGTTCACGTCCTTCTTCGTTAAGTACTTTTACAACTATCACGACAGTAACCGGGGTATACTCAACTTCCTCCATACCAAAACGCATTCTTAAATCAACGACCGGCACGATGGAACCCCTGATATTGACGACACCCTTCACATATACCGGCGCATTGGGCAATGTAGTTACAGTTTGCCAACAGCGGATCTCCTGAACACGCAAGATATCGACGCCGTATTCTTCACCCATTAACATAAATGTCAGATATTGATTTTCAGCACCTTCGCCAACATCATAATTCGTGTTAACATCTACTGTTTCTAATGCTGACATATCACCTCCTCATGCAACTCGTTCGACTGTGTTTTCTGCTCTATCTTTGGAAATAGCGATCAGTCCTGGAACATCTAATATCATCGCCACAGTTCCATCACCTAGAATAGTCGCACCTGATACTCCATTAATATGTTTGTAATTTGTCTCAAGACTCTTGATAACCACTTGTTGCTGGCCAAGCAATTCATCAACATATAATCCAACCTTGGCACCATCACCCTCAACAACCACTAGCAAACCGTCATTGATGTCTTCACTATCCGGCGTAAGTGTAAATAACTGGTACAAACGAGTTATATTAAGATACTCTTCGCGCAACTTATACAGTTCCATTTTTCCAGTAATGGACTTGACTTTTTCCGGCTTGATTTGTAGTGATTCTATTATGGAAACAAGCGGGATAATATATATCTCATCGCCAACACGGACTAATTGTCCATCCATTATTGCTAATGTTAATGGCAGGTGAATGGTTATCTTTGATCCTTCTCCTGGTGTAGACTTGATAACAATGCTTCCACCTAGCTCTCGAATATTTTTTCTGACGACATCCATACCCACACCCCGTCCAGACACATCACTCACTTGATCGGCAGTAGAAAAACCGGCCTGAAATATCAGGTCATATATTTTCTCGTCTGTCAGGATATCATCATCGGCTATTAAGCCATTCTGGATTGCCTTATTACGTATTTTGTCCCTATCAAGACCCGCGCCATCGTCTGATATTTCTATAATTATGCTTCCACCCTTATGATAGGCATTCAAGTGTAATATTCCGATTTCAGGCTTACCATTAGCAACCCTGATATCCGGCTTTTCCAGGCCATGATCCAGGGAATTACGCACAAGATGAATCAACGGATCACCTATTTTTTCCATGACAGTTTTATCTACTTCCGTCTGTTCGCCTGACAATCTTAATTCAACTTGTTTACCAAGCTCATTACTCAAGTCACGTATCATTCTAGGGAAGCGATTGAACACGAAACTAATGGGTAACATGCGAATACGCATAACACTTTCCTGTAATTCTCGCGTATTCCGCTCAAGTTGACATAATCCTTCTTTCAGTTTTTCAATATCGACCATAGTAAAGTCTTCACCCAGCTGCCCCAACATGGATTGAGTAATAACCAGCTCACTAACCATATTGATCATTTCATCTACTTTATCGATACCAACCCTGATCGAACCGCTATTAGTGGTTCTTTTATGTTTAACTTCAGGACTTAATCGAGAAAGTGATTCTGATTCCTGATCACCCTTTACTACATCATCTCGTGCGTTTGCTGCCGTTGACAGCATTTCTTCTATAATCTCATTATCAGTATCTTGAATAACTACATCTGAGCCGATGGGCTCTATTTTCAGATCGCAGTCGTCAATTACCCATTCAAAAACTTCATTAATTTCATCTTTTGAAACGGCTGCATGCAATAGTATTTCCCAGGAAAGATAGCAATCTTCCGGGTCCAACTCTGCTAATATTGGGAGTTTTTCCAGGTCAACCTCGATCTTGACCGATCCCAGTGACTGAATTTCCCTGATAATGCGGAAAGGATCATTACCATTCTGCAGCATGCTGGGATATGGTGAAAATAAAATCCTCCACCCTTGCACGTCTGACTCTATTTCCTCTGCTTCATCAGGATTATTAATTGAAAGTATTTCTCCTGTTAGCACCTGCTGCAGTTTATTCTGCACCTCAATAGCACTGGATTCATTATATTTACCACCATCCTGAATCGCAGATAGCATGTCACGCACGCAATCCACTGACTCCAATAGCAAGCTAATAAGGTCTTTAGTAACAATACGTTTATCACTTCTAAATTCATCCAGCAAGGTTTCCAAAACATGCGTAAGAGCTGCAACGTTACTAAAGCCGAATGTAGCACTACCACCTTTTATAGAATGCGCCGCCCTGAAGATGTTATTTATAATATCGACATCAGTTTCGCCTTCAATCATATTCAATAAACTGGACTCCATTACCTGAAGCCCTTCGAAGCTTTCTTCAAGAAAGATCGCATGAAATTGGGAGAGGTCTATGGTCATATTTTCCTCAGCCTACTACTTTTACTATAGTGTTTAACAACTGATCAGGATTAAATGGTTTTACTAACCATCCTGTTGCCCCAGCTGCTTTTCCTTCCTGTTTTATATCTGGCCCTGCTTCAGTTGTAAGTAATAAAATTGGGGTAAATTTATATCTTGTTATTGCCCTGAGTGCTTTGACCAAAGAAATTCCATCCATTTCTGGCATATTCACATCTGTTATTATTAGATTAAACTTGGAATTTTTCGCTTTTGATAATCCGTCAACACCATCTTTAGCTTCAACAACATCATATCCTGCTTCTTTTAAAGTGAACGAGACCATTTGTCGCATAGATGTTGAATCATCTACAGTGAGTATCGTCGTCATTTGACTTACCTCTTGTCCTTCCCGTTAGAAATCTCATGCTCAAATTCAGTTATTATTCGCAGTTAAGCCCTAAATGCTTACTAAGACCTAATACAGATGCTGTTCTGCACAGGGAATCATCATCAATCTGGAAATTAATATTAATACCTTTCTTTTTTGCATCATTAATAAACACAAACAATAATTGCATAGCTGCCGTATCAATCGATTCCATTTTTTTAGTATCAAGGCTAATAGTTTCAGGTTTTTCATCTAATAGGCCCTTAAATATATTCTTTGCATCAGACACTATTGAAATATCGAAATAATCAGGACAAATAAACATCTTGCCATTATCCATATCGATGATCTCCAGTGAATTTGCAGCCATTAGTTTAATCTCCATAATGCTTTATTCTATATACACTTTCTTCCTATCGACTTTACCTAGTAAAGCTTTAGATATTTACTGAAAATACGTCATTAATCGATCAATATCCGCATACCCGGTAATTGTAAATTTATGTTAATTATTTTCACCACCTGGGTGTATCAGATATTAACCAAACTGCCGATACAGTTGATTAAGCTACGTATAATTCATTATCATCAAAATAAATAATGTTTAAGGTGACGGTAAAGGACAGAAAGAGTGAATATCCCAGACCCTATAAAAGACAAAAAAATTCTTATAGTCGATGATGTTCCATCGATGATAAGTATTATGAAAACATTTTTAAAAGATGTCGGCTTCTTTCGCCTGGCAACAGCAATGAGTGGAAAAGATGCACTTAAAAAAATGGAGCGCACGCAATTTGATCTGATTATATGTGATTGGAATATGCCAGGGATGACCGGCCTTGAAGTACTTAAAACAATAAAATCTGACGATACACTTCAATCTACCGCATTCATGATGGTGACAGCGACTGCTGAGCTAGATAAAGTAAGGCAGGCCATTGCGTTTGGAATCGATGGATATATCGTGAAACCATATAAAGCAAATACCCTTTACGAAAAAATTATAGCTATATTCATGTAAATACTTATCAGATATATACATACTACAGGTCATTTTACATATTATTAATGTTTTACTGAGGTCAGAGTTCTAAATTTAAAATACCAGAACAGAAATCAACCATTTTTCCCAGTTTTAACGCACCCCCTGGTTCAACAGACTTCCAAGTACTATCACCCATGCCCCCCCTAATCCCAGACACCTTAATCCCTTGATCAAATCCCGTTTGACTAATTCATATGGCATAAACATGCTAAAGTAGGGGCTGAAAACAAGAAAAACTGGAGGACAATTTGACTGTACTGCCCCCCATGCATAGCTGGCGCGAGGCGCTTCTGGTCTATACACAACCGCGCGTGATTGCGATGTTATTTCTCGGATTCAGCGCTGGCCTGCCGTTTCTGCTCGTATTTTCAACTTTGTCGGCCTGGCTGACTGAGGCCAGTGTCAGTCGAGCGACGATTGGCTTCTTTAGCTGGATCGGCATTACCTATTCTATTAAAGTGATCTGGTCACCGGTGATCGATCGCTTGCCATTCCCTGTGCTGACGAGACTCCTAGGCAAACGCCGCGGATGGATGCTGGCCGCGCAGCTGGGTATCGCTTGCGGCCTGCTAGGCATGGCCATAACGAACCCGCGCATCGACTTAACGATGATGGCAGTGTTCGGTTTGCTGGTAGCGTTCAGTTCAGCAACCCAGGATGTTGCATTGGATGCGTATCGTATTGAAATTATCGATAAGGAATACCAGGGCGCGATGGCCGCCACCTATATTCTGGGTTATCGCCTTGCCTTGTTGGTCGCCGGGGCTGGCGCGTTTTATATTGCCGAATTTTCAAGCTGGTCACTGAGTTACATGGTCATGGCCGCACTGATGAGCGTTGGCATAGTAACGGTATTACTGATCAGTGAACCTGAACATAAGGTTTCAGCAGCAACGCGTGAACGTGAGGCACACACTGCCGACGTCATCAGCCATGGCGGTCATATGCCCTCACGCCTGCAGCGCTTTCTGGACTGGTTCAGCAGTGCGGTGGTTAGCCCGTTTGTCGATTTTTTCACGCGCTATGGAAAATTGGCCCTGATTATTCTGTTTTTCATTGGTATCTACCGTATTTCGGATATCACCATGGGTGTGATGGCTAATCCTTTCTATCTTGACCTCGGCTTCAGCAAGCCCGACATTGCCAACATCGCCAAGGTTTTTGGTTTTTTCATGTCGATTGGCGGTGCGGCTGCGGGTGGCATCCTGGTCGTGCGTTACGGGATCCACCGACCATTGATTCTCGGCGCAGTACTCGTTGCAGTAACCAATTTATTGTTTACCTACATGGCGACACTGGGCCCCGAAAAGGTCTGGCTAGCCATTGTCATCAGTGCAGATAATTTTTCCGGCGGCCTGGCCGGGGCAGCCTTTATTGCCTATCTATCCAGCCTGACCAATGCGGCCTACACCGCCACGCAATACGCCCTGTTCAGTTCGCTAATGACCCTGCCGGCGAAAGTTCTCGGCGGTTTTTCAGGCGTGATTGTGGAGGCCTATGGTTATGCATGGTTCTTTAGTTATGCCGCTTTACTCGGTGTACCGGCAATACTCGTTGCCAGCTATTTAACCTTTAGTACGGCAGCGCGACAGCTACAAGCGAGGGCATAATAAGCCGTATCAGCTCAAGCCAAGGATCGCATGCGTGCGTGCTCTTGTGGCTAAGCACAGGTCATCATTATCGATCAAGGACTCGCCATAGCTCGGAATCATTTTCTTTAAGGTCTGCTGCCATGACTGGCTAGTGATTTTCTCTGGGAACATGTGTGTAAGCACGTCCAACGCAATGGATACTGAGGTTGATGCACCTGGCGATGCTCCCAACAGTGCCGCAACAGACCCATCTGCCGAGGTGACGATCTCGGTGCCAAATTTAAGCACACCACCACCACCTTTATCCCTCTGTATGACCTGGACACGCTGACCAGCTACGGTCAACGTCCAGTCCTCGGGCTTCGCATCGGGATAATAATCCTGCAATGACTTAAACCGCTGTTCAGATGACAGCATAACCTGCTTTATCAGGTAAGCTGTCAGGTCCCTGTTGCGCATCCCGGCAGCAAGCATGGGCCGAATATTATTCATACCTATTGATAAGGGTAAATCCAGGAACGATCCATTCTTCAGAAATCTGGTAGTAAACCCGGCATAGGGCCCGAAAAAAAGGATCCGCTGACCACCAATTATGCGAGTATCAAGATGCGGCACAGACATCGGCGGTGCTCCTACTTCGGCCTTGCCATAGACCTTCGCGAGATGCCTTTGCACAATACCCGGATTGCTACACATCAGGAACTGACCGCTGATAGGAAAGCCGCCGTAGCCTTTTGCCTCATCGATAGCGGTTTTTTGCAGCAACGGGAGTGAACCACCACCTGCGCCAATAAACACATAATCTGCATCGATTTCCTTTTGCGTTTTTTTATCGACATCATCAACCAGTATTCGCCAGCGACCGTTTTTTTGTTTTACAAGATCGACAACCCGATGCGCAAGTTGAACTTCGACATCTTCAGAATGCTCCAGATAGCGGACCATATCCCGTGTGATCGCACCAAAATCGACATCGGTCCCGGCATCCATTTTTGTCGCAGCCAGGACCGAAGTGTTATCGCGCCCTTCCATAATCAAGGGCGCCCATTGCCGGATTACAGCAGGATCGGCTGAATACTGCATATCCTGGAAGATAGGAGCCTTACACATTGCCTCATAGCGTTTACGCAGAAAGTCTGTATTCTCATCGCCCCATACAAAACTCATATGGGGCACCGCATTGATAAACGGATCCTGATATGAAATCGCACCCGCTTCCTTCAGGAAGGCCCACAGCTGCTTGGACACCTCAAAACGTTCCGCGATATATTGCGCATTTGTTATGTCTACTTGTCCATCTTGCAGCGGGGTATAATTGAGCTCACAATAGGCCGCATGCCCTGTACCCGAGTTATTTAAAGCATCTGAGCTTTCTGCAGCGGCCTTATCAAGGCATTCAAACAGCGAGATCCGCGCGTCGGGCATGAGTTGTTTTAACAATACGCCTAATGTGGCACTCATAATACCCGCCCCGATCAATACCACTTGCAAACGATCTTCATTCATCCGCGAATCCAGACTCCAAAAACTGATACTAAATAAAATATATTAAATAAGTGCCCGAGAGCAATTGTTCCTGTTATAAATATTTAATGTGCTCTAACCCGGTTTTTCCATGTGCAAGATAAATACAGGCTTGTATTTGATTAGCTCTAACGTCATGAGGATAAACATATCGGCATGCGGTAAATGAGAATTCCATATGAGGCGTCTATGACCAATAAAAATGCCTAAGCTTAGTTACCCCCCTTTCTACCGCTCGCTAAAGTAATACTCGAATATGCCGATGTATTTGTCATGGAATGACTAATAATAATATGGTTTAGTCATTCGAGTATGGCCGATTGATTATTTTTTACTCCGGCGAATCTCGCGCTCGATCAAGCGGGTGATCCAGTTCGAGAGGCTACGACCATCTGCTTCAGCGAGTTTTTTGGCCTTTTGTTTGATGTCAGCATCAATTCTGAAGTTAATAACTTTCTGTTTTGACATGGGTATACTTGACTTTTTTTATATATTGTTTACATTGTATATACAATGTGTATATTTCTGCAAGGTGAAAATCATTGAACTATATTGACGCAAAATCAGAACTTAAGTATTCACGGTCAAAATTCTCATTGACGTCTCTAGCAATAGAAGCCGTAGTAATGATTGTTATAGCCACCGTGATTACGCTAGTTGTGTATTAAAAAGCCATTCGCCCAGATTGAGCAGTATCACGTTTAGGGTGTTAATAACGCTTGACTATTGTCTTTCATAGGCCATTAATATATTGATTATTATGGTTTTTTATCTTTACAAACGAGACTGAGGCTATTGATTTTTGGTAATAAGCCCACAGCTCTTTGTGTCTTCGTTATATGTAATCAATAATTCTCCTGCTTTCAGTAGTGCTAAAAGCTGCTCTGCTTTCTCCTGTGTACTCTGTTCTTCCTGGCCGTAATCAGTACCCTCACGCGTAACAAAGTCTTCAACCAGGGCTTGTAATACATCTTCCGATAATTCGTTATAAGGGATAATCATCGATATCGATCTCACTCTGCTTACCAGGATTTACCATTAAAATCGAGTTCGCCCAGCAATTCTATACTATTTGTCAGGTCAAACCGGATTAATTTACCATGCCCCGAGTCCGTCCATTTATCAGTAATACCCGAGATGGTGACCTGATGCGTGACCATGATGATCAGCTCACCCGGTTTCGCATTGTCACGAATGAACTTTCTTAAAGCGGATAAGTTAGGCGCACGATCCTCAGGTCGTTCAAAAAATGAATTTAATGCCGGCAATGGCGTGACAACACCCAGATTCATCAGACGCGCCGTGTCCAGACAACGACACCATTGGCTGGAATATAATTGCACATGCCGAATGCCACGCACCCGCAACCATTCTCCGATGCCCCGTGCCTGCTCACGCCCCTGTTCATTCAGGTTACGCTGGGTAGAACAATCATCGAGTCTAAATTCTTCCGGATCGCCAATACCCGGTGCCAGGGCATGACGGATCATCAGCACTACTGCACCGGAGCGCATTTGCTGAATCAGCTCATTTTCACCCGCGATGGTGCTGGCTGGAACGAGAGAAACGAACAGTATCAGTATCCATGCAATACTGTTATCTGGCTTCATATTCAATCTCTCCGTGCTTTCATCATGCTGGTAAAGATCATAATAGCTCCCTTGAAGATGCAATGTTATTCAGTGATGCGATAACGCACAATACGATTATTGTAGGTATCTGAAAACCACACATGCTGCTTGTAGATGACGACCCCTTCTGGTCTGTCAAACATCCCCGGTCCCAGTCCAGCGCGATCCTGACCCAGTGTATACATCAGTGTGTTGTCTGGTGCCAGTACCTTTATCTTGTGCGCATATTTGTCGGCGACAAACAAACGGCCCTGGCTGTCAAAATCCAGATAACGCGGACCATCGAAGCGATAAGGCGCGCCTTCGATAATTGTGAGTGTCTTCAGTGCTTCATTCATCTGCACTAGACGATCGTTACCCGCATCGGCGATCCAGACTGATCCGTCCGCTGCAATGGCAACATCATGCGGAGAAGATAAACCACCTACCTTGGAAACAGTCTTGCCGTTGGCCAGGGAAACGATATTACCGGAACCGGCACCCGTCACATAAATACGCCCATTCGGGTGAATCCCCACACCTTCAGGGCGTGTGAACTCACCCTTGATTTCACCAACCAATCGCCCTTTTGCACCCGTCACGTCATAGATAGCAATGCGACTATTCCCGGTGTCCGCGACCAGTAACTTTCCGTCCGCCTGAAAAACGACATCGTGCGGCTCACTGACTTCACCATTGGCGAAGCTACCCACCACGGCCAACGAAATCGGCTCCAACACCGCAATACGGTCGTTGTTGTTATCGGCGACATACAGATAGCGTTGATCGGGTGACAACGTGATGTCATGAGGCTGGGCAAATACGGATGGCGAGTGCGCCTCAAAACTTAGCTCGAACGCCTGGGCTTGATCGACCGTAGTGAGAAATGTCAACGCAGCGCCCAGACCGAGAAAAAATTGAACACATTTCATCATCAGGAACCTCCCATTCGCATTGATGATATGGCTATTCAGACTACCGGGCAAGCGTCTCATTCAAGCCGATACGCTTTTTGCAGTCCTCGCAGACAATAAATATATGACTCTAAGCTAATGAATTATTGAGACTTTATATCAACAGTAATCTGGCTCCACATATTTAATGTTATACATCACTACGCACATTCTGCATTCGCACACCTGCCCAGCACCATATTAATAAACGTTTTCCTTGCATCAGCGCTGCTATCACGGAAGAAACGATAATCGGCATGCTCTTGCGGATGTTCGGCATTAATCACGATACCCCATAGTGGCTTGACGCTAACAGGCAGCATGCTGTAACGCATATCACCTAGCACATGCTTCTGTGATGGATCGAAGGCGACAAAACCATCTGAAAACGTCGTGAAACGTTGAATGTCTGCATACAATA
>CAMYJD010000004.1:0-7628 GCA_947258655.1 uncultured Gammaproteobacteria bacterium | reverse complement strand
ACATAAACACGATTGTCAAACATATACACCGAACGCCATAACACGACGTTAGCGAGTGTTGGTTTGACGATATGCTTTACAGCCACATGTCCCCGCTTCTGAATTAACTCTTGAGCCAGTACCTGTGCGCGCTGCAACTGTACAAAGCCCAGTACCAGGTAAGCACTACCCAATAACAAACCTATATGGGCTATCCGTTTGGTCTTGATACGAAGGCCCAACAGCAGTGACATCAGCAATATTAATGTGAATACGGGGTCTATGATCGAAATAATATTAAATGCCACACGCTCGTCAGATAGCGGCCAGAAAAGATGCGTCCCATAACTGGTGCAGGCATCCAGCACACCGCTCATACTATAACCTGCCAGACAAAACAGGTAGAGGCGCCCTGTGCTTATACGGGACCTGAGAAATGGCCACAATAGTATCAGCGCTATCGCCGCCCCAATGGGGACAAAAAACAGTGAGTGTGTGAAATGGCGATGATACGCCAATACCAATAAATGAGGCGAGCTTTTTTTCTTCTTTTTTGGCCACTGATTGCGCTAACACGCCACCCAGTAAGCCCTGGGTTAATATATCCATGTACTACTTATGACCAGCAACATTAATTTAATTAGTGGAGTCAGACCAGAATGGGACTTAACTTATGCGATATAATAGCTATATTTCGTCATTGCGAGCAATAGCGTGGCAATCTTTAGCTTATTCACCCCCTTTGATAGGGATTGCTTCGTACCTCGCAATGACGAAAATAATGACTTAATTGCCTCAAGTAAGTCCATTCGAGTCAAACCACAGTAGTAACTAATATTAGCAAAATCTGTGATCTAACCAAACTATTTGTGTCATAGCAGCGCTGTAATCTGCCTTGAATGACCGCCTTGGACCAGGATTACCAGATAATAATAACGAGTTTTCATCAATAAAACATATAACTTAATACCTGAAAGCGCTCGTTTGGGCTATAAAATAGCGCCCCTGTTCTTGATGCCACGGTACACCATGACCGGTTCACGTTTTTGGGTTTCAGCGAAATAAATATCAACTTCATTAATACGATCATATTCAAAACCGC
Organism: uncultured Gammaproteobacteria bacterium; assembly: GCA_947258655.1. Lineage (GTDB taxonomy): Bacteria > Pseudomonadota > Gammaproteobacteria > JAADHQ01 > JAADHQ01 > JAADHQ01. The sequence goes on along the minus strand of CAMYJD010000004.1, from coordinate 6,547 downwards.
GATAAATTTTCTGACTGTACTTGTTTTGTTTCTGTATTTCGCCTGGAATGTTAGTCGAGTTATTATGTTCAATACCACGATAAATCAATGTCGGGTTTGAGTTGCTGATGTGCTTCATTTGTTTTGTGTTTGAGTAATTCATCATTGTCCTTGCTCCGATTTTGTTGGTTTTTTCTGCGAATGATCAATAAATGGAATCGGCTACAAATCATTCTGATTCGTCACCAACCCCTATATATACTTTCCTATTCATCATTATCTTCATTCAACATCACCAGAGTATTTGGTGATTGGCTTGTTTCGGCACTCTGAACTATGTTCGATTTTTCTTCAACATGCACAGTTGTGACGGTTGCTGCACCGACTAAAGCAACAATCAAACCGAGTGTAAATGGATCAGCTATGCCTCTCATATATTTTTTCATGTTGGTTACCTATATTTGTTGTGTTTAATAACCGCTTACGCCACTGTCCTGTATTGATTGCGGAGAGATCTATTGTGATATCCCTTTCGTTGTATTTAATTTACGATATGAGAGCTGGCTTGGCTGTGATTTAGTAGCGTTTGCTTTGTGATATATGCACATATGAGAAAACGGCTATTTCATGGAAGAATATCGAGGAAAGCGTTTATTTTCATTAAACGCTATTAAGCATAATAATAAATGTGGGATATTTGCCAATACCATATGACAATACTTAATCCGAATTGCAAGCTGTCAGGCTTAGCTACGTACTATATGAATATTGGGTTCAGAGTTAATCTATAAACATATATATTGCCGGGTGCACTCCAGCCCCTTTTTTCATGATTCCTGATTTGCTCGATTTTGATTTAGTTATAGCGTAATAAAAATACGCTGTTGAAACCATAGAATAGACGGATAGGCGGCGATCCAAATCCAGAAAAAACGATTCAGGCCAAACAGGCAGGCATTAGCGAAATGAAAGGCGGCAGCAATGATGAGTGCAATGCCCAGGCTGGTGCTTGAGAACAGCGAGATGGGGAACAGTAATTCAAAAAGCATTACGCCCCAGGACATGAATAAAAGTAAGCGTGCAGATTTTGACCACTGTCTCAAGGACTCACTGGCAGGGTAAGCGGAAAACAGAAAAACATCGCGTAAGGCGTGGCCATTACGCCAATCCTTATTCACTACCTTTACCCAACCTGAAATAAAATATGACAAAACCAGCTGAAAGGCGAGATAGCCGAAAGCAACTTCTTGCCAGCGCTGCGTGGGCGCAATATAAACCAGACATAGACAGCACAGGATCAGCAAACTCATGCGATCGGCGCCACCATTATAAGGCCCCTGAAACCGGCGCAGGATCGCTAAACCCAGTAGCAATAATAAAGCAGCCACCCATCTAGTTTGAAAGCCAATAATGAGCATTATCGCCAAGAGCAGGCGCACGATGAACAAGTTGCGTTCACTAGCTTGTGATTTGAAGTGCTCGATACACTGCTGGGCGAATGCAAAGCCCATCAGCATTTCTGTCAGGCGGATGGCATAGTCCAGACTCACACTGCATCTCGCGCGGGCAATGGCTGGATACGTGAATAGAACACAACTTCTTGCTCCAGTGCTGCGCCTTGTCGCTCTACTACTAATAATCTAAATTGCAGATGTGTTGCCGTATTCAGCTGTATTTTCGAGCTAGCGCCAACAAGATCACTGATAATACGCTGCATTATTTCATCTTCACTGTGCTGTGTCGGCTGCTCCATCAGGCGTTCAGCACAGCTGACCACGAACATCGATTCATTCCATTTTGCATTCCACAGCATGTGCCCAAGCATTTGTAAGAATGACAAATGCGCCGGTCGCGGACGAAATTCATACCATTCATGCGAGGTCTCATTTTCCGACTCGAGTAGCGCGTATTGAACACGCGGCGAAGGTGCGATGATATCGAAGAAATTCCATGAAGGGATTAACGCAGGTATGAGTAGTTTCAATATATGCAACATGGTCGTGAATTAGTAGAATACTACGTGGCCACACATTTTTATACCCACGAATAATAACAGACAAGACCACTAAACGGGAGTCATCTTTTATTCCTAGAACTTATCATTACCATTCACGCCCAAATTATTAATCTTGGTTTTGCCAAGCGCCTTGAGGAGAAGATTACGAAAGTATCTCAATACCGGGTAAAGAGTTCGTGCTAGTATTCTGGATTGGAATAGCCAATAATTCACCCGGTTAAATATACCCGCGCGTGTACTGATTAAGGCGAGCTTTTGTATGGCGTCTGCGCCGTAATATATTTCTCCCCCTAATTTCAGAACCATTCCCTGATCAATATCTATCCCCTGCTCCGTTATTTCCCTCATAATGTCGCTTTGTTCTCGCGCATTGACTATTTTCAGGTCACCCAGACTTTCTTTAATCCGGATCATCTGGCAATAGTTATTGCATGCAGGACACTCCTTATCGTAAACCAGCAACACCTCTGCTCTGCTCATACTGAATTTTTTCCATATCTAGCATTGTGAAATTCAATCCCTGTTTTGGAGCGTCCATTAAAGCGAGGGAAGTCCAACCTGATCCCAAATGACCATTTACCGTAGGGCTTCGTGTTTAAATTCTGCTGTATACCGTTGACTGATCATGGTGTTTCCTCCTATGCTCTTATTATAGACTATTGGCATCTACGCCAATGGGATTAGTCTACGCTTCACCTTATAAGTATATTAATTCGTTGTGATATTTGATGATTGATGTGTGAATTAAATAGATGTGGATATTAATATTCATACACATCAAATCTTCTTTCTAGTTAATGGGGGCAAGCACATGATCAAGTCTAGAAATCGTTTTATATTATTATTTATAAGTATGTTCGGCCTGTTGTCGCTGGCACTAACCACATCGGCACAGGCTGGTGATTCTCTGAGAGATAAAATTGTACAGGCAGGTTTGCCTACTACACCACCGGAGCGTTTGAAACAGCTGGCCAAAGATACAAATCCTACCATTCGCGCAGCTGTAGCGGGCAATCGTGCATCACCTGATGCAGCACTGATTGAACTATCATCAGATCAGGATTCACATGTACGTCAAACCCTGGCATTGAATATTGATGCACCTGAAGCATCAAAACTACCTATGGCTAAAGACCCGGACACGGCAGTACGTCTACGTCTGGCTAAATGCGGATTCATGTTTCCCAGTGTGCTTAAAATCCTGGCCAAAGACAAAGATGTAGAGGTACGCCGGCTTACAGCAAAAAACTACAATGCTACTCCCGAAGTTCTCATGCTGATGGTCAATGATGAGGATGCTCAAGTCCGTGCTGCTATCGCAGATCACGAGGCAGCTACATCTGAAATATTGGCAAAACTTGCTGCCATTGATAAATAATACTGGGATTCAGAACAGCCTGGAGTTGAGAATGAATATAGTATTTGGGGTCAGAGTAAAAACTCTACATAATTCTATGTATATGTATTTTTACTCTGACCCCAAATAAGAAGTAGCCGCGCAACCCTTCCAGGTACGTACGGCTGACTGGATTAAGGCTTCTTGGGGGTGCTGTAGGGTACTTCTTTCTGGAAAGATATCCAGGTGGTTTCATAGCCAACATGAAACTTTCCAGGCACAATCTCTTTCTGTGTAGTTGTTACATACTCTGTTTTGCCTTCGGGTACTTTTGGTCTAGTAAATGGTTTATCACTCATAATCATGACTCCTTAATGGTTGTAACGGGAGGAATTTCAACAGCTATGTCAGTCCCTCCCACTTAAACTGACTATATTATACTATTCTAGCGCGTATAATGCGCCTTCTTTGGTATCACATGCCGCACGCCCCCCTGGGGATTCTCGACATCACCCTTGTAGCGGGGAATGATGTGAATGTGGACATGGAAGATACTCTGCCCGGCCGCCGGTCCCACGTTAACGCCGATATTGTAGCCATCCGGCTTGAACTCCTCGTCTAGCAACTTGCGTTCCTCGGTTATCAGCTCCATGCAGGCAGCCACCTCTTCGGGCGTCAGGTCGAAAAAGCTGGCGACATGGCGACGTGGAATGACCACGGTGTGACCCGGGCTCACCGCATAGGTATCGCGGGCACTGTAAGCCAGTTCATTCTGCAATGATACCCCACGCGGATCACCGCAAAACAGGCATGGGTTATTAGGATCTCGCTTTTTTTCTGGTATTTCTACTGACGACAAACTTAGCCCCCGTTCGCTAAACATACTTCATTAGCCAACTCTCGCAACTGATAACTATCTTGATATATCTGTAATTTTACATCTTTTGAAGCAGAAACATAACAGGGTATTTCTATAATATTTTTTTAATCGGGTATTCTTATATTTAATAAAGCTGGTTTCCACAATGGAGTTAATTGATTTATCTTTTCCCTCTATTTTACGTAATTTTCAATTAGAGCACCGCATCTATTCAGCCTATACGTTATAATCCGCTGTCGTATATACTAATTTTAAAGAGGAATTTATCTTGGCATCGAATAAAGCACGGGCGTACTTTGCACTTGTGGGCTACCATTTCAATCCAGATGACATCACAAGCATGCTTGGGCTAGAGCCCACCTCAACCAATGATGCTGGTGCAAGCAGCAGCCTGGACAAGCCCGTCATCAGCTCATGGGAATTCTCAACAGAAACAATAACTTCTGAAACACAAGATCTCGATATTTACAAACTCATCGATGATGAAATTCTTAAAAAAATTGAACCTGCTAAGGACAAAATTATCGAAATCTGTAAAAGCCATAACTTATCCCCAAGGATCAGCATAGTATTAACCTTGTCTATTGATAAGGATGAAAATACTCCAGATGTCGGTTTCGGTGCACGAGTAATCAAATTTTGTGCTGATATTGGTGCATTTATTAACGTGGACTACAAACTTTCTGAGCGAATTTAACTTCAGCCGCCGCTATGCTTTTACCTGTGACTGCGCCTTCTTCAGCTGCTCTTCACAATGCTTTAAACAGAGCGGCTGGAGGGCATGCGGAAAACATTCAATAATTAATTCAAATTCATCTGCCACTTCTTCTGCAAGCACAGCATCGTTTGTTAATTCTGCCAGTACATTTTGCGCTGTCGCCTTATTCACTCGACAGATGACTGCCAAATGGAAGGGCAACTGCTGCTCCATAATTACTGTCAATCCAGTCTCATAAGCTCTTATTGCCTCTTCCATGCGATCTGGATTTTCTTCTGATTCACCTAAATGATGCAGTACTGCACCACGGTTATTGTGGGTAGCGGCTAACTCGAAAGCGTAATTATCGGCATCAAGTTCTGCAAGGGCATTTTTATAGGCGACAACGGACTTTTGAAAAGTACGGTTACCTTCAAGAAGTTTTCCGTATGTATGGAAAGTAGCGCCCAGCTGATGCATGGTAGTCATCCAGTCTTCGGGAGACTCTTCTCGCGACCAAACCAGCAAAGCATTGGTATATGCATCTACAGCGGTTTTTAATGGTTTTGTTTCATCGAGTAGCCGCCCTAGAGCCTGGTTTGCCGTGCCCAGGTTATACTGCGTCTTTGCCCATTCAAGGGGGGATTTTTCCTGGCTCAACTCTTCTAGCGCATTGTTGAAACACTGAATGGCCTTTTCATACAATTCAACATCTCTTTGCTGCTGTGCAAGTGCCGCAATGATATTTCCAAGACGATTCTGGGTCTCGGCCCAGGCTGATGGTTCCTGTTCGCGATATTCATCTGTCAGCAATGCCTCTAAAGCCTCGCGCAAAGGTTCAAGAATATTGGAACTGAAACTACGCTGCTCATAGTTACCACGTGCGTGGAGAAAAACATCCGCAACGGTCACACTACTGTCTGGACTGGCGGCCTCGACAAATTCTTCACTCAACAGCCCTAATGAGGCAGCTATCGCACGCTCTAATACCCTGTTTACAGGGTATAAAATGTAATTATTTGAGTATTTCATTCTGCCCGGTCGAGAATTTCATTGATATCAGGATCCGCGCCAACAGCACCACCAAGCTCGATTTCTTCATCGGTGGCATCACGTATAGATAAAACTTCCAATACAAAAGTGACTTCTCTGCCAGAAAGCGGATTATTACCATCGACAGTTAAGGTCTTGTCATCAAAACGAGTGACGATAAAGCTTCTGGGCTCACCCTTCTCGTTTTCCATGGTGATAGTCATGCCAACTTCATGAAATTCCTCAGGGACATTTTCGATACGATCGGTAAACACCAGCGATTCGTCTCTTTCGCCGTATAACAGTGTAGTGTCAATCGGCACCTCGATGATATCACCGACTTTTTTGCCATAAAGATGTTTGGTCACTTCTTCTGACATAACATCATTGACGCCATGAACATAACCTAATGGATAATCAACCGTAACGAGGACATCACCGGTTTTGTCATCGACGACCTTATAATTTAGCTCAACGAATTTTTCGTCTTCAATTGTATCTGACATAGCTAATAAAACCTGCTTTAGCTGATGCTGTTTTAAAACAGCGTAGCACCAAAAATTTTCACTTTATCCTTTTCGTAACCGAGTACGAGTCTACCCAGCC
>CAMYJD010000003.1:157415-158296 GCA_947258655.1 uncultured Gammaproteobacteria bacterium | reverse complement strand
ATGACGGTCCATTGAGCGCGTTGCGCTTCAGTGCTCCGGGTGCCCCGGCTGGTTCAACCCTTGTCGATAACTTCGATGGTACCGGCAGCTTCACCTGGACCCCGGCTACGTCCGGTACCTTTAACGTCAATATCATCGTCACCGACAGCAACGGCGGCGGTCTGAGCGACAACGAACTCGTGTCGATCACGGTCAATCCGCCCGGCGGTGGGCAGTTGCCGTTCAATGGCAGCCCGGCCCCGATCCCGGGCCAGATCGAGGCCGAGCACTATGACCTCGGTGGCGAAGGCATTGCCTATCATGACAGCACGGCCGGCAATAGCGGCGGTCAGTTGCGCACTGATGATGTCGATATCTTCAACAGCGCCAGCGAAGGCTTCTATGTCGGTGCCAACAGGAGCGGCGAATGGCTCGAGCATACGGTCGATGTCGCCAGTGCCGGAAACTTTACGTTGCGCTTACGTATCGCGACACCGAAAGACGGCAAACAGGTGCATATCGAGATGGACGGCGTCGATGTCAGTGGTCCGATCGCGATCCCGAACACCGGTGGCTGGCAGAACTGGCAGACCATCAGTGTGCCGGTCACGCTCAATGCCGGGCCGCAGGTCATGCGTATCATGTTTGATAGCGGTGGTCTGAACCTGAACTGGGTCAGCGTGCAATAAGGCTGACATGTCAGCAACACATAGCAGTCAGTGATCAATCCGGGCTGGCTGCTTTGTGTTGTGTAGTTGGTGTGTTTTTTCCGGATACCGGAATGCTGCGCTTAGATGTATAGACATGAAGCCTGACAGATCGCCACGGCGCCAAACCCGCGCCTCGCGATGACACTATGATTAATTGTCATTGCGAATGCAATGAAGCAATCTTTGAAACGA